>JAAYCI010000035.1 GCA_012729855.1 Oscillospiraceae bacterium
ATATACTCGATAACCTTTTGCTTGAATTCACCCGTATATCGCTTATTCGGTACGCCTTTGGGCATGAAAATGCACCCCTTCCATTAAACAGTTTATCACACTGTCTAACTTTTGGGGTGCACTTCATGTGAAGGTGCGGGTTTTTGTAATTTTTGGTGTTTTTGCCGGTAAACTTCAGCAATAGCCGCCTTCGCCCGGCTGAAACTCGCTGGCCAGGATATCCATGTAGACTTCATCGTGGGTGACGCCGTGCAGGGTGTAGGCCTGCCGGCGCGCGCCCATGCGCTTGAAGCCCACCTTTTCGTAGCAGGTGATGGCCTGATGGTTGAAGCTGAACACCCGCAGCATCACGTTGTGCAGGTTCAAAATGCCAAAGCCATAATGCAGCAGCAGGCGAAGCGCCTCGGTGCCGTAGCCCTGGCCGCGGCTTTCGGCGGCGCCAATGAACAGCCCGCATTCGGCGCGGCGCTGGATGGCATCGTGCCCAAAAAAGCTGATGTTGCCCAGCAGGGTGTCGTCCGCCCCCCGGATGATGGCAAAGTTGGGGCCCTCCTGGGCCAGCTCCTCCAGCAGCTTGCGTTCCTTCAGCAGGCTGAACACCTGGGTGCTGTTGCCCAGGCGGTTGGTAATCTCAGGGTCGTTCAGCCAGCGGGTGTAGGTGCCGGCGTCGTCTGGGCAAATGGGCGACAGATAGATACGCTCGCCCGTTACTTTTGGGTAGTACTTCATGCGGCGCCTCCCTGGTGTGTTCCTTTTATGGGGGGCTTTGCCCCAACAAAAATGCGGGGCAAAGCGGGCCCGTTTGACAAAATGCCTCCGCAGCCGGGCCGCGGAGGCAGAGGGTTTATTACGACAGTTCGTTCAGGTCGAACGGGGTGCTTTGGTACACATAGTAGTTCAGCCAGTTGCTGAACAGCAGGTGGGCGTGGCTGCGCCAGCGGAACAGGATGCCCTTTTCGGGGTCGTCGTCTACAAAGTAGTGGCGGGGCAGCTTAGGGTTCAGGCCGGCGCCCTTGTCGCGCGTATACTCATTATACAGCGTTTCTTTGTCGTATTCCATGTGGCCCATCACGTAAATCTCCCGGCCGTTGTCGGTGCTCATCAGGTGCAGGCCGGCCTCTTCGCTCTCGGCCAGCACGCGCAGCTGGGGCACGGCGTCCACGTCGGGCCGGGCAATGCCGGCCAGGCGGGAGTGGGGGGCGTAGAACACCTCGTCGAAGCCACGCACCAGCGGGTTGCCGGGGCGCACCACCTTGTGCTCGAACACGCCCGACAGCTTGGCGGGCAGCATGATTTTGGGGATGCCGTAGTTGTGGTACAGCCCGGCCATGGCCCCCCAGCACAGGTACAGGGTGGAATACACGTTCTTGCGGCTGAAATCAAACAGACTGCGCAGCTCGTCCCAGTAGTCCACCTGCTCGTAGTCCAGCTGCTCCACCGGCGCGCCGGTTACAATCATGCCGTCGAAGCGGTGGCGCTGCACCTCGTCCAGCGTTTGGTAAAACGCGGCAATATGCTCGGACGCCGTGTGGGTGGACTCATGCGTGCCGGTGCGCAGCAATGTGAGGCGCACCTGCAGCGGGCTGTTGCCCAGCATGCGGGCCAGCTGGGTCTCGGTAACAATTTTGTCGGGCATCAGGTTGACGATCAGGATATCCAGCGGGCGGATGTCCTGGGTGATGGCCCGATGGTGGGGCATGACGAAAATGTTTTCGTCCTGCAGGGTTTTGTAGGCGGGCAGCTCTTTGGGGATGATGACTGGCATGGTATCCTCCCTTAGTCTGTGGCGGCCTGCAGGGCGGCGTTAAAATCATTCTTGATATCGTCGATATGCTCAATGCCTACCGACACGCGGATGAGCTCCGGCCTGATGCCGGCCTGCAACTGGCCTTCTTCCGTGAGCTGCCGGTGGGTGGTGGAGGCGGGGTGCAGCACCGAGGTGCGCAAATCGCCAATGTGTACCACCAGGCTGGTCAGCTTGAGGCTTTCAATGAATTTGCGCCCGGCTTCAAAGCCGCCCTTGACGCCAAAGGTCAAAAAGCCGCCGGCGCCTTTGGGCATGTAGCGCTGCTGCAGCGCGTGGTAGGGGTCGTCTTTCAGGCCGGGGAAGCGTACCCAATCCACGCGGGGGTCGGCGGCCAGGTACTCGGCCAGCGCCTGGGCATTTTGGCAGTGGCGCTCCATGCGCAGGTGCAGGGTTTCCAGGCCCATGTGGGTAAGCCAGGCGTTCATGGGGGCCATCACGCAGCCGTAGTCGCGCAGCATCTGGCCGCGCAGCTTCACGGCAAAGGCCGCGGGGCCAAAGGCCTCGGTGAACACCAGGCCGTGGTAGCTGTCGTCCGGCTCGGTAATGCCGGGGTATTTGCCGTTTTTGGCCCAGTCGAAGGTGCCGCCGTCCACCACGATGCCGCCTATGCTGGTGGCGTGGCCGTCGGCGTATTTGGTGGTGGAGTGGATGACGATGTTGGCGCCGTGCTCCAGCGGGCGGCACAGCCAGGGGGTGGCCAGGGTGTTGTCCACCACCAGGGGTACCTCCAGCGCTTTGGCCACGCGGCTCCACTTGTCAAAGTCCAGCACGGAAAGCGCCGGGTTGCCCAGTGTTTCGGCCAGCACCACCTTGGTATTGGGCCGCGCCGCGGCCATAATTGCTTCGTAGGAGGCGTCCTGCGGCACAAAGGTATGGTCGATGCCCAGCTTTTGGAAGCTGACGCCCACCAGGTTGTTGGTGCCGCCGTAAACGTTGGCGCTGCTAAGGATATGGTCGCCAGTGCCGCAAAGCGCCAGCAGGCATATCATGGTGGCGCTTTGGCCGCTGGCCGCCGCTGTGGCAGCCACACCGCCTTCCAGCATGGACATCTTACCCTCCAGCCGCTCAACGTTGGGGTTGGAAATGCGGGTGTACATGTGGGTGGCGCTTGTCAAATCGAACATGGCGGCCACGTCGTCGGTGTTGTAGTAGCGGTATGTGGTCGACTGCATGATGGGCATCACCTGCGGTTCCCCTTTTTGGGCCTGGTAGTCGCCGTGTACGCAGGCGGTCTCGAACTTCATTTCCATGCTTTTTCCTCCTTCTTGTTAAAATAGGATGTTTTCTATCATACCATTGCGGCGGCCAAAAAGCCATCCCCAGTTTATCACTGCATCACAGCCCGGCAGGGCGGCTTTGGGGGCGGCAAAGGCGTTTTGTGCGCCAGCCGTAGTCAAAATCAGACATGGTTTTTCAAAAAATGCGATATTTTCTGGCAGGTAGATGGGCATTTTTGGTCGAAAGCATGTGAATTCCCTAAAAATTTCCTATAGAAAAAATAGGAAGTGTAAAAAAACGATGACAGACTATTGCATTTCAACGTGTGGCCGCTTATAATAAAAACGAGCCAAGGGGGATACCATATTGGCAAATGTGAGAAGATTTTAGGGAGGTACAAAATGACTAGGTCTCAATTGATCGCCAAAATTGCACGACAGACGGGGCTGCCGGTTGCACAGGTTGAAACAGTGTTGACAACAATGGTCGACGATATCATAGAATCTCTTCAGCAGGGTGAGAAGGTGACCATTGCCGGATTTGGACGTTTCGAGATGCGAGATCGGAAAACCAAAGCCTACACCAACCCGAAAACTAAAGTATCCAGCCGCCTTGAGCCCACCAGCATTCCCGGTTTTAAGGCCAGTGGCCTGATGAAACAGCGTATTGCTGAGGGCTAAGGCTGACGGTGCCAGCCAGCTTGAAAGCCGGGAGGATTTTCAGGTGGCGCGCAAACGGTGTGTGCTGAGTTGCGAACGGCTTTCAGGTATTGTTGGAAATGCTGAAAAATACTAAAATATGTGATTATTAAACAAAAAGCACCTGCCGAAGCAGGTGCTTTTTGTTTGTGTGCTGCCTGCTAGCTCAGGTCCACCTGGATGGTCTCGCCGGGCTTGCCGTTTTTCTCAATGGCCTCGTACAGCTTTTGGGCGTTGCCGGACGCAATGGTGGCCCCGGCGATGCCGTCGATGCTGCTGGCCGAGCTGGCCGCCAGAACGTTGGCACTGAGCTGCGGGATCCACTCGGAGGGCTCGGGCGTCATGCCTTCGTAGTTGCCGGGCACGCTTTTGGCGTTGCCGTCCGCGTCGTAGGACTCAAACTGTGCGGCCACCACTTTGCCGTCCTTGTAGGTCAGTGTCAGGGTGTCGCGCCAGCCGTAGCCGTTGCTGTCCACATAGGTGTCATCGGCTTCGGCGGTGTATACACCGTCGGCTTTGGTACTGCTGCTGCAAGCTACAAGGCCGGTCAGCATCAGGGCGGCGCACAGAACCGCCAACCATTTTTTCCACATAATCAGTGCTCCTTTCTATCGGTCAAAATAAAGTAATCCATCGCAGGGCTTCAAGCGTCCTTATTATACCATATTATATAGGGCGGGTTTTCCGAAAAATGTCAGATGTAACAAAAAAGACACAGAACGCCGCCGCCCACAAGGGGCAAACGACGCCCTGCGCTCTGGTAGGACATTTAGAGAGTACAACAGCTGCAACGGCGCAGCCAATGGGGTAATGTGTCAGGCGGCGTGCGGGCCCGGGAAGGCGGGGGGCTTTGCGGCCAACTGCAGAGGGGCCGGTTGAGCGGCGGGCCGCTGCCGGTGGGCCGGGCCGGGCTGTGGGCGGCGGCGCTTAGGGCTGCGGCGCAGCTCGCGGCGGAAAAGCCGCCAGGCAAGCCAGCCGCAGGCAGCCAGTAAAACCAGCGCGCCGGCTACAGGAAGGGTGCCGGCAAACAATGCTTCCAGTGTGGCAATACCCGCCAACACGGCCAGGATGGCAACGACTCTTGAACAAAAGGCACGCATGGAAACCCTTCCTTTCAACAATGAATGATTGTGTTTATAGTGTACAATAACAACCATGCGTTGTCAATGGAAAAAACAATAATATTGCGAAATTGCTTTACAAATACAAAATATGGTTGTATAATTAAACCACGTCACTTCACAAATATGCGTAAGGAGGACGGTTATGTTCGCAGAACGCCTGAAGCAGCTGCGCAAAGAGCAAAAAATAACCCAGAGCAAGCTGGCGGAAATGTTTGGCATTACCCAGCAGGCGGTAGGCAAATGGGAAGCGGGGGATTCCTCGCCGGACCCCGGCACCCTGATTCGCCTGGCCGAGCTGTTTGGCGTGAGCGTGGACTTTTTGCTGGGCCGCGCGGGGGCCAATATTGGCGCGGTGCGGCCCTACCTGCCGGCGGCGGAGGTAATGGTGCCGGTGGTAGGCGCGGTGCGCGCCGGCTATGGCGCCCTGGCTTTTGAAGAAGACCATGGCAGCGCAACTGCCAGCGTGCGGGACCCGGAGAGCTACTTTTACCTGGTGGTGAAGGGCGACTCTATGGAGCCGCGCATCCGCGATGGCGATTTGGCGCTGGTGCGCCGCCAGCCGGTGCTGGACGACGGCGATTTGGGCGTGGTGATCTACGGCGACGGTGAGGGAACGCTCAAACGTTTTCAGCGTAAAGGCAACGCCGTGGTGCTGCAGCCCTTTAACCCCGCCTATGAGCCGGTCATCCTCTCCGGCGAGGAGCTGGAGCATCTTTACATCGCCGGCAAAGTGGTGGAAACAAAAGCGCGCTGGTAGGAAAATCCGCCTGTGAGGCGGCTGCGCTTGCGCTATATTTGCAGGTATAGGTCGAGGTGTAAAAGCTGGCTGAATCAAGCCGGCCGGGCATGGTATTGCCATGGGTGTGTTCAGGCGGCTGTATGGTGTGCGCGGCATCGTATCAAGTGCCTGACTAAGAAAGCGACCGGGAGGTGTGCACATGGATTTGATGGACAAGCTGACCATTTTGGCCGATGGCGCCAAGTACGACGCCGCCTGCACGTCCTCCGGGGCCGACCGTCCGGGCGGCGGCGGGCTGGGCAGCACCATTGCCGCAGGCTGCTGCCACAGCTTTTCGGCAGACGGGCGCTGCGTGTCGCTATTAAAGGTATTGATGAGCAACAACTGCATATACGACTGCAAATATTGCGTGAACCGCAGCAGCAATGATATCGCCCGTACCAGCTTCACGCCCGAGGAGCTGGCCGAGTTGACCATTGAGTTTTACCGGCGCAATTACATTGAGGGGTTGTTTTTGTCCAGCGGGGTATTGCGCAACCCCGATTACACGATGGAGCAGATGATACGCGCGCTGGAAATCATACGCTATAAATACGATTTTTGGGGCTATATCCACGCCAAGACCATACCCGGCGCCTCGCCCGACCTGATTTGGCGGCTGGGCCTGGTAGCCGACCGCCTCAGCGTTAATATCGAGCTGCCCAGCGAGGACAGCCTGAGCCGCCTGGCCCCGGCCAAAACGCGCAAGGCCATATTGCGGCCAATGGCGCAAATTGCCGCCGGCCGCCAACAGAACACCAGGGAGTTGGCCCACTACAAGCACGCGCCCACCTTTGCCGGCGCCGGCCAGGCCACGCAGATGATCATTGGGGCGTCGCCCGAGAGCGATTACAGCATTTTGCGCCTGGCCGAGGGCTTGTATGGCCGGTATGAACTGAAGCGGGTGTTCTACTCGGCGTATATCCCGGTGGTGGAGGACAGCCTGTTGCCCAGCGTGGAGACCAAACCTCCGCTGCTGCGGGAGCATCGGCTTTACCAGGCGGATTTTCTGCTGCGGCAGTACCGGTTTGTGGCGGATGAGATATTAAGTGAAGAAGCGCCAAACTTCAACCCCTATCTGGACCCCAAATGCAATTGGGCCATCCACAACATGCACCTGTTCCCGGTGGATGTAAATACGGCCAGCCAGGCGACGCTGCTGCGGGTGCCGGGCATCGGCCCGCTAAGCGCCAAGCGCATTGTGGCGGCACGCAAAACGGGGCGGCTGGGCATGCCGGAGCTGAAAAAAATTGGCGTGGTGCTGAAACGCGCGCAGTACTTCATCACCACAGCCGATAACCCCACCGGGCTGCACACCGGGCGGGAAGCCACGGTGCGGGCGCTGATTGACCCGGGGGTATATTCGGCGGGGATGGAGCAACTGAGCCTGTTTGGCCCGCCGGGCATGGGCCTGCCCGCCCTGCCCGGCCCGGGCGATGTGGCCACGGTGGCGCAGGCGGCAGAGGAGGTGGTGGCATGCCTGGCAAAAGCGATGTGATGCCCTGCGGGCGGCGCACCTACTGCGGGCGGGCGAACTGCCGGCACACGGCGCACTGCCGCAAGCTGGAAGCGCAGCAGGAACAGGCCGCGGCAAAAAGTGGGGCAGACGTGCACGGCCCGGCACAGGGCCGTGCGCCGCGCCCGCGGCCAGCACCAAGCCCCAAAAAACCACTGGCCCGGCCGGCTGATGTGGTTTACCTGTACGACGGCAGCCTACCGGGGTTTTACTGCTGCGTATATGAAAGCGTTTATAGCCATGAGCTGCCGCTGGCGATTTGGCCCGAAGATGACGCACCGCCCACATTGTTCCGGCAGAAGCTGATAGCCACCGAACAGGACAAAGCCGAGCGGGTGCGCGCGTCGGTACCGAAGAAGATTTCGGCGGCGGCGCTGGAGCTGGTGGAAACGGTTTATCTAAGCTGCCTGGCAGAAAAGGAAATAGCCATGCTGCGCTTCTTGCTGCTGGGCTACCAGCGGGGCCGCCCTGTAATGCAGATGCTGGGCCACGCCGATGTGGCACCCATGCTGGCGGCGCAAAAGCATCTGGGCGGTGAAGCCCATCTGCTGCTGGGGTTTGTGCGGTTCTCCGACTATGACGGCGTGCTGGGCGCCACCATCAGCCCAAAAAACTTTATTTTGCCGTTCATTGCGTCCCATTTTGTGTCACGCTACGCGCAAGAGGATTTTTTGATCTACGATAAAACACACAAGGCGGCGCTGATTTACGAGCAGGGCCGGCAGCGCATTGTACCCATGGAGGGCATTGTATTCCCCAAAGCCAGCGAGGCCGAGGAGGCTTATCGTGCGATGTGGAAGCAGTTTTACAATACCATCAGCATTGAGGCACGCGAGAACCCCCGCTGCCGTATGACACACATGCCCAAACGCTATTGGGAAAATATGCTGGAAGTGCAAGATTTATTATAAATAAATTACTATTATGGGAGAATATAGTTGAAAAATGTAAAAATCACCGTGCTGAGGAAGCTATTTTTGCAGGATTTTTCTGATATTTATTTAGCACCAGAGAACGAGGCCGGCCCTTGCCCGTTGGTGCAGGAAGGGCAGGTTTTCCTGTACACAGGCAGCGCCGAGATGCCGGCCGGCTTTTGCCCCTGGGCATGGATAGACATTTACCGGGGGGTCAATGCACTGTCGGCCGGGGCCAGCTATACACCCTGGAACCGCACCGATGGGCAGCAGGTGCTGTGCTGCACAGACGGTGTGCGGCCGGTGGTATTCCTGCTGGAAGCGCTGGGGGCAGAATGATGCAAGTGTTTTTGAGCGTGTGTGGATAATGCAGTCAGCCTGCGCCGTCTGGCATTGTTACAAAACAGTGATTATGTGTAGCGATGCTTTATTATTTTGCAATGACAGCAGTACAAGGAGGATGGATTATGATTGACTTTACAAGGATAGGGGTTCGCTTGCTGGTGAAGGATTTTGCTAAGTGCTACGATTTTTATACCGAAGCCATGGGCCTGGTGCCTGTATGGGGAGACCGTAATGGGCCCTACACCTCGTTTACCGGTGCCGCCGGCGCAGAGCCCAATTTTGCCATTTTTCTGGTGGCCAACATGGCGTTGTACGAGGGTTATGCTCCGCCTCAAAACGGTGGGGGAGACCAGGTGCAGCTGGTGCTGCCCTGCGACGATGTGGACAAAGCTTATATAGAACTGAAAGCAAAGGGCGTTGAGTTTTTGGGCGAGCCTCAAACCATTGAGGACTGGGGCATGCGCTGCGTGGTACTGCGCGACCCCGAGGGGAACCTGCTTGAACTGAACGACTCCGGCAGTGCCTGATGATTTGGCAGTGCAATAGGGCAAGTTTGGTGCTGGATAAGCGGCCGTTTTGCGGCGGCTGTCCAATGCAGTGAAAAAGCTTTGGGTGCCGCTTTTGGCGGCAAATATTAATAGTACCACAAATATTTATACCGGATACACACAAAAATGTGTATCCGGTATAAATATTTAAGCGAATAATGCTTATAGTGAACGGTTGACAATTTCCTCCGTGGTGGCGGCGATAAAGTCTGCGACGGATTTGGTGCCGCCGCGCTCCTCCTTGCGGGCGCGCACGGCCACGGTGCCGTCGGCCATCTCCTTGTCGCCCATTACCAGCATGTAGGGGATTTTCTTCAACTGAGCCTCACGAATTTTATAGTTCATCTTTTCATTGCGTAGGTCTGCCTCGGCGCGAATGCCGGCGGCCTCCAGCTTGGCCAGCACCTCGTGGGCATAGGCGTGGTGGGCCTCGCTGATGGGCACCAGCATCACCTGCGTGGGGGCCAGCCAGGTGGGGAAGGCGCCGGCAAAGTGTTCAATCAAAATGCCGATGAAACGCTCAATAGAACCCAAAAGCGCGCGGTGGATCATCACCGGGCGGTGGCGCTCGCCGTCCTCGCCCACATACTCCAGCTCAAAGCGTTCGGGCATCTGGAAGTCCAGCTGGATGGTGGCGCACTGCCAGGTGCGGCCAATGGCGTCTACCAGGTGGAAGTCCAGTTTGGGGCCGTAGAACGCGCCGTCGCCCTCGTTCACGGTGTAGTCGCGGCCCAGCTCTTCCATCGCGGCGCGCAGGTCGGCGGTGGCGGTTTCCCAGGTGGCCTCGTCGCCCATGTGGTCTTCCGGCATGGTGGACAGTTCGATCTTGTAGTCAAAACCGAACATCGAGTAGATTTCGTCGGTCAGCCGGATGACGCCCTTGATCTCCTCCTTGATTTGGCTCTCCATCATGTAGATGTGGGCGTCGTCTTGGGTAAAGCTGCGCACCCGCATCAGGCCGTGCAGCGCACCCGACAGCTCGTGCCGGTGCACCAGGCCCAGCTCGGCCATGCGCAGGGGCAGCTCGCGGTAGCTGTGCAGGCTGTTTTTGTACACCAGCATGGCGCCGGGGCAGTTCATGGGCTTGATGGCAAAGGCGGTATCGTCTATTTCAGTGGTATACATGTTGTTTTTGTAATGACCCCAGTGGCCGCTGCGCTGCCACAGCGATTGGTTCAGCATGATGGGCGTGCTGATCTCTTTATAGCCGTCGCGGTGGTGCAGCTCGCGCCAGTAGTCCAGCAAATTGTTTTTGATCGCCATGCCGTTGGGCAGGAAGAAGGGGAAGCCGGGGCCCTCGTCCATCATGGCAAAGATGCCCAGCTCGCGGCCCAACTTGCGGTGGTCGCGCTTTTTGGCTTCCTCCAGCAGGGCCAGGTGGGCCTCCAGTTCGCTGGCCTTGGGGTAGGCGGTGCCGTAAATGCGGCTGAGCATGGGCAGGCGGGAATCGCCGTGCCAGTAGGCGCCGGTAGCGTTTGTCAGTTTGATGGCTTTCAGCGGCGCGGTGGTGAGCAGGTGGGGGCCGGCGCACAGGTCGGTAAACTCGCCCTGGCGGTAAAGGCTGATCTCCTCCCCGGCGTCGGCGTGCTTTTGAATGAGCTCCAGCTTGTAGGGCTGGTCCTTGAACAGGGCCATCGCATCGGCGGGGGACACCAGAATGCGCTCAATGGGCAGCGCTTCCTTAACAATTTTGCGCATTTCGTCCTCGATGGCGGTGAGGTCCTCCGGCGTGAAGGCGGGCGAGATGTCGAAGTCGTAGTAGAAGCCGTCGGCCACAGCGGGGCCAATGGCGAACTTGGCGGCGGGATGAAGCCGCAGCACCGCCTGGGCCAGAATGTGGCTGCCGGTATGCCAGAAAGCGTGGCGGCCGTCGGGGTCATCGAAGGTGCAAATCTCTACCGCACAGTCCCTGAGCAGTTCGGTGCGCAGGTCGCAGGCAACGCCGTCCACCCGGGCGGCGCAGGCGGCCTTGTACAGCCCGGCGCCCAGGCTCCGGGCAATCTCGGCAACCTGGATGCCTGGCTCGTATTGTTTGACAATGCCATCTTTCAACGTAATGTTAATCATAAAATACTGCTCCTTATGTCAATATGGCTTATAAAATGTAAAGTGAAAAATAAGAAAAAACAGACAAAAATTAGCTGAGCAGACAAACCGCCGGCGGGCAAGGCAGCGGCCTGCCCGCGCAGGGTTGCCTGCGCCGGTGCAGCATCGCCGTTTGGAATAAAAAAACACCCCGGCCCCACATAGGGGCCGGGGTGGGAAAATCCCACGGTTCCACCCGGCTTGCGCGCTAAAAGGCGCGCCACTCTTGGCAACGGCTGCTGTAACGGGCAGGCCCGGCAGAAGTTCGCTTCTGCGGCTGGTGCGGTGGTAGGCGGCAGGTTTGGCAAGGCGTTTCCAGCAGTGCGCCCTCTCTTTTTGCCAAATGGCTGCGGCCCGTGTCCGCGTCATCGCTTTTGTGTTAGAAGTTTAGCACCGGCGGGGGCAATTGTCAAGGTTTGGCAACAGAATGCGGCATGTGCCAATTATTTATATGCCTTAATAATACCTATATAAAGTGTTAGACCTTGACAACGGCCTGCGCGGGTTTTACAATGTTGATATGGTGAAATTGTGTGGCACTGCGTCCATGCGCAGGCCGTTCAGCGGGCCCCGCCTATAAATGTTTGTACGGGCGACGATTATAGGCGGTCACCCACCATAAAACCCAATCCCGACTATTAAGGAGTGACCCAAATTGCCGGAAACCTGGATTATCATCCTGGTGGCAGTCGTGGTCGTTGTTTTAGCTGCGTTTATTGCATTCCGCGCCGGCATTGCGTTTCGCCGGCGTGCTGCAGAGCAGGCCGTCGGTTCGGCGGAGGAAGAAGCTAAAAAAATTGTCAACGATGCCATCAAAAATGCAGAGCAAAAGCTGAAAGAAGCGGCCGTGGAGGCCAAGGACCAAGCCTATCAACTGCGGCAGGAAGCCGAAAAAGAGATCAAGGATCGCAGAGCTGAGGTGACACGCCAGGAACGGCGTATCGACCAAAAAGAAGAAGCGATGGATAAAAAGACCGAGGCGCTGGAAAAACGCGAGGAAGACCTTGCCCAGCGCAAGGAACTGGCCGAGGCCCGCCTGGCTGAAATTGAGCAGATAAAAGAGCGGGAGCTGCAGAAGCTGGAGAGCATTGCCTCGCTCACACAAGAGGAAGCCCGCGGCGTGTTGCTGAGCCGCCTGGACGAGCAGCTGACCCATGAAAAAGCGGTGAAGATCTCCGCGTTCGAGACCAACATCAAGGACGAGGCGGACGACTTGGCCCGCGAGCTGATTGGCCAGGCCATCGCCCGTTGCGCGGCCGACCATTCCAGCGAGGCCACCATCTCGGTGGTGGCGCTGCCCAGCGACGAGATGAAGGGCCGCATCATCGGCCGCGAGGGCCGCAACATCCGCGCGCTGGAGACCGCCACCGGCGTCGATTTGATCATCGACGACACGCCCGAGACCATCACGCTGAGCAGCTTTGACCCGGTGCGCCGCGAGGTGGCCCGCCAAACGCTGGAGAAGCTGATTGCCGACGGCCGCATCCACCCCGCCCGTATTGAGGAGATGGTGGAGAAAAGCCGGCGCGAGATGGAGCTGGTGATGAAGCGCGAGGGCGAAAAGGCCGTGATGGAAGTGGGCCTGCACAGCGTGCACCCCGACATCGTAAAGCTGATTGGCCGCCTGAAGTACCGCACCAGCTATGGCCAGAACGTGCTGAACCACAGCCTGGAGGTGGCCAACCTTTCGGGCATTATGGCGGCGGAGCTGGGCCTGAACGTGACCCAGGCCAAGCGCGCGGGCCTGTTGCACGACATTGGCAAGGCGCTGGACCACGAGATTGAGGGCAGCCACGTGCAGATAGGTGTGGACGTGGCCAAGAAGTACAAGGAGAGCCCGGCGGTCATCCATGCCATCGAGGCCCACCACGGTGACACCGAGCCCACCACCACGCTGGCTTTCATCGTAACGGCGGCCGATGCTATCAGCGCCGCGCGGCCGGGCGCCCGCCGCGAGAACCTGGAAAGCTACATCAAGCGGCTGGAAAACCTGGAGGAGATCACCAAGAGCTTTGCCGGGGTGGAGAGCAGCTACGCCATCCAGGCCGGGCGCGAGGTGCGCATTCTGGTGAAGCCCGAGATGGTGAGCGACGACCAGCTGGTGCTGCTGGCCCACGATATCAGCGAGAAGATTGAAAACGAGCTGGACTACCCGGGCCAAATCAAGGTGAACGTGGTGCGCGAGAGCCGCGCTATCGACTACGCCAAGTAAAAAGGTTCGTAAACAAACGCATATTGTGGCCGGGCGCCAGACGGGGCCCGGCTTTTTCAATCCCGGGTGATGTGCCTCTACCACCGGCTGCGGCGCTGCCCGGCGCCGGTACAGCGTCGCCCGTCACCAGCGGATAAGAGGCTTGGCACACTGACGTTGCTTGCCTGGATAAGTAGCGTGTGCCGGGCGCCGCCGCACCAACACCGGGCAGCGCCGCAGCCTTGCATTGAGGTGCACCTGAACCGTAAGAGTGCCGCAGGATGCGAGGCGTAGGTGGCCAGGTAAGTAGAATGTGGCAGGCGCGGGCACGCCGGCACCGGGCAGCAACACAACCTGGCTGGCAAGTAAGCAGCAGTAGAAAGGGAGAAGAGCATGCGCATTCTTTGCGTGGGCGATGTGGTGGGCACGCCGGGGCTGGAGCTGGCCATCAGCCGGCTGCCGGCCCTGCGGCGCACCGAGCAGGCCGATTTTATTATTGTGAACGGCGAGAACAGCGATAAATCGGGTGTGGGGCTGCCCCACGCGGCGGCCGAGCAGCTGCTGCAGGTGGCCGACGTGGTGACCACGGGCAACCACTGCCACCGCCGGGCCGACGAGAGCCTGTACACCGAAAACCCCACCGTGCTGCACCCGGCCAACTACCCCTACACCGAGGATGCCGCCGGCTGCTGTGAAATAGACACCGGCCGCCTGGGCGTTTTGCGGGTGATCAACCTGGCGGGCGTGGCGTGGATGGAGCCGATTGACAGCCCCTTTACCCGGGCGGACGCCCTGCTGGCCAAAGGCGCGGCGCGTTTTACGGTGGTGGACGTCCACGCCGAATCCACCGCCGAGAAAAAGGCGCTGGCCTTTTACCTGGATGGCCGGGTGAGTGCCGTGTTTGGCACCCACACCCACGTGCAGACGGCCGACGAACAGATACTGCCCGGCGGCACGGGTTATATCACCGACGTGGGGATGACCGGCCCGTCCGTCAGCGTTATTGGCATACAGCCGCAGTTGGCGGTTAAAAAGCAGCGGGAGCATGTGCCGGTGCAGTTCAAGGTGGCCGATGGCCCGCTGATGCTGAACGCCGTGCTTTTCACGCTGGACGACATAAGCGGATTGTGTGTGGATGTGCGGCGAATTTACGAGTAAACGCACGCAAAGCTTGTGAGGCAAACGTAAAAACACCCGGTGGTTTTGCGTTTGCAGAGTATAAATGGAGAGAAGAAGGAGAGAAACCCTATGAGTGAAGCGCTTTTGGTAATCGACCTGCAGGAAACCTTTTTTGACGCACAGGAAAATCCCATCTATAATGCCGGTTCACTGGTGCGCACGGCCAACAATTTGATTGACGACCTGCGCGCGCGCGGCGCCCTCATTGTGTTTGTGCAGCACGATGACGCCGACCCGGTGGATGACTTCCACCCCGGTAAACCCAGCTGGGAAATACACGCCGGCCTGCACCGCCAGCCGGAAGACCCGGTGGTGCGCAAACAACACAACGATGCTTTCTGCGAGACAAACCTGCACCAGCTGCTGCAGGAAAAGGGTGTTAAAACCCTGCACTTTGCCGGCGCGCAAACCGAGCTGTGCATGGACACCACCATCCGCTGCGCCTACAGCCAGGGCTACCGCGACAATTACATCTACCGGGGCGCCCACAGCACGCGGAACGGCCCGTTTATGAAAGCGCACCAGATCATCACCTACCACCAGAATCTCTGGGACGGGCGCTTTGCCACGCTGATGGCCGACGCGAACACCCCCATAGAAGGGACGGACCTTTTCGAATGACAGACGCACAGCAGATCCGGCGCCGGCGCACCTTTGCCATTATCAGCCACCCGGACGCCGGCAAGACCACCCTGACCGAAAAGCTGCTGCTGTACGGCGGCGCCATCAACCTGGCGGGCAGCGTGAAGGGCAAGAAAACCGCCCGCCACGCCGTGAGCGACTGGATGGAGATAGAAAAGCAGCGCGGCATCAGCGTAACGTCCAGCGTGCTGCAGTTTGAATACAACGATTTCTGCGTGAACATCCTGGACACCCCCGGCCACCAGGATTTCTCGGAGGACACTTACCGCACCCTGATGGCCGCCGACGCCGCCGTGATGGTGATAGATGCCGCCAAGGGCGTGGAGACGCAGACCAAAAAACTGTTCAAGGTGTGCGTGATGCGGGGCATCCCCATTTTCACCTTCATTAACAAGATGGACCGCGAGGCCCGGCCGCCGCTGGACCTTTTGCAGGACATTGAGGATGTGCTGGGCATAGACACCTACCCCATGAACTGGCCCATTGGCAGCGGGCGTGCATTTAAGGGCGTGTACGAGCGCGGCGCCGGGCAGATACTGGCCTTTGAGCCGGTGCTGCGGGGCGAAAAGCAGGTGAAGGCACAAAAGGCCCGCCTGGGCGACGCGGCGCTGGACGAAATGATTGGCGCCGCCGCCCACAAAACACTGGCCGATGACATCGACCTGCTGGACGTGGCCGGCACCGAATACAGCAAAGAGGAGATGCTGGCCGGCCGGCTGACACCGGTGTTTTTTGGCTCGGCGCTTACCAACTTTGGCGTGGAGCCGTTTTTGGAAGCTTTTCTGCGCATGACGCCCCCGCCGCTGCCGCGCCAGTCAAGCGCGGGGCCCGTCGACCCCCTCTCGCCCGACTTTTCGGCCTTTGTGTTCAAGATACAGGCCAACATGAACCCCGCCCACCGCGACCGCATCGCCTTCATCCGCATCTGCTCGGGCAAGTTTGAGAAGGGCATGGAAGTGCAGCACATGCCGGGGGGCAAGGCCCTGCGCATCTCGCAGCCGCAGCAGATGATGGCCGAGGAGCGCCAGATTGTGGACGAGGCCTATGCCGGAGACATTCTGGGCGTGTTCGACCCCGGCGTTTTTGCCATTGGCGACACGCTTGTGGGCGGCAAGGCCCGCTTCACCTTCGAGGGCATCCCCACCTTTGCGCCCGAGCATTTTGCACTGCTGCGCCAGACCGATACCATGAAACGCAAGCAGTTTGTCAAGGGCATTGAGCAGATTGCCCAGGAGGGCGCCATCCAGGTGTTTAAGGAGAGCGGCGGCGGCATGGAGGAGCTTATTGTGGGGGCGGTGGGCGTTTTGCAGTTCGAGGTGCTGGAGTACCGGCTGAAGAACGAATACGGCGTGGACATCTGCCTGCAGACATTGCCCTACCAGTACATCCGCTGGGTAACACAGCACGAGGGCGACATTGCCCACCTGAGCCTGACCAGTGATTCCAAGCGGGTGGAGGATATGAAGGGCAACCCGTTGCTGCTGTTTACCGGGTTTTGGAACGTGGGCTGGGCCGAGGAGCACAACAAGGGCCTGGTGCTCAGCGAGTTTGGCCGGTGATTTGCCGGGTTGCCCAAATGCACCACAGGTTTTTTGTATGGGGTGAACACATCGCGCGGCAGCGTTCGACTGTGAACGGGCCCGTTTTCGGGTATAGTGGAGGAAACCCCATCATGTTTGGGCGCTGGCCCAATATAGGTGACCGATATGGAAACACTACTGTTGATTTTTAACCCCTATACAGGTGGCAATAAGCTGAAAAATAAGCTGCATGAGATGATCTGCCGTTTTTCGGAGGCAGGATACCTGCTACACGTGTACCCCACCACCGGCCCCGGCGACGCCCGGCGGATGGCCCAAGAGCACGGCGCCGGGCATGACCTGGTGGTGTGCTGCGGCGGCGACGGCACCCTGAACGAGGTGGTGGACGGCCTTTTGTGCCACCAGCCCATGCCCCGGCTGGGCTATGTGCCCTGTGGCACCACCAACGACTTTGCCGCCTCGCTGAAGCTGCCCAAAAACAACATTATGAAAGCGGTGGAGCGCATTGTGGCGCCCAAAGCGGTGATGCAGTGCGATGTGGGCCTTTTGAACGAGCGGTGCTTCAACTATGTGGCCGCCTTTGGCGAGCTGACGGATGTCTCCTATAAAACGCCGCAGACTTTTAAGAATTTCCTGGGTTATTCGGCCTATTTACTGGAGGCCATGCAGCGCCTGCCCAAGCTGGAATCGCACCACGCCCGCATTGTGTGCGACAACGGTGTTTATGAGGACGACTATCTGTTTGGCCTGGTGGCCAACTCGGCGTCGGTGGCGGGGTTCACCTTCCCCGATAAGGAGCAAATACACCTGGACGACGGGATATTTGAGATGCTGCTGGTGAAGCACCCACACAACTTTGGCGAGATGAGCGAAGTGAGCGCCGCCGTGCTGCGGGGGGATGTTTCGTCACCGCTGCTGACGGTGACGCGGGTGAAGCACCTGGAGTTTGTTTCGGACGCGCCCTGCTCGTGGTCGTTGGACGGCGAGTTTGGCGGCATGCTGACCGAGGCCAGCATTCAGGTGAAGCGGCAGGCGCTCAGCATTTGTGTGTAGCGCCGCTTGAACGGACGTTGGCTTGGCAGGCGCATGCAATGGCGACAAAATAGAGCCTGGTCAGCATATGCAAGGGTTCCTTGCTGGCAGGCCTGTCCGAACCATTTGAAAACGCAGTATACAAGACGGCAGGCTTGCTGGCTGGCACACGTTGTGGGTGTGCGGGTTACCGTTGGTGTCGAAAAATTCGCCTGAACGCGATATCCGCGCATCTTTATGGCGATACGGGCTGTAAAACTGAATTGGCTTGAAGTGAGCGGTTCTGGCACAAAAATAGCACCGCCTGCATAGATGGCCTACCGCACAAGCACAGCAAAAATACGGCACAGGGGGCGTGGCATGGGGCTTTTTAGAAACCTGAACAAGCCGGGCCCCGGCGTGCCCAAAAATGCGCCCCGCAAAAAAGGTGTGCCCCGTTTTTTTGAGATTCTCGGCCGGGACTTTGGCAACCTGGTGAAGCTGAACCTGTTGACGCAGCTGGGCTTTTTGCCCTCGCAGGGGATGCTGGCATTGTCCATCTGGGCCTACACCGGCGGCTGGGGCGTCCTGTTTGTGGTGTCGGCGTTTCTGGGGGCGTTGTCGGGCATTGTGCTGGGGGCGGCCTGTGCCGCGCAGCAGTTTTGCCTGGCCAAAATGTTGCGGAACGAGCCCGGCTTCATCGGGCAGGACTTCAAGCGCGCATTCACCCAAACCCTTGGCCGCATGGCCGGGCCGGGCATGCTTTATGCCATTTTGCTGGGTGTGGGCATATACACCTACCTGTTTGTTTTCAGCGCGCAGGCCGGGGTGAGCATCTTCGCGGTGGGGCTGTTTGTGGTGTTGGCGCTGCTGGTGGCCATGGCCGCGCCCTGGCTGTTTTTGCAGGGCGCGCTGCTGCCCCTTGGCGCCGGCGCCATGCTGAAGCACAGTGTGGTGCTGGCTGTGGCGTATTTTTTACGCAGCTTGGCCGGCGCGCTGCTGGGCGGGGCGCTCACCCTCATACAGTGGCGGGTGTTCCCGTTGCTGACGCCCGTTACGCTGGTGGTGGGCTATTCCATCCCGGCGCTTATCCAGCTGATGTGGATCTGGCCGCCGTTTGAGAAAACCTTCCAGCCGGGCAGTGCCGCTGCAGTGGCCAAGCCGGCAGCCGCCCGGCCAGACGAGGACGAACCAGGCTGAACCGGTGGCCAAAAGCGTACCTGCTTATATGGTGATTAAAAAACTTGCCCTCTTAATGGGCGAGTTTTTTTATGTTCGGAACAAAACAGTGGGGGATACGATACATGATGTATAGAATAAGAAAAAAACATAAACAAAACATATATTTGGAATACTGGCAAAATGCCGCTGGGAAAAAGTAGAGCAAAAGACATGTATATAATTATTTTGTAATACAAATTATATAATATACTTGACAAAATAATAACTATTAGCGTATACTAAAAGAGTAAGGAGAGTGGGGATAGTATGTCTAAAACCGTATACAGCCTGGTGCTTTCACAGGAGATAGTGGCAGCGGTGGATGCCCTGGCCGTGCGTGGCGGCTACAGCCGTTCGTCGCTTGTAAACCATATTCTGGCGGAGTATGCCAGCCTGATGTCGCCCGAGAAGCGGGCGCGCCAGCTGTTGGACACGCTGGAGCACGAGGCCGGCCGCCGGGGCTTCCGGGCGTCGCGCTCGCCGGGGGGTATGCTTACCCTGCGCACCGCACTGCCTTATAAATACAACCCCGCGCTCAGCTACACGGTGGAGCTGCGGGGCGAGCAAGCTGTTTTGGGCCGGCTGCACCTGGCGCTGCGCAGCCAGAACGAAACGCTGCTGGCCTGCCTGGCCCTGTTTTTTGACCTGTGGCGCCGGCTGGAAAATGCCCACCTGCAATTGCCGCCCGAGCGGGATGCCTACCGAAGCGGCGGCAAAAGGCATACCCGTGTGCTGCGCCGCCCGGTGCAGGAAAGCAGCGCCGAGGCGGAGGGCGAACTGATAGCTGGCTACATTGCCCTGATGGACGGCTGCCTGAAAACTTATTTTCACAACCTGGACGACGCCCCCACCGCCCTGCGCGAAACCGAGCGCCACTACCTGGCGCATTTGCAGCAGAATATTGCTTTGGCACAGTTGTAGCCGGCACCCTGTGTGGGCGCGTTTTGCTTCAAGAAATGGGCTTCAGGGGCAGTGCCGCAGATAGATGCGCCGGAGCGGCAAATGCTGTTTGCGCGCATATCCAACACAATCCTACACCTTGCCATTTTATAATGATTATGACCAGAAGAACAAAGGAGGATCATGACGATGGATCTTCAAAAATTTACCCAAAAATCCCGCGATGCCATTATGGCGGCGCAAAACCTGGCGCTGGAATACCAGAACCAGGCGCTGGAGCAGCAGCATCTGCTCTATGCGCTCATCACGCAGGAAAACAGCCTGATTGCGCAGCTTTTTAAAAAGATGGACATCGAGCCCGGCAACGTGGAGGTAGACTTGGCCGAGAGCATCTCGAGCCTGCCGCGCGTGACCGGCAGCGGCCGCGAGGCCGACAAGATCTACATCACGCCGGCGCTGGACAAAGCCCTGCTGGCCGCCGAAAAGGAAGCCAGGGGCATGAAGGACGACTATGTCTCGGTGGAGCACATCATGCTGGGGCTGATTGCCGCGCCCAACGACGCGCTGCGCACCATCTTCCGGCTGTTCAGCATTGACAAAAACAGCTTTTTGGCGGCGCTGGCCACCGTGCGGGGCAACACCCGCGTGACCACCGACAGCCCCGAGGACACCTACGACGCCCTGAACAAGTATGGCCAGGACCTGGTAGACCTCGCCCGCAAGAACAAGCTGGACCCGGTCATCGGGCGGGACGCGGAGATACGCAATGTGATTCGCATCCTCAGCCGCAAAACCAAAAACAACCCCGTGCTGATAGGCGAGCCCGGCGTGGGCAAGACGGCCATTGCCGAGGGCCTGGCCCAGCGCATTGTGCGGGGTGACGTGCCCGAGAGCTTGCGTGACCGGCAGATTTTCGCGCTGGATATGGGCGCGCTGGTGGCCGGCGCCAAGTACCGCGGCGAGTTTGAGGAACGCCTCAAGAGTGTGCTGCAGGAAGTGCAAAATTCAGATGGTCAAATAATTTTGTTTATTGACGAACTGCACAACATTGTGGGCGCTGGCAAAACCGATGGCGCCATGGATGCCGGCAACCTGCTGAAGCCCCTGCTGGCCCGGGGCGAGCTGCACTGCATTGGCGCCACCACGCTGAACGAGTACCGCCAGTACATTGAAAAGGACGCGGCGCTGGAGCGGCGGTTTCAGCCGGTGATGGTGGACCAGCCCACCGTGGAGGACACCATCTCCATCCTGCGTGGCATCAAGGAGCGCTACGAGGTGTTTCACGGCGTGAAAATTACTGACGGTGCGCTGATTTCGGCGGCGGTGCTGAGCGACCGCTACATCACCGACCGCTTTTTGCCCGACAAAGCCATCGACCTGGTGGACGAAGCCTGCGCGATGATTCGCACCGAGATGGACACCAGCCCGGCCGAGATGGACGACCTGCAGCGGAAAATCATGCAGCTGGAGATAGAGGAAGCTGCGCTGAAGAAGGAGACCGACAAGCTCTCCAAAGAGCATCTGAAGGAAATTCGCGAAGAATTGGCGTCCATGCGCGAGGATTTTAACGCCATGAAAGCCCGCTGGGAGAATGAGAAGGACGCCATTGCCAAGGTGCAGCACCTGCGCGAGGAACTGGAGCAGGTAAACGGCGAGATAGAAAAGGCCGAGCGCGAGTATGACCTGAACCGCGCGGCCGAGCTGAAATACGGCCGTCTGCCCGAGCTGCAAAAGGCGCTGGAGACCGAGGAAAAGCTGGCCGAGGCCTCCGAGCAGGACGGCCTGCTGCACGACCGCGTAACCGACGAGGAAATCAGCCGTATTGTGGCAAGGTGGACGGGCATCCCCATCACCAAGCTGATGGAGAGCGAGCGTGAAAAGCTGCTGGGCATGGACAAAATTTTGCACAAGCGGGTCATCGGGCAGGACGAAGCCGTCACCCGCGTGAGCGAGGCCATCCTGCGCAGCCGCGCCGGCATCCAGGATCAAAACCGCCCGGTTGGCTCCTTCCTGTTCCTGGGCCCCACCGGCGTGGGCAAAACCGAGCTGGCCAAAGCCCTGGCCGAGGCGCTGTTTGACGACGAGCGCAACATTGTGCGTATTGACATGAGCGAGTACATGGAGAAGTTCAGCGTCAGCCGGCTGATTGGCGCGCCCCCGGGCTATGTGGGCTACGACGAGGGCGGCCAGCTGACCGAGGCCGTGCGCCGCAAGCCCTACAGCGTGGTGCTGTTTGATGAGATTGAGAAAGCACATCCGGACGTGTTCAATGTTTTACTGCAAGTCTTGGACGATGGACGTATTACGGACAGTCAAGGCCGCACGGTGGACTTCAAAAACACCATCATCATCATGACCAGCAACCTGGGCAGCGGGTATATCCTGGAGGGCATCAAGGACGGCAAGATATCCGAGGAGGCCCGCCAAATGGTGGATACCCTGCTGAAAACCAGCTTCCGGCCTGAGTTTTTAAACCGACTGGATGAGATTATCTTCTTCAAGCCATTGGAAAAAGGCGAAATTGCCGCGGTGGTAGACCTGCTATTGGCCGACCTGCAGAAGCGCCTGGCCGACCGCCAGCTGAACCTGCATGTAACACCCGAAGCCAAGGACTTCATTGTGGACGCCGGCTTTGACCCGGCCTACGGCGCCCGCCCGCTGAAGCGGTATATCCAAAGCAAGCTGGAAACGCTGGTGGCGCGGTTCATCATAGCGCAAAACCCCGGCCCCGGCACGGAGATAAAGGTGGGCGTGCGCGACGGCGCGCTGGCGCTGGTGGGTTGAGCGGTAAGCCGGTAGCCAAAACGCGAGAAAAAAGGGGTGAGGAAAATCCTCACCCCTTTTCAATAATGCATATGGCCCGCTGTGTCGACAGTAATGGTTTTAACACCAAATTGCTCGGTCGAATTGGTGTCTGTAATTATATAATTTTCTTCAAAATCAGACAACCGATATGTTAAAATAGTAATATTTTTTTGTTGCAGCAATGTTCTCCATTAATAGATTAGCGGTCATTTTTCACAATATCTTATCATACGCCCAACGCACGGCCCCCTCGGTGCCGCCGTATTGCAGCGACAGCGTGATGGTGCCCCGCCGCACAAAGCCTTTTTTAGTCAGCAGGTGCTGCATGGGCAGGTTTTCGGGGTGGGTGTCCACCCGGATGGTGTAAAACTCGGCCTTGCGGCAGAGGTTTTCAATCTCCTTGATAAGCTGCGCACCCAGGCCCTGGCCGCGCACGTCATCGTGCAGGGCCACCCGGTGCAGCGCGGCGTAGCGGCCGGTGCTGCCCCACTGTCCGTCACGAATGGACGCGTAGTCAGGCTCGTCGGCAAAAATGAGCGCGGCGGTGGCCACCACGCGGCCGTCGGCCGTCAGCAGCCAGGCGTTGCCGGCTTCAATATCGGCCGTCAGTATGTGGGGCTGGGGGTAGCCGTCCTGCCATTGGTCATGGCCCTGGCTGCCCAAAAAGCTGCGCGCCTGCGCAATGATATCCAGCATGGCGGGCAGGTCGGCCCCGCTGGCGCGCCTGAATTCGATAATCATTCTAATGCCTCCAAATTCTCCGCGCTTGCGGCGGCGGGCGCCGTGCAGTACAATGGGCTGTAGCGGCACTGCATGTGAATAGACGAACAGAAAGGGCGGGTGCCGTGAGAAAACTGCGAGAACGATTGGCGCTGATGCCCGCCGTGGTACGTACACTGTTGCTGATACTGGCGGCTATTCTGCTGGCCGGCTTGGTGTGGCTGCCCACATGGGCAGGTGCGGCGCCGGCCGCCGCCGTCACCGATGTGGGTACCCTGCCCGAAAGCCAGCCCACCGACCTTTTGCTGGAGGGCGCCCCGCTGGACACCCGCTACACGCTGGTGCTGGACGCCGGCCACGGCGGCATAGACGGCGGCGCGGTGGATACCACCGGGACCGTGCTGGAAAAAGACGTAAACCAGACGATGGTGGACAAGGTGACCGCCCTGCTGGCCGCCCACGCCAACCAATTGCGCGTGGTGCAGGCGGTGGAGCCGGACACCAACGCTACCGTGCTGGCCCGGGCCAACACCGCGGTAAAGGAGCAGGCCGACCTGTTTTTGTCGCTGCATCTGAACGGCGACACACACGAGAGCTCCCGCGGGTTCCAGTGCTTTCCCACGCCGCCGGGCCGCCCGTATGCCGACGAAAGCCTGCGGTTTGCCCGCCTGCTGGTGCAGCAGGTTCAGCAGACGGATGCTTTTATCCTGGGCACCGAGGGGATCTTCTATTGCTATTATGTACGCCAGGGCGAAAGCGGCTATTACAAGGAGATTCTCGACATTGCGCAGACCGACCCGGCCACGCCCCGCGCCGACGAAAGTTTTGGCGTGGTGGAGTACAGCGGCTGCCCGTCGGTGCTCATTGAGCAGTGGTTTATCACAAGCGCCGAGGACATGGCGCTCTTTAACTCCGAGGCCGGCTACGATACCATGGCCAACAGCATTTATCAGGCCATTTGCGCCTATTTTCAACTGAATTAAATATAGAATATAAAAACAAATTACAGAAGACCATATTCTATAATTTTTGCGATATCCGCTGAACTAAACGCTGTAATCGGCTTCGGGCGCGGTGGGTTTTCCATGACAGGCAGCAGGTCTTTGGCGTAATAGGCCACGCCCATGGGCCGGCCGAACTTGTAACCGGCGTGCTGCAGCAGGCCCTGGCGCACAAAGCCCATGCGCTCGTGGAAGCGCTCGCTGGCGGGGTTGGGGCTGGCCAACACCCCATACAGCGCGCGGTAGCCCTGTGCCGTAAGCAGCGCAAACAAAGCGTTGTACAGCGCTTTGCCCGCCCCGGTGCGGCGGCTGCTCCCGGCCACATACACCGAAGCCGCGGCCGACCAGTCATACCCGGCGCGCTCGCCCAGCCGGCTGGCGTAGGCGTAGCCGATGACCTGGCCGGCTTGCTCGCACACCAGCCAGGGGAACACCTCGGTTGTTTTTTGCAGCCGGCGGGCCATCTCGCCTGTATCGGGGGCAACAGTCTCAAAGCTGGCGGTGTCCGCTTCCACATAGGGGGTGTAGATTTCGGTCATCCGGGGAACATCACCCAATAAGGCTGTTCTGACAATTAAATTTTGCATATAGTCTCCGATTGATACAATATTGAAAAAATGCGCAACATTTGATTCGCGGCGTGTACCATACAGCGCCTGCAAGCGGGGGGTGTTCCTGCCCATAAAGATAATAACCCGCCTCGCGAGGGCGGGTCAAGCTATTTATTGAAGGAATGAACCCTGTTGCCACGGCATAGGCCCCACACAGTATGAGGCGCTGACACGACATATTCGCCGGCATACGCAGCAGCCTGTCCTGCGGCCATCCGCCCCACGGTGCGATATCGGGCACGCCGGCGCGGCGTTTCGCCATCTTAATGCCAATGGCGGCCATGTCTGCCACAAGGCCCGGGGCCCGGCCATCCAGCACGGCGACCACGGGCGGGCCGTGGCTCTCGCCAAACAGGGTCGCCGTCAGCGCGGGCCAAAGCTGTTTTCACCCGCCGTTCCCCTTCACCAAAAGGCGCAGTTCGTCAAATGTTACCGTTTCAAGGGCGCCTTCCCCCAGTGTTTTCACCCGCACAATGGTATAGCGGTCGCCCTCCCGTTTTTTGTCCCGCTGCATGTAATGCAGCACGGTGTCGGGGTCGGCGGTGTATTTCAGCGGCAGCCCCAGCTTGCGCATCACCGCGCGGGTGCGCCGCAGCAGGGTTTTGCTCTCTATCATGGGCAGCATGCCCAGCGCCACGCACTCGCCGTGCAGCAGTCCCTGCGGCCCGCCGGCGGCCTCTATGCCATGGCCTATGGTATGCCCGAAGTTCAAAAGCCGGCGCTCGCCCTGCTCGGTGGCGTCGCGCTCCACCACGCCTATTTTATAGCGCAGCGCAAGGTAGAGGATGCGCTCCAGGTTTTGGGCAATGTCCTTCTGCTCCATCAGCTCAAACAGATCGGCATCGCCAATCAGCGCGGTTTTCAGCGCCTCGGCCAGGCCGTTGGCCATGTGGCGGGGCGGCAGGGTTTTTAAAGTGTTTGAGTCGGCCACCACCAGGCGTGGCTGGTGAAAAGCCCCGGCCACGTTCTTGGTGCCGCCCAGGTTCACGGCGGTTTTGCCCCCCACGGAAGCATCTATTTGCGCCATGGTGGTGGTGGGCACCTGCAGCCAGTCGATGCCGCGCATGTAGCTGGCGGCGGCAAAGCCCGCCACGTCACCCGGCACCCCGCCGCCCACGGCCACCACCAGGTCGTGGCGGTCGAAGCCGGCGTCCAGCATCCTGGCCAGGATGGCCTGCCAGCTCTCAATAGATTTGCCGCCCTCGCCCTGCGGCAGGATGCAGCTGTGGCCCTCATCGCACTGCTGCAAGAGGGCCTTCACGTATTTGGCCGGTACACCATCGTCGCTTACCACCATCACCCGGCGGCGCAGGTTGGCCAGCCGGTGCACCCGGGCCAGCGTTCCCGGTTTGATGATCACGTCGTAGCTGGCCGGGCCCAGTGCCGCGGTCAGTTTCATCGCTTCACCTCCGCTTTGGTTGTGGTGGGCTTTAGGCAATGTTGGCAGTCTCACCCATCACGGTGTCTGCCAGGGGCTTGGGGGCGCCGTACACGCCCAGCACCCGAAGCGCCAGGCTGGCCTGCTGCAGGCGGTCCAACAGGGCGGCCTGCTTTTCGGGCTGGGGCAGCAGGGCCAGCTCGATGAAATACACGTTTGTCGCCGCTTTTTTCTGCACCGGGCGTGACTTCAGCGCCTCGATGGCAAAGCCCTCCTCGGCAATGATCTCAATGATGTGCGCCAGGTACCCCACCTCGTTGTCCAGCGTAACCAGCAGGGCCATGCGGTCGCCCTTTTCAGACGCCTGGTGGGACAGCACCATAAAGCGGGTGGTTTTGCCCCGCCCGGTGGGCAGGTCGGCCATGGCACCGATATAGCACTGGTGCCGGGCGCACAGCTCCAGCGCGGTGAGGGGCGCGTCGCTGCCCGAGGTGGCCAGCGGCACCACGCCCCAGGCGGCGTCGCCGGCTTCTACCGCGCGGAACACGTCCTCCATGCTGGCGGCCTCGGTGGTTTGCGCGCCGGGGAACAGCTGGCTTATCACCTGCTGGCTGGCCGCTTTTTCGTGGCTGGGGCAGGCCACAACGGTGCGGCCCATCAGCTGTGTTTGGTACCGGCGGCTTAGCCCCAGCACCTGCTCCATAAACTTGATATAGTACCCCTGCAGGCTTTTATCGCGCAGGCGGGCGGTGTTTTTTACAAGCACTTCTTTTTCGCGGGCAGTGTTCAGCACCGGCAGGCCCTGCTGCTTTTTATGCTGGGCAATCTCGGCCGCCAGGGCCATGCGCTGCTCAAACAACAGGGCCATCCGGCTGTCTATCTTGTCTATCTGCGCCCGCGCTTTTTCCAGTTTGTCCATACGCGTGCTCCTTTGTGCTATTATATATAGTATAAAGGGTTTTATAGTGGCTATGAAATGGTGGATGCACATACAGTATAACATAAAGCGGGCAAGGCGAAAGGGCGCACGCCCCAAAGCAAAAGCAGTATAGCACAATTGCCCCGGGCAAAACAAGAAAACCGGCGCGGCGGAGCCTTGTGCCCGCGGGCGGCGGCGGGCCCGGCCCGCAGGATGAACGCGCGCATTTCACATTCTTTTCACCCCCCAATGCCAATCTTTTCACATTCCCGCGGTAAAATATGTGTGAAAGACAGAGCGAGGCCCAGCTTTCGCAACCCATAAATGAGGAGACGATACAATGGATAATTATAACGGCCAATACCCTTGGGCAGGCGGCCAGGGCAATACCCCGCCCCCCAACGGGCAAACCCCGCAGCATGGCTATAGCCACAACCCGGATGGCACTTACAGTGGCACCCCCAGCCACGGCGACAGCCTGCATGACAACACGTATAACGCCGCCAGCCAGGACACATGGCAAACCACGGCCACTGGCGGCCAGACCAATACCAAGTACCCCGGCTGGGAATACTACAACAACGCCTGGCACGCCGTGCCGGAGCAACCCGCCGCCCAAACCACTTACCACCACGCCACGGCGCATCAGCCGAAGCCAAAGAAGAAACGGGGCCGTGGGGCTATCCGGGTGGTATCGATGGCGCTGGCCTGCCTGGTGTGCGGCTTTGGCGGCGGCTACGCGGCCACGCTGGTGGCCGGCACCAACAGCGGCAGCGGCGCCGAACCGGCCGTTATTTACAAAGCCCCCGAGGACGGCGGCGGCAGCGCCAGCGGCGTGAACCAGACCGACAGCCTCACGGTAGCCGATATCGCCGCCAAGGCCGGCGCGTCGGTGGTGTCTATCACCACCGAGAACGAAGTGCGTGACTTTTACAGCGGCGGGCGCGTGGTGTCTGGCGCGGGCAGCGGGGTCATCCTCACCGAGGACGGCTACATCATCACCAACAACCACGTGGTTACCGGCGCGCAAACCGTAAAGGTGACCCTTTCCACCGGCGAAGAGTACGACGCCACCGTGGTGGGCGCCGACGCCCGCACCGACGTGGCGGTGGTCAAGATCAACGTAACCGGCCTTACCCCGGCTGTGGTGGGCGACTCGGATTCCCTGAAGGTGGGTGAGTTCTGCCTGGCCATTGGCAACTCGATGGGCACACTGGGCGGCACCGTTACCAACGGTATCATCAGCGCGCTGAACCGCGAGATCACCATTGAAGGCCAGACGATGAACCTGCTGCAGATGAACGCGGCAGTGAGCCCCGGCAACTCGGGCGGCGGCCTGTTCAACGACAAAGGCCAGCTGGTGGGCATTGTGAACGCCAAGTCCAGCGGGGAAGACGCCGAGGGCCTCGGGTTCGCCATTCCCGTAAACACCGCCATACAGGTGGCTGAATCGCTGATTGCGCACGGCTATGTGGCCGGCCGCCCCGGCCTGGGCGTTACGGTGGAGACCATTACCACCGAAGAATATGCCCAGCAGGCGGGCGTGAGCGCACCGGGCGTGTATATTGACTCCATCACCAAGGGCAGCGCGGCCGATACCGCCGGCCTGCAGGTGGGCGACCGTGTTCTTACCGCCGACGGCGTGAACATTAATACCGGAAACGACCTGGGCACCCTGATAGCTGAAAAGGCGGTGGGCGACAGCCTGGTGCTGGAGATTGAACGCGACGGCCGCACCCTGCAGGTAAATGTGGTGCTGGGCGAGCTGAAAGCTTAACCGACCCTGACCAGACTTTTGGTCATTCTCCTTTCCTTTTCCTGAACGTATAGTAGCACCGGGTTTTGCCTGTATGCGCTGGGCAAAGCCTACCCAAACAGATATGCCGCGGGCCACAGAACCTGTGCCCGCGGCATATTTCGTGGCCAAAAGCCGTTAGGGCGTCTGCCAAAAGATGACGGGTTGCGACACATACTTAAAATGGCGATAAAACAATAAAAACGGAAATACGCATAGCGTTTTGCACAAAGTGCCCGCTTGTATTTTGTGGAATATTGCAACAAATAATCGGGCAATATTTTGTGCAAAAAACAGAAAAAAATAAATATTAATAAATTGTTCATATTTTGATGTTAGCATGACGAGGCATTAAACAGAGCGTAGAGGACAGGTGCCGCCCTCCCTGTTACCACACCATGAAAGTAGGGTTGTGCTTGACACAAAAAACCATATACTATTCGAAGAAATACATGAGCAAGAACGACGCCAACGGCCAGGCCACCGTGGTGGCAAAGCCGGCCAGGCGCAAAATGAGCCGCATGGGCATTTTGATGCTGGTGGTGGGTATGGTGGCGGCTTTGGCCATGGTACTGCTGGCCCCGCTGCTGGTAGATGGCGCACCCCCGGCCGCCAACGCGGCCATGCCGGCCAGCCGGGCGCAGCACATCATGGTGTTTTCGTCCCCGCGTGACGCGCTGGACTACCTGGGCGCCAAAGCGGCCCTGCCGGGCACGCTGCCCGAGGGGTATGGCGTGGCCGCCAGCCGGGTGGTGGACGGCACCGTGCTGGAGCTGGAGATCACCAACGGCAGCAATCAACTGGTTTTCTGCGCCGCCGAGGGCAGCGATGACCTGAGTGGCCAGGACTATGAGGAATACACCTATACCGCCACCGAAACCACCGATGGCATTGCCCGCGGCTATGCCGGGGTATCGGCCCAGAAGCTGAGCATGGCCGTTTGGGCCAACGAGGGCTACGCCTACGCCATCGTGGCCGAAGACGGCATTGACGCCGCGCAGATGCGCGACCTGGCGGAAAGTGTTAAATAAAGCATAACCTGCACACCAAAACCCGGGCTGGAAAGCCCGGGTTTTTTTGCGTTCAACGGTCAAGAGGTTGCCTTTGGTCAAAAAATCGGCTATAATAGTTACAGAATTTGATTGACAAATTCCTCACACGAAGCAAAGCGTCTGACGCCACGGGTGTAGGGCGGTGTGTTTTGCAGAGGAATAATTTTTGGTTCGTTGGTTTGGAGGGGCATACGTGCAAGTCGACAGCATCAAAGTAGATATGCTGGGGGGCTTTTCTGTTTGGGTGAACGGAAGCCTGGTGGTGGAGGACGCCGCCAAGCTGACCAAGCCGTGGCAACTGTTTTGTTATTTGGTACTGCACCGGGAAAAGTTTGTCTCCAGCCGCAAGCTGATTTCCATGCTGTGGGCGGACGACCTGCTGACAGACCCGGCCAATGTGCTGAAAAACGCCGTGTACAGCCTGCGCAAGGAGCTGTGCGGCGGCGAGAGCTCCACCGACAGCCCCATCATCTACTCCACGGGCGGCTACCGGTTCGACCCCGCCGTGGAGCTGGACTTGGACGTTGATGGGTTTTCCGCTCTGTGCGACAGGGCCCTGGCCGCCGACGGTACGCCCGAGGAGCGGGCCGCCCTGTGCCAGCAGGCGGTGGACACCTACCGCGGCGATTTTTTGCCCCAGCTGGACCAGGACCTTTGGGTGGTGCCCATCTCGCTGGACTACAAGCGCAAGTACCTGGACTGTGCCCACCTGCTGTGCGAGCTGCTGTGGCAGCAAAAGCAGTACAAAGAGCTGCTGGACATCGCCTCCACGGCCATCAACTTCGAGCCGCTGGATGAAAAAATCACCGTTTACCTGTTCCGCGCCATGGACGCGCTGAAGATGTACCGCGTGATTGTGACCACCTACAGCAAGATGGCCCAGCACTATGAGGATGCCCTGGGCGGAGAGCCGCCCACCGAGGCGCTGAAAATCTACAACGCCGCCAGCGAGCGCATCAACAAAACTGAACAGGACATCATTGTCATCAAGACGGAGCTGACGGGCTCGGAGCAGTCGGCCCGGCCGCAGCGGGGCGCCTACTACACCAGCTACAGCAACCTGCGGCATATGTATTTGCTGTTAAAGCGCGCGGCCGAGCGCAACAACCAGGTGCTGGTGCTGGCGCTGTTTACACTAACGCCCGCCCGCGGGGTGGACACCACCCAGTACGGCACCGTGCGCGCCATGGCCGAGTTCAAGGTGGTGGCGATGAACACCCTGCGCAAGGCCGACGCCATCTCCCGCTACTCCCGCAACCAGTATGTGATGCTGCTCAGCGTTACCTCGCTGGAGGACGGCCGCCTGGTGCGCGACCGCATACGCGAGAGCTTTGGGCATGCCGCCGCCAGCCGCAAGATGACGGTGGACGCCAAGCTGACGGAAGTGTAGACTACCTTGTATATGTGAAACACCCTGCAACCGTATTGCAGGGTGTTTATGCTTGCAGGAAAGCTGTCAGGTGCCCTTCAGTGCCCGCTTCACCGCGCCGTTCAGCTTGATGTTTTTGGCCCGGGAGCATTTGCCCATCAGAAACCGCAGAAAGTCGGCGTAGGACGCCGCGCCAAAGCCGTCGGTGTGCAGCAGCACCGCGCCGTCGCCCATGCCTATCAGCAGGGCGCCGTGGCCCTGCCGCAGGGAGTCTATCTCGTTATAGTGCATGTTCAGCCGGCCCAGGCGGGTTATTTGCACCATGCCGTCGTCCCTGAAATAAACGGTCTTTTCCAGTGTGGCGCCGCCCCAGGCCGCCTGCTGGGTGCGGGTATAGCGCCCCAGCCGCAGCAGGTAGCCCCACAGGCTCATGAATGCCGCCACCGCGCCCATCAGTATCATCAGGATGCCAAAGGGCAGCATGGTAGCGCCAAAAGCCACCAGCTGGAACACCCCGTAGCCCACGGCAAACACCGCCACCACCATCATCAAGATGCGCAGCGCGCCGCCGTTCTTGTTCCAGGCCAGCGCCAGGAAGGCCCGGCAGCTGCTTTGGTCCATTATGGTATGGTTGGTGAAAATGGCGTCTTCCATGGGGGTCCTCCTGGGGGCGTTGTTTTTTGGCACGCTTCTATCATAACAATCCTGTGCCTTAAAAGTAAAGAGGCACGTGGATTGTTTTGGCGGGGTGGTACAGGTGGGTGGCACGGTGTGCCAAAGCCTGGCGCAGCGGCCGTCCGGCATTTCCCGCCGCTGCGCTTCAATGAAAAAATCACCACATGCCGCGGTGATTTTTTCTATTCCGCTGCGCTTTGGGAAACGCCGGCCAGCCGCCGCGCCAGGCTTTAAGGGAAGCCGTATTCTGTGTTGTTATTTTGTGTGGCAAGCCATGCTCAAACAAAAAATCACCACGGTTGTGGTGATTTTTTCTACTTCGCTATGATTTGGGAAACGTTGGGCAGCCACTACAGCAGGCTTGAAGGGAAGCCATATGCGAGTAGCCTTATTCGATTTCACAATTGGACGCGCGGATGGCGTAGTCCATCATGGGCACCGTGATCTGCTCGCCCAGCAGGTCTACCACCACGGGCCAGCCGCTGCAGTTGATGGCCACGGCGGCCTGGGCCTCGCCGCAGTCGCGCTCGTACACCAGCAGGCCGCCCTCGGCCTTTAAAAAGCGCAGGGTGCCGTCGTGGAAGGCGGGGCACTGCTTGCGCAGGCCCGCCAGCTTCAGCATCAGGGGTATCAGGTGGGTCTCGCCGCTGCTCCAGTCGTAATAGCCGCGGTTGAAGGGGTCTGCGTAGCCCTGCATGGCAATTTCGTCGCCATAGTAAACGCAGGGGATGCCCGGCAGGGTGAACTGCAGCACAAAGCCCAGCTGCAGGCGCAGGATGCCCAGGTGGTATTGCTCGGGGCTCAGCCGGCGGCCGCTTTGCCAGGCGCGCTCGTGGCCTTCTATCGGCTCGCCCACCAGCGCCGTGATGGCGCGTATGGTGTCATGGCTGGACAGGTGTACCGTGCAGGCGTTCAGCGCGGGGGCGGGGTAGTGTTCGCAGATGGTCATCACTTCCTCCACCAATGCGGGGGAGTCAAAGTTCTGCAAAAAGTCCAGGATGGCGGTGCGGAAGGGGTAGTTCATCACGCCGTCCAACTCCTGGCCCATGAAGTAGGCCCGCCGGTGGCCGAAGCCCTCCTTCAGCACGGCGTCCTCCCACACCTCGCCTATCAGCAGCATGTCCTCGCCGCCCCGCTTCACCGCGGTGCGGATGTCCACAATGAAGTCGTCGGGCAGCTCGTCCGCCACGTCCAGGCGGAAGCCCGCCGCCCCCTGCTGCAGCCAGTAGTCTATCACACCGTTTTCGCCGCAGATGAACTTGCGGAAGGCGGGGTTGTTTTTGTTGCAGGTGGGCAGTGTCTCAAAGCCCCACCAGCTGTCGTAGCTGCCGTCGGGCATGAAATAGTACCAGTCGCGGTAGCGGCTTTGGGGGCCCTGCCAGGCGCCCACGGTGGGGTAGCGGCCTTCTTTGTTGAAGTAAAGGCTGTCGGCCCCGGTATGGCTGAAAACGCCGTCCAGAATGATGCGGATGCCAAAGGTTTTGGCTTTTTTGCACAGGCGGGCAAAGTCCGCGTTGGTGCCCAAAAGGGGGTCCACCTTCATATAGTCGGCGGTGTTGTAGCGGTGGTTGGAGTGTGCCTCGAAGATGGGGTTCAGGTAAATCCAGCTGACCCCCAGCGCGTACAGGAAGGGCAGGCGCTTTTCGATGCCGGCCAAATCGCCGCCGTAATAGTCCTGCGTCAGGCTGCCGTAGCTTTTCACCTCGCCCCAAAAGTAGGGCTCGTTCTGCTTGTCGGCGCGGTAGATGCGGTCGCTGAAGGGCATCAGCTTGCCGGGCTCGCCCTCCATAAAGCGGTCGGGGAAAATCTGGTACATCACGCCGCCGCGCACCGCTTCGGGCGTACGGAAAGCGGGGTCGTACACCGTCAGCACAAACTTCTTGCCCTCCTCGGTGGCCAGCACGGCCTCGCCGTAGGCGCCCTGGTAGAGCTTCTGATAGTTCACCCATAAATCGAACCAATAAAAATGCAGGCCCACCGCGTCCACCGTGAAACGCACGGTGAACACGTCGGCGCCGTCTTCCCGGCCGGCCGGCTGCAGGGGGTATTGGGCGGCCGTGCTGCCGCCGTCCTTTTGCAGGAACAGGATGGGGGTTTCGCAGTGGATGCCGGCCGGTACCCGTATGGTGATTCGCACGGCCTCGCCGGCCTTCACCGCGCCGAAGGGGGTTTTGCTGCTTTGCTGCCAACTGTTGTAAATGGACGCCATTGTTGCACCACCTGATGTCGTTGATAATCCTTTGCGGGCGCTTTTCTGCGGCGGCCCGCCAGTTACTTCACCGGCTTCATGTGCCAGATGTTGTTCGCGTAGTCCATCACCGCGCGGTCGGCGCTGAACACCCCGCTGCCGGCAATGTTGTAAAGGCTCATTTTGGCAAAGGTGTTCCGGTCGCGGTACAGGGTTGCCAGCTGGTCGGCCGCGCGGCGGTAGTCTTCAAAGTCGGCCATCACCATGTAGGGGTCGGCCGTTTGCAGGTTGGCGGCAATCTCGTGGAAGCTTTCGCCGCCCCAGCCCTGCTCCAGCATTTTCAGCACTTCCCTGGCCAGGGGGTCGTGGTTTATAAACCGGCTGGGGTGGTAGCCGCCGGCCTTCAGGGCGTCCACCTCTGCGCTCAGCATGCCAAACTGCATAAAGTTTTCGCTGCCGGCGGCCTCGGCTATCTCAATGTTGGCGCCGTCGTAGGTGCCCAGGGTTACCGCGCCGTTCAGCATAAACTTCATGTTGCCGGTGCCGCTGGCCTCGGTGCCCGCCAGGCTTATCTGCTCCGATACCTCGCTGGCCGGCATCAGCCATTCGCTGGTGGTCACGTTGTAATCTTCCAGGTACACAATGCGCAGCTTTTCGCGCACGGCGGCGTCGGCCTCCAGCATGTCGCCTATTTTAATGATCAGGCGGATCATCTGCTTGGCCATGTAGTAGCCGGGCGCGGCCTTGGCGGCGAAAATATAGGTTTTGGGCACCACGTCGGCATTGGGGCTGGCTTTTATGGCCAGGTACTGCGCCAGGATGTTCAGCGCGTTCAGGTGCTGGCGCTTGTACTCGTGCATGCGCTTCACCTGGCAGTCGAACATGGAGTCGGGGTTGATGGTGCGGCCACAGGTTTTAGCCACATGGTCGGCAAAGCGGGCCTTGTTCAGGCGTTTTACGTCGCACAGGCGGCCCAGCAGGTCTTTGTTTTTGGCGTGCCCAGCCAGCTTTTGCAGCTGGCTGGCATCGTGCTTGAAGCCGGGGCCTATCACCTCTTCCAGAAGGCCTGTAAGCGCGGGGTTGCTTTGCAGCAGCCAGCGCCGGTAGGCTATGCCGTTGGTCACGTTGGTAAATTTTTCGGGGCTGTAGAGGAAATAGTCGTGGAACACCGTTTGCGTGATGATTTCGCTGTGCAGCTTGGAGACGCCGTTGATGGAGTGGCACATATAGCAGCAGATGTTGGCCATGCGCACCTGCCCCTCGCCCAGCGGGGCCATGTAGTCTATCTTGCCGGTATCGCCCGGGAAGGCCAGCTCAAAGCTGGCCCGGGCGCGGTTGTCCATCTCCTGGATGATGCCGTAGATGCGGGGCAGCGTGCGCCTGAAGAGGTCGACGGGCCATTTTTCCAGCGCCTCGCTCATCACAGTGTGGTTGGTGTAGGCAAAGGTGCCGTTGCAAATGGCGGCCGCCTGCTCCCAGCCATAGCCGCACTCGTCCAGCAAAATGCGCAGCAGCTCGGGGATGGCCAGGGTGGGATGGGTGTCGTTGATATGAATGGCCACTTTGTCGGGCAGGTTGTCCAGCGTGCCGTACTGCGCCAGGTGGCTTTGCACAATGTCGCCAATGGACGCCGCCGACAGGAAGTACTGCTGGCGCAGGCGCAGTATCTTGCCCTCGATGTGGTTGTCGTTGGGGTAGAGCACCTTGGAAATAAGCTCCACGTTGGCGTTGCGGGCCAGCGCGGTGCCATACTCGCCCGCGTTGAAGGCGCCCATGTCGAAGCTGGGGACCTTGGCCTCCCACAGCCGCAGCTTGGAAACACCGCTGCTCTCGTAGCCGGAAACATACATATCGCTGGGCACGGCCTTCACCAGCGTGAAGTTTTTGTGGCGCACATAATGGTGGCTGCCGTCCCAGGTCTCCTCAACCTCGCCGTCGAATTTTACGTCGATGGCGGCCTCGGGGTGGCGCTTGAACCAGATGGAGCCACGGGGGAACCAGTCGTCGGCCAGCTCCTGCTGCCAGCCGTCCACAATCACCTGCTTGAAGATGCCATACTCGTACAAAATGGAATAGCCGGTGGCCGGCAGGCAGGTGGTGGCCATGCCGTCCAGGTAGCAGGCGGCCAGGCGGCCCAGCCCGCCGTTGCCCAGGCCGGCGTCCGGCTCCTGCTCATACAGGTTTTCCAGCTTCACGTCGTAGTCCTTCAGCACGGCGGTTGCCACGTCGGCCAAATCCAGGTTAATCAGGTTGTCGCGCAGGCTGCGGCCCATTAAAAACTCCATGCACAGGTAATACACCTGTTTTGAGTTGCTGCCGTAGGTGTGCGCAATAAACTGCTTGCGCTGGGCGCTTAGCATGCGGCGGGTAAGCCGCGCCAGCCCGCGGTACAGCTCGTCCTCGGTGGCGCTGTCCAAATCGGTATTAAAATCACTCACCAGGCGGCTTTGCAGCATTTTTTCAAAGTCTTTTTTGCCCACTTTCTGCATCAAAAACAACACCTCATTTTTTCTATGCGCCGCGGCCCGCCCGGGCAAAAGCACCGGTGCGGGCTGTGGAAAGCCCGCAGGCGGGCATTTTGTTACGTGTGGATATTTAAAATTATAGCAAAGATGCCGCCGTGGTACAAGGACGCCGCGCAAAACATGCGGGAAACCGCTAAAATTTTACCTCTCAGAAAGGTCTTTTTTTCGGCGGCGATTTGTACTATAATGTTCTATAACAATGGGGCATTGTGTGGCATTTTTACTTTATGGTCAAATGCCCGCCCAAAGAAAGAGGGGTTGCCCGTGTCTTCGCACAAGGTAAAGCTGGAAATTGGCGGCTCAAGCTATGTGGTTTCCACCAACGATTCGGAAGAATACCTGCTGGGCCTGGCCGAGCGCCTGGACAGGGATATGAACCAGGTGATGATAGAAACACCCAACGCGTCGGTGACGGCGGCGGCGGTCATCACCGCGCTGGCCTACTTGGACGAGGCAGAGAAAAGTGCTTTTGGGGCAGACAACATGCGCGCCCAGATACAAGGCTACCTGGAGGACGCCAGCCGCGCCCGCCTGATGGCCGAGGAAGCCAAGCGCGAGGTGGACCGCTTGCGCCGCGAGCTGGCCCACTACGAGGGCCGCGCCGCCGGCAAGGGCCAGCCGCGTGCTGCCGAGCCCCTGCTGGACACCGGCGCGCCGGAAGCCCCCGCCGCGCCCGGCGCGCCGCCCGCCGGCCAGATGGGCCTGGAGGATTTATAACCACAGTGATGGGCCAGCAAAGCCGGCCGCGCCCCGAGATACTGGCGCCCGCCGGCGACTTTGAGATGCTTCGCGCCGCTGTTTTCAGCGGCGCCGATTGTGTCTATCTGGGGGTGCAGGGCTTCAACGCCCGGCGTACGGCCGCCAATTTTGACGGTGACGCCCTGGCCGAGGCCGTGCGCTTTTGCCACGCCCGCGGCTGTGGCGTGTACGCGGCGGTGAACACCCTGGTGCTGCCCGGGCGCGAGCAGGCGGCAATAGACGCCGTACAGGCGGTGGCCGCCGCCGGCTGCGACGGCATCATTGTGCAGGATTTGGCCGTGGCCGCAATAGCACGCGCCGCTGCGCCCGGCCTGCCGCTGCACGGCTCCACCCAAATGAGCGTACACGCGCTGGCCGGCGTACAGGCTCTGGCCGCGCTGGGCTTCAGCCGGGTCATTCTGGCGCGGGAGCTTACCCTGGACGAGATTGCCGCCATCGCCGCGCAGGCCCCGATAGAGCTGGAGGTGTTTGTGCACGGCGCGCTGTGCTTCAGTGTGTCGGGCCAGTGCCTGATGAGCGCCTTTCTCGGTGGCCGCAGCGCCAACCGCGGCGGCTGTGCCGGGCCCTGCCGGCTGCCCTTCCGGGCCGAAGCAGGGGGCGAGGCCTTTGCCGGCGGCGCACAGCGGCCGCCGGCGGGGAACTGCCACCACCTGTCGCTGAAAGATCTGTCCATCCTCAAAGCGCTGCCGCGGCTGGCACAGCTGGGCGTTGCCAGCGCCAAGATAGAAGGCCGCCTGCGCGGCCCCGAGTACGTGGCCGCCGTGGTGGACGCCGCGCTGAAAGCCCGCGGGGGTGAGCCATACGACGAAGCTTTTCTGCGGGACGTTTTCAGCCGCAGCGGCTTTACCGACGGCTGGTTCACCGGCCAGGGCGGTGCCGGGATGTTTGGCGTGCGCACCGAGGCCGACACCGCCGCCACCAAAGCGGCACTGCCCAAGGCGCGAGACCTTTACCGCCGCGAGCGCCCCCGCGTGCCGGTGGCGCTGGATTTGGAAATCTTTGACACCGGCGCGCGATTGACCGCCAGCGACGGCACCCATGAGGGCAGCAGCCGGCTGCCGCGCCATATGCCGGTGGCGGAGAAAGACCCCGTCCCCGCCTTGCGCACCGCTTTAGCCAAAACCGGCGGCACGCCGTTTGACGTGCGGCATATAAGCATAGACAACCCCGGTGGCTATTTTCTGGCCGCGCAGGAAGCTGCCACGCTGCGGCGGGGGGCACTGGACGGCTTGATGGCCGTGCGCGAGGTGCTGGTGCCGCACCGGTTTCGGGCCACTACCCCCGCCGAGATGATGGCTTGGCTGGCCGTGCAGCCGCCGCCTTTTGGGCCGCAGGAAGCCTGGCCACAAGCGGCCACGCCGGCCACAGATACCATATCTGCAGCTGCGCCCCATCTGCAAGGGGCCCTAAAGCCGCACGACACTCCGCTGCCCGCCCGCCCCGCCCTGCGGGCGCGGTTTGCCGCGGTGGCGAAGGTACCGCCCGAAGCGGCCGGGCTATGCGCCCAGTTGGTGCTGCCGCTGGCCGAAGCTGCACAGGTGCCCGCCGAATGGCGGCCCAAAACCCTTTTGGAGCTGCCCCGCGTGCTGTTTGGCCGGCAGGAGGCCGATGCCGCGCGCCTGATAGAAGCAGCCCGCCCGCTGGGCTTTGCCGGCTTTGAGGCGCAGAACATCGCCCACTGGGCGCTGTGCGCCGGGCTGCCGCTGGCCGCCGGTTTTGGGCTGAACCTGGCCAATGCCCTTGCGGTGGCCGCCGCCGGCCGGGCCGGGTGCGGGGTGGTTACCCTCTCGCCCGAGCTGAGCCTTGTGCAGATGCGCGCCCTGGTGGCCGAGGCCGCCCAAAGCGGCCTGCCGGTCACCTTCGACGCGCTGGCCTACGGCCACCTGCCGTTGATGCTGACCCGCGCCTGCCCCATGAAGCAGGTGACCGACTGCGGTGCCTGCCCGGGCCATGGCACGTTGGCCGACCGCACGGGCGCGGCCTTTCCGCTCAACTGCGCGGGCGGGGTAAGCACCGTCTACAACCCGGTGCCGCTGTGGATGGCCGACCGCCTGGCCGAGCTGCCCACCCACTGGGCCACCCTGTATTTTACCGGCGAAAGCCCGCAGCAGGCGGCCGGAGTGCTGGCCGATTTTGCCGCCCGGCGCGCCGCGCCGGGGCCCTTCACCCGGGGGCTATACACCCGTGGCACCGAGGCCTGACGGGCGGCCCTGCGAAAGAATCTGTTCCGCTCGCCCGTTTATCCAGTGTGGCCAACGGGTGCGCTTCTGAATAAACCCCTGCAAACCCCTGCCGAGGCCGGCAGCGAGACTATAGAGGACAACAAGGAGACGCCATGAACCTGAAAATAAAACGCCTGCGCCCGGGCGCACACCTACCCACCCGGGCCAGTGCCGGCGCCGCCGGGGCCGACCTGCGGGCCTGCTGCGTGGGCGCCGGCATCACACTGCAGCCGCTGGAACGCCTGCTGATTCCCACCGGCATTGCCATAGAGCTGCCCGGCAACGACACGGTGGGCTTGGTGTTTGCCCGCAGCGGCCTGGCGCTGAAGGAGGGCCTGGCCATGGCCAACGGCGTGGGCGTTATCGATGCCGACTACCGGGGCGAGGTGAGCGTGCCGGTGGTGAACCTGTCCGACAAGCCCATCACCATCAGCAACGGCGAGCGCATTGCCCAGCTGCTGGTGATGCCGGTGGTCATCCCCGAGATGATTGAATACGACGAACTGTCCGACACCGAACGCGGCACCGGTGGCTTTGGCTCCACCGGGCGTGTTTAAAAGGGGGGTGGCCGCATGAAAATGAGACGCTTTCTGCTGATGCTGTTCCTCATCATTGCCGCCGCCGTGGTGGGGGCGCTCATCGCCTCGGCCTGCGCGGGCGTGCCGGCCCTCAGCTGGCTGGCCTTCTCCCGCACCATCGGCTTCAACGCCGACGCCCCGCTGGTCATCGACCTGGACGTCTTCAAGTTTACGTTTGGCTTCTCGCTGGATGTGTCGGTGGCGCAGCTCATCATGGTGGCGGTGGCCATCATTGGCTATAATCTGGTGAAAAACCGGATGGCCAAGAACTGATAAATTCCCCAAATGCCTGCGAAAGAGGTACCTGTTTTGCCTTTGGTTTTAGCGTCTCAAAGCCCGCGCCGGCGGGAGCTGATGGCCCTGGTAACGCCCGATTTCATCGTGGATGCGGCCGATATTGACGAAGACGGCCTGACCGCCTTTTCGCCGGTGGCGCTGGCCCAGATGTTGGCCCAGGCCAAGGCAGCGGCAGTGGCCGCCCGCCGCGAGGCGGACACCATTCTGGGCTGTGACACCGTGGTGGAGGCAGGGGGCGAGCTGCTGGGCAAGCCCGCCGGTTTTGATGACGCCGTGCGGATGCTGCAAAGCCTCTCCGGCCGGCGGCATCTGGTGCACACCGGGGTTTGCATCATCCCGCCGGGCGAGCTGGAACCCGCCGCCACCTTTGCCGAGACCACCGCCGTGTGGTTCGCGCCCCTGCCCGAGGACGAGATTGCCGCCTACGCCCGCACCGCCGAGCCCTACGACAAGGCCGGCGGCTACGGCATCCAGGGCTGGGCGGCACGATACATCACCCGGGTGGAGGGCTGCTTTTACAACGTGATGGGCCTGCCGGTGGCCGCGCTTTACCGCCACCTGCGGGCCGAGGGCCTTTTGCCATGAAAAAGCCCGCCCGCCCCGGGGGTGACCCCAGCCTGGAGAACAGCAGGCCCAACCCCAAGAGCCTCCGGCGCCGCCTGGTGGCTTTTGCCATTGTGGCGGGGATTATCCTACTCATTTTCCTGTTGCGGCTGGTGCAGTTCCAGCTGGTGGACGGCGCGGCCTACCGCCAACAGGCGCAGGAGGATACCTTGGCGGCCCTGCCAGCCAGCAGTTCAATCGCGGAAAAACTTGGTGAATGAATACAAAAAACCAGTTGTATGGCACGGCCTTTTCTGATATAATCGACAAAGGGCGCACCAGCATACCCGCTGCGCGCCCTGTATCCGTTTTACAATTTCTGCTGGGGGGTGGCCCTGCCGATGGATGCCGTGATCATAGCCCTTGCTTCCGGCAAGGGCGGCACGGGCAACACCACCTCCGCTGCCTTTATAGGCGGCGCACTGGCTGGCCTTGGCCGCCAGGTGGCGCTGGTAGAACTGGCCGAGGGCCAGCGCAGCGTCGACATTATCGCCGGTGTAAGCGGGCAGACAGTTTTTGACCTGGATGACGTGCTAAGCGGCCGCAGTGCGCCGGGCAAGGCACTGGCGCAAAGCCCGCACCACCCGGGGCTGCATGTCATTTCGGCGCCCTATTCCGGTGGCTGTATCGAGCCGGAGCGCGTGCGCCTGCTGTGTACCCGCCTACGCCCGCATTTCGACTTCATTCTGCTGGACACCCGTGCCGGGCTGGGCCCGGCGTTTGAGGCCGCGCGCGAGGCCTGCCACCGCATGATATTGCTGGCCACCCCCGACCCCGTGGCCCTGCGGGACGCCCGCCAGCTGGCCGACCATTTTGGCCGCAAGGACGCGCAGCTGCGCCTGATTTTGAACCGGGTGGACCGCGCCCGACTGCAGCAGGACGGCCTGCTGGAGGACCTGGACGAAGCCATTGACCTGGTGGGCGTGCAGCTGCTGGGGGTCATTCCCGAAAGCACGGCCATAGCCCGCGCGGGCGGCACCGGGTCGCCCCTGAAAACAGGCAGCGACGAAGCAAAGGTATTCAGCGCCATTGCCCGCCGCATTACCGGCGAGGATGTGCCGCTGGTTTTCTCTTAGAGGTTATCAGAATTTTGTTCGCGGCGCCCTCTTGCACAAAATTGGCGACCTTCTGCGTTGGCCCCCGGGGGCGCTTCCTGCCACTTTCGCTGGCTTTCACCCTATTGTCAATTCAATCCGCCAAAGCTTGCTCAATCCTCCGCCTTGAAATCCACTCGATGTTGCGCAATCTGCCGCGCGCTCAAAGATCCTGAACAGGCTCTTGGGCAGCGCAAACGCGCAGGCCTATAAGCAAAAAAGGAGCGGCGTATGAATATAGCCCTGATTGCCCACGATTCTAAAAAAGAGCTGATGGTGCAGTTTTGCACCGCCTATTCCCGCACGCTGAGTCAGCACAAGCTGGTGGCCACCGGCACCACCGGCAAAATGGTGGCCGAAGCCACCGGCCTGCCGGTGCAGCGGTTTTTGTCGGGCACGCATGGGGGCGACCAGCAAATAGCCGCCCGCATTGCCTGCAACGAGATCGACCTGCTGCTCTTTTTCCGCGACCCCATCAACGCCAAGCCCGGCGAGCCCAACGAGATGAACCTTTTGCGCCTGTGCGACATGCACAGCATTCCGCTGGCCACCAACATTGCCACCGCTGAGGTGCTGGTGCACGGCCTGGAGCGTGGCGACCTGGACTGGCGGGACATTGTGAACCCGAAGTAGGGTGTATGGGCGGGGGCCAACAGCGGCCAGGCCGTAATCTCTAAAATACCAAACAGCTTCCCATAGTGTATTCGACCCCGCCGGCGCTTCATTGCCCCAGTAAGGGGTCTTTTTTATAGAGTAAAACAGCGCCGGGCGCTGCCTGCAAATTTCCGTTTGGCAAATGGCCGTATTTGTAGTAAAATAACAGCATAAGTGCTTGATATAAGTATAGTTGATGGATTAAGTATATAAGAAACGACACAGGAGGCATGAATCATGGATTTTAAATTCACCCAGGAAGAGCAATCCATTCTGGACATGGTGCGCGATTTCGCCTTGAAGGAAGTAAAACCACTGGCCGCTGAGATTGATGAGCAGGAGCGGTTCCCCGAAGAAACCTGGAAAAAGATGGCCGAGATGGGCTTCAGCGGCATCAGCTTCCCGGAAGCGTACGGCGGGGCCGGGCTGTCCTACCTCACCTACATTGCGGCCACCGAGATTCTGGCCGAATACTGCGGCACCACCTCAACGATGCTGTCGGCCCACTGCTCGCTGTGCTGCTGGCCCATTATGGAATACGGCACCGACGCGCAAAAAGACAAATACCTGCCGGCGCTGCTGGCGGGCGAGAAACTGGGCGCCTTCGGCCTGACGGAGCCCGCGGCGGGCACCGACTCTGCCCAGCAGAAAACAACCGCCGTGGACAAAGACGACCACTGGGTGCTGAACGGCAGCAAGTGCTTCATCACCAACGCAACTTATGCCGACGTCTACATCGTGTTTGCCATGACCGACAAAAGCCTGGGCAACAAGGGCATCAGCGTGTTTATTGTGGAAAAGGGCTTCCCCGGCTTCAGCTTTGGCACCAAGGAAAAGAAGATGGGCATCCGCGGCTCCGCCACCTATGAGCTGATTTTCGAGGACTGCATTGTGCCCAAGGAAAACCTGCTGGGCGAGATCAACAAGGGCTTCAAAATTGCCATGAGCACCCTGGACGGCGGGCGCATCGGCATTGCCGCCCAGGCGCTGGGCCTGGCGCAGGGCGCTATCAATGAGACCATTGTATACACCAGGCAGCGCGAGCAGTTTGGCAAGCGCATCAGCCAGTTCCAGAACACCCAGTTCCAACTGGCCGACATGCAGACCAAAACCGACGCCGCCCGCCTGCTGGTTTACCGCGCCGCCACAGCCAAGCAGAACGGCGACGCCTACAGCCATATGGCCGCCATGGCCAAGCTTTTTGCCTCGGAAAACGCCAGCGACGTTACCCGCCGGGCGGTACAGCTTTTCGGTGGCTACGGCTACACCCGCGAGTACCCGGTGGAACGCATGATGCGCGACGCCAAAATCACGGAGATATATGAGGGTACCTCCGAGGTTCAGCGGATGGTCATCTCCGGCTGGATGGGTGTTAAGTAAGCTTTTTCTTTTCAAACAGCGGTTCGGACGCGTAACAGTAAAAAGACCCCAACGGTGCTGCGTGAAAGCAGGGTTGGGGTCTTTTTTTGGGATTTCAAGGGGCCAGGGGCTGGTTACTCGGGTTGGGCGGGCTTGGGCGGCGCTTTGCGCTTGGGCGCCGTCAGCCGGTGGCTGTCGTTTATCATGGTCACCAGGTCGGCTTCAGGCACGCAGCCGGGCAGCAGTATGCTGTTCCAGTGGGTTTTGTTCATATGGTAGCCAGGCAGCACGTCTGCGTAAACGTCCCGCCAGAAGTCGGCCACCATTGGCTCACACTTCAGGTTCACCATCGAGACACCCGCCCGCTGGATAAAAAACGCAAATATTTTCCCGTTCCCCCGGTGGCGCAGCACAGGGATCTTGTCGTCGAAGGGGTAGTCGAGATAAGCCCCCGGCAGGCTTAGGCCATATTCCTGAACTTCCTGAAAGCTTTGCATGGGCATCTGCGTTCCCCTCTGTGCAGGCAACAAAAAATGTGATAAGCTTGAACAGGCTTATGAAGATATCCCGGTGGCCAGTAATATTATAGCCTTTTTATGCACATGGGGCAAGTGGGGCGGGCGCCCTACAAGGTGGGTTGGAAATTCACTGGTATGTGGGATTTTCGGCAATACAGAAGGCGCCTTTTTATAAAGGGCGACTTGCATTACCCCGAGAAAACCGGTATAATTTAAGTCTGTATTTTGAGAATGGAAGTGCATATAACACTGGGGGGCAAGTATGGCGGCAAAATATACCAGGCCACGCGGAACACAGGATGTTCTGCCGGCCGAAAGCTGGAAGTGGCAGTTTATGGAGGCCGCCATGCACCAGACGGTGGGCCGCTATGGTTACCGTGAGATCCGCCTGCCCACCTTTGAGAGCACCGAGGTTTTCAGCCGGGGTGTTGGTGAAGAAACAGACATTGTATCAAAAGAAATGTACACCTTTGAGGATAAGGGCGGGCGCAGTATTACCCTGCGGCCCGAGGGCACGGCCGGTGTGGTGCGCGCGGTACTGGAAAACGGGCTGCTGGCCTCCAGCCCGCTGCCGCTGAAAAGCTATTACATCCAAAGCTGTTTCCGCTATGAAAAAGCCCAGAAGGGCCGCTATCGCGAGTTTCACCAGCTGGGCATCGAGTGCTTTGGCACCCATGAGCCTGCCGCCGACGTGGAGGTGATGGCCGTTGCGTACGACCTGCTGGTGGCGGTAGGCCTGGCGGACGTGGTGACCCTGGAGATCAACGCCATTGGCTGCCCAAGCTGCCGGCCGGTTTATCATGAGGCATTGAAGCAATATTTTTCCGAATACCGCGATAAATTATGCGATACCTGCCAGGTGCGCTTGGACAAAAACCCAATGCGGATACTGGACTGTAAGAACGAAGCCTGCCAGGATATTGCAAAAAATGCCCCGGTTATGCGCGACTATTTGTGTGAAGACTGCGTAGAGCATTTCGATAAAGTGCAAAAATTGCTGCAAGAAGCCGATATGGCTTATGTGGTCAACCCACGCATTGTGCGCGGGCTGGACTACTACACCAACACCGTGTTTGAGTTTATCGCCGAGGGTGTGGGAACCCAGGGCACCGTGTGCGGCGGTGGCCGCTACGATGGCCTGATAGAACAGCTGGGCGGCCAGCCCACCCCGGCTGTGGGTTTTGGCCTGGGGCTGGAGCGCTTTTTGATGCTGCTGGAAGAGCGTGGCAAGCTGCCGCCGCCGCCGCCGGGGCCGGCGCTTTACGCCGTGGGCATTGGCGAGGCGGGCCGCGCGGCAGCCCGCAGGCTGGCGGCCAGGCTGCGCACAATGGGTTTGGCGGCTGAGACAGACCTGGCTGACCGCAGTGTTAAAGCGCAGATGAAAGCGGCCGGCCGCTTGGGGGCGGCTTTCACCACCGTGCTGGGCGACGATGAGGTGGCTGCCGGCAAAGCCATGCTGAAAAACATGGACGCCGGCACCGAAGTGCCCTTTGAGCTGGCAGCAACGGATGCGCTATATGATTTGCTGACGGCGCCGGTCACGGGGGCATGAGGCGGCCTGCAGAGGCGCTTGAGCTTTGAGATGCCCCAGCCGCAAATAGGCCGCCAGCAAGGGCGCCGAACGAAGATGGCGCAATAAGGCATCCTTTTTGAGAAATTTAGAGCAATTTTTTTGCGAATATAAAAGCATAATATGGGTGAATATATTATGGATATTATGGGAAAAATGCGCAGAACACATTACAGTAATCAAATCTTGCCCGAACTTGCGGGGCAGGCGCTGGTTGTGGCGGGCTCTATTGCCAAAAGCCGCGACCTGGGCGGCCTGTTGTTTGCCGACCTGCGCGATACCACCGGTGTGATCCAGCTGGCGTTTGGTGACGGCACCGCCCCCGAGCTGTTTGAAAAAGCCACACAGCTGCGCGCCGAAGATGTGGTGATGGCGGCGGGTACCCTGCGCCGCCGGGAAAGCCCCAACCCCGCGCTGCCCACCGGCGAGGTGGAGCTTTTTGTCGATGATTTGCGTGTTCTAAGCAAGTCTGAGGTGCCGCCGTTCGAGATTCGCGACGACCTTAACGTCAACGATGAGCTGCGGCTGCGTTACCGCTACCTTGACCTGCGCCGCGAGGAGCTGCACAACGCCATCGTTTTCCGCAGCCGCTTGGCGGCTTGTGTGCGGAATTACTACCTCTCCCAGCATTTTGTGGAGGTGGAGACCCCGATGCTGATCAAATCCACCCCGGAGGGCGCGCGCGACTACCTGGTGCCCAGCCGGGTACAGCCGGAGCATTTCTATGCGCTGCCCCAAAGCCCGCAGCTATACAAGCAGATACTGATGCTTTCCGGCTTTGACCGCTATTTTCAGATTGCCCGCTGCTTCCGCGACGAAGACCTGCGCGCCGACAGGCAGCCGGAATTCACACAAATTGACATGGAAATGGCATTTGTGGATGAAATTGATGTTCAAACAGCCAATGAGGGACTGATCGTGGCCATTTTTGAGCAGATGCTGAACATCCGCCTGCAAGTCCCCTTTGCCCGTATGCCCTACACCGAAGCGATGGATCGCTTCGGCTCCGACAAACCTGACACCCGCTTTGGGCTGGAGCTTTGCGATGTGAGCGAAGCGCTGCGTCAGACGGAGTTTGGCGTCTTTGCCGGGGCGTTGGCGGCGGGTGGCAGTGTGCGCCTTATCAACGCCAAAGGCCTGGCGCAGGTGCTTTCCCGCAAGGAGATAGACCGCCTGACCGGTACGGCCAAAACCTATGGCGCCAAAGGCCTGGCCTTTTTACGCCTCACGGCAGACAGCGAGAGCAGCAGCTATGAAAAGTTTTTGACAGACGCCGAAAAGCAGGCCATCCGCGCGGCCGCCGGCGCCGAGGTGGGCGACGTATTACTGCTGGTGGCCGATGCCGACGACGTGGTGTTCGCCGCGCTGGGGGCGCTGCGGTTGGAGATTGCCAAAAAGAATGGGCTGATTCCTGAAAACACCTATAATTTCCTTTGGGTGACCGATTTCCCTCTCTTTGAGCATGACGTGGAGAGCGGCCGCTATGTGGCCAAGCATCACCCGTTTACCATGCCCAAGGAAGAGGACATAGACAAGATTGAGACCGACCCGGCCGCCTGCCGTGCCAAAGCCTACGATATGGTCGTCAACGGGGTGGAGCTGGGTGGCGGTTCCATACGCATCAACGACCCCGAGCTGCAGGCGCGGATGTTCAAGGCGCTGGGCTTCAGCGATGCGCGCGCCCGCGAGAATTTCGGCTTTTTGATGGATGCTTACCGCTACGGCGCCCCGCCCCACGGCGGCCTGGCCTTCGGGTTTGACCGCATGGTTGCGCTGCTGCTGGGCAAGGAGTCCATCCGGGATGTTATTGCCTTCCCGAAGGTACAAAATGCCAGCGAGCCTATGAGTGGCGCGCCCGATACTGTGGAGCAAAAGCAGTTGGAGGAGCTGCACATCCGCAGCATGCCGCCCCAGAAAGCGTGATGGCGGGATTATGGGGTACGTGGCTTATTTGATACCTGAAGGCTACAATCAAGGCGCAAGATGCATTTAATAAGTTATATTAAATTAACAACATGTTCTATATTTATAATAATCCGCGCAAGCAAAAACACAGAAACAGATGGTGGAAGGAAAATGGCAAAACTGATCACGCAGGTACGGGAGGCCCGGCAGCGGGCCGGAATGACACAGGCCGAGCTGGCCGAAAAGGTGGGGGTACGCCGCGAGACGATACTGCACCTGGAGAACGGGCGCTACAACCCTTCGCTGAAGCTGGCGATGGACATTTGCGCCGTTTTTGGCCGCTCGGTAGAGATGCTGTTCCGGTTTGAAAGCTAGCACCAACCAAAAAGGCCCCCGCTGCACCATGGCAGCGGGGGCCTTTTTTTACAAAAGGGTATGGCGCTATTTGCTGGGGTGGGTGTGTCAGGGTGTAATAACCAGCATATCGTTGGTGTCAAATTCCCAGCTGCCGCTGGCCACCTCCCAATAGTAGCCATCGGGGTCTTGAAAATAGCCGCTGTAGCCGCCCCAAAACACCTTTTGCGGCGGCTTGGCAATGGTGCCGCCCTGTTTGGCTGCCTCAACCATCAGGGCATCCACCTCGCCGTCGGTTTTCATATTGCAGGCCAGCGTGATGCCGGGAAAGCCGCCGGCGCTCAGTGGGGGCGGGCTTTCGGCGTTGATGTCCTTGGCCAGTTCCTCCAGCGGATAAAGCTCCAGCTTACTGCCCTGATTGTCAAAAAATACGATGGGTGGGCAATCGGCTTTTTCATAGGTCTGGAAGCCGATGTTTTTGTAGAATGCCAGAGACTTGGCCATGTCGCGCACGCCCAGGCAAACCAGGTTGATTCGGTTCATTGGTTCACGCCCTCTCCCGTGGGATTTCGATGCGCGGCAAACCACAAACAACGGGGATATGGTTTGCTAGGTTACGGTAACAGTGCAGGTGGCTTTCTTCTTGCCGTCTTTTGTGGTCACAGTGATGGTGGTCGTGCCCTTCTTCAGGCCCTTCACCACGCCCTTGCTGCTCACCGTGGCCACACTCTTCTTGCTGCTCTTCCAGCTCACGGCCTTGTCGTATGCGTTGCTGGGCGCCACGGTGGCTTTCAGCTTTACGGTGCTTTTGGCCTTCACGCTGGCCTCGGTCTTGTTCAGGCTCACGCCCGTCACCTTGGCCTTCACCGTCAGCGTGACGGTGCCCTTCTTGCCGCCCTCGGCGCTGGTGG
>JAAYCI010000036.1 GCA_012729855.1 Oscillospiraceae bacterium
ATCGCTTTCTCTCCTGTATCTCCGCATACATTTTTGTCCCCACCATGCCTTTCCGACCTCCTGTGTTTCCTCTTCTCGAGTATACACAGAAGTTCTTGGGTGGGGGATTTTTCTTTGCCATATCTGGCGGATTTTAGTTTACCAGTAACAAACGGATGGTTTTCCGTCCCGCAGAACTCCCGGCCGTTGTCGGTCAGGATGGCCCTCACGCCAAGGCCATGTTCCTTGTAGAAGGGCGGCACGTCGTTGTGGACAAGGGCGGCGGCGCATTCCGGCTTCTTGCCCGTGTGCAGGAAACCGAAGGCGTAAGAGCTGTAGGTATCCACACAGGCATGGAGGTACACCTTCCCGACGCCTTTGAGCGTACCGACCATAAGGTGTCCTGGCTGAGCAACTCCCCCGGGCGCGAGGATTCCACGTGCCGTTCCTTGAAGCAGGGGTTGTACTTCTCGATCTTCGCCACTTGCTCGGCGCTCAGGGCGACGCCCTCCTCCACCTTGAGCCAGCGGTCGTACACGCTGGCCAGCCCGTTGCGGATGAGGATTTTCTGGATCGTCGGGGAACTGACCGAGATCCCCTGCAGCTTGAGGAAATCCGACAGCTTGACGCAGCCCCACGAGGGATGCGCAAGGCTGCAGTCCAAAATCTTCGCCTCGTTTTCCGGCGTCGTCTGGTTTGGCTGCGATTTCGGGATGGGCGGCATATCCTTAAGCCCCTGCAGCCCATGTGTCTGGAAACGGCGTTTCCATTCGTAAAAGCTCGTCCGGTCCATGCCGCCGCGCCGGCATGCCTCCGAGATGTTGCTCAAGGTCTCGGCCATTTCCAGTACGCTCAGCCGCTGCCGCGCCACCTTCACCGCGCTGTCTTTTTCTACTACCTTTCCTGCCATCTTCATCATCTCCCAACATCAAGTCTACTGCTTCTCTTGATGTTAGACAAGTGTGTTAGTCGTACAGGCAGAGGGTCACAGCGCCGTCAAATGCGGCCGCTTCTGTGTGGCGGCCCGCAGCATGCTTGTACAAAAGCGGGCATGGTGGAGCAGCGATGCCCCCTCCAGCAGGCCGGGCAACACATTCCACCACATCCGTTTCAAAGCGGTGCGCCCGATCAGGTCATTCGCATACCTGCGCCCATCCTCGACATGCCGCAGCCCGGAAGCATTCTTGCCCACATCCTCGCCGCCCAGTATATCAAGCGAGGCACCGCCATAACCGGCAATGCCTGCCACCCCATCGCCCTCGGTTCCGTAATATTTTGCCTTAACCCATTTGTCCAGCGCCTCATGCAGGCACTGCCGACATCTGGAACGCTGTCTCGCATCGGCTCAGTCAAAAAAATGTCTGGATCTGGGCCGTTTAACTTTGTGGGCATCCTCCCACTCCTTTTGCCACAAAGGGCGCCGCCAGTTGATCTGGAAATTAGCGATAACCTTGTGGAGCCTGAATTGGTTGTACAAAAGAGCCGGGTCGTCTGCCTTTGGCAGCACGCCCGCGTAATGAAAGCCGGAGTTGTGCTGCGGGATAGCGCGATACAGAGTATCTGGGGCCGGTTCCTCTTCGCAAGGCCACTCGTACCCGTCCGCCAGGTGACACAATGCCCGCCAGCGGTCGTCCGCGTGCAGGGGCCGGCCCAGGGTCGCAAAGCCCTCGGAGAGATGGATGCGCTCCAGCAGCAACTCCGCGGGGGTGTCCCTTGTGTAGTTGGGCAAGCCGTGCAGCCAGTAGCACAGAATGCGAACCACACCGCCAGCCACCTGGTCGTCATGCACATCGCATTCCACCCCGGGCACCACCTCCAGTCCCGGGTAATGCTCCCCGGCGTATCGCATCGCATAAAGCGAGGGCTGTATCAAATCGTAGTCGGTGATCGCGATGGCATCCAGCTTGCGCACCCCGGCGCACCAGTCCACTACCCTGCGGACGGCCGCCTTATCGTCTTCCGTGAGCACCAGCGCCCGCAGCTGTTCCAGCTTCAGACCTTGATAGCGCCACCCCAGCGCGTGAATGTTCAAATCTGCTTTTATCACACACCCGCCTCCATTTACACTATGGATATTTCGATATGGTCGTCTCGGCCCTTCAGACGTACACGGCCGCCGCGTGTGAAACGGTATCCCCGGCGTAGCGCACGCGGCAACTTTACCGTTCCTTTTTTGGTGAAAAAGGCGGGCACGCGATTGCCCATCGACAGGCGTCGGATGATGTCGGCCGGGTCGGCCTTCCCCTGATTTTGCTGCTGTTTCCGGCCCAGCACAAGCGCCATGAACGCCCGGTCGGGGTAGAGCAGCAGCGCCGCCTCCGGCAAAAAGTAGAAGTGGCACGGCTCATTTTCGCCGTCACGCAGCTCCCTGATGTAAGGCTGCGGTAACTCGAATCGGAAAAACCAGTCCAACGCTACGGTGTATTCGCCTTCAAACATGGGTCCTCCTCATGGTTGCTGAGCGCCTCGCTGCGCAGGATGGCCGCCGCCCGGATGTCCGGGTCGGGATGCCGCTCCAGCGCGGCCAGGTATTTCAGGTCGGATATCATTTCCATGAAAAGCGTGGCATGCCTGACTGGCGCCTTGCCAAGGAGAACCATACACAAGCCTTCCTCGCCCAAGTGGGCCACGATGCACCTCACTGCCGGGAAAAACAGCCGGGTATAGGTGTCGATGTCCACCCGTCCCGATACCTCGATGGTCAGTATCGCATCCAGCAGCTGCCCGAGGGCATCAGCGCCGGCGATGCGTCTGACGATATATCCTACACCGAGGTGGGTGGAGATGAACGGGACACCCTCAACCGGCGGGTCAGCGGCCGCATCGCGGCGGCGAGTGGCGTCTACCAGGTGGCCGGCCAGCGTGCGCTCGTCCATCGCGGCCAGGGCGGCCAGCTTCGTTTTCACCGGCGCGCCAGACGCCATGAGCTCAGACAGCACCCCCGGCGCGGCAACTTGCCGCACCTGCCTCGGCTTCATGGATGCCAGGGCCCTGCGCCTCTTGGCCGGATCACGGATGCGATTCAGGCGGCGGGGAAATATCATCAGCGCCTCCCATATAAGGCTTCGGATCTGACCCGAGTTCATCTTGTCGTCGGCCTGGACTCTGTCTCGATAGTTTCATAGCCACATTTGGTACATACATATGTGGTTGTGGTAGTCTCCGTCCAATACTCGTAACCATTGTTGTCCACACTGTCAAGCGTAGACGTCCCCTCACTCGAACCCACCTTGTATGTATGCACCCCATCCTCACATCCACCTCGCGCCCCCCTGTAGAGGACATCCGCACCGTACTCACCCATCCGACTTTCCAAGCTATGCCGAAGCATTCGCGCATCGACCGCCCCGGCAGTCTCCCTGAGCTTCTTATCAATCGTGCATATCCCACGGTATATGGCTTCGTTGGTGTCGGCCAAGGCTTTGAGCTGCCCCCGTTTTTTGTACCAATCACAATGTTAGTGCGGAACCTATCCCTGAGCGGCAACCGAAGTGGAGCGTAGCGAAACAGAGGTTGCCGCTCGGTCGTTTTCAGGCCGATATCGGCAC
>JAAYCI010000037.1 GCA_012729855.1 Oscillospiraceae bacterium
CACCGATGTCAAATCCTTAATTTTACCGACGAAAGCTACAGGCTTGCAAACCGGCAGCAAATCTTTAACAACTAACTGGGGGATTCTTATTTGCCAAAATTGGTGGATTTCTGATTGACAGTGACAGTTTTCCGCGCTGGGCATGGCCACCACCTGGGCATGGCTGGCGTGGCTGCTTACCGGCATTCTGCTGGCCGGCGGCTCCAAGCTGTGGCATGAACTGGTGGCCAAGCTGCGGGAATCAAGGAGATGAGATCAAGGAAGTAAGCAAGTAATATTTCTGGCGTGCGCAGTGAAATAGTTTACTGACATTTTTACTGACATCTAACGCAAAACGCTATTAATTAAGACCGCTTTTGCGGGATTTTTGGACAAGAAAATACCACCTATACTTTCGCTTTTATGCGTAGTATGGTGGTATTTTCTGCTGCTCTTGCATTTTTGGTGCGGCCAAGAGGACTTGAACCTCCACCGAGTTGCCCCGACTAGAACCTGAATCTAGCGCGTCTGCCAGTTCCGCCATGGCCGCATGCACACATGAGGTACAGATGATAATATATCAAATCGGCGGCGGTTTGTCAAGACACGTTTTTGCTTAAATGCGCGCCACGCCGCTGCCGCGGGCGGCTTTTGCCACCGCGGCAGCCACGGCGTCTTTCACGCGGGGGTCAAACGCGGCGGGAATGATATAGTCAGCGCGTAGTTCGTCGTCGCTGATAAGCCCCGCCAGCGCCTGGGCGGCGGCTATCTTCATTGCGTCATTAATATCGCTGGCGCGTACATCCAGCGCGCCGCGGAAGATGCCGGGAAAAGCCAGCACATTGTTGATCTGGTTGGCAAAGTCGCTGCGGCCGGTGCCCACCACGGCGGCGCCGGCGGCTATGGCATCGTCCGGCATGATCTCCGGCACCGGGTTGGCCATGGGGAACAGGATGGGGCTTGGCGCCATGCTCTTTACCATCTCGGGCGTCACCGTGCCGGGGGCCGAAACGCCTATGAACACGTCGGCGCCGCGTATCACCTCGGCCAGCGTGCCCTTTTTGTGTTGCGGGTTGCTTATGGCCGCCATCTCCGTCTTCTCGGCGTTCATGCCCTCGCGCCCGGCATACAGCGCGCCGGCACGGTCGCACATCACCACGTCGGTCAGGCCCATCGCCATCAGCAGGCGAATGACCGCCACGCCCGCCGCGCCGGCCCCGCTGGTCACCACCCGCACGGTGTCCAGCTTTTTGCCGGTCAGCTTCAGGGCGTTCAGCATGGCGGCCAGGGTTACCACGGCGGTGCCGTGCTGGTCGTCGTGGAAAATGGGGATATCGCACCGCTCTTTCAGCCGCCGCTCTATCTCAAAGCAGCGCGGGGCCGAGATATCCTCCAGGTTCACCCCGCCAAAGCTGCCGGCCAGCAGCGCCACGGTATTCACAATGTCGTCCACGTCCTTGGAGCGGACGCACAGCGGGATGGCGTCCACGTCGCCAAAATGCTTGAACAGCACGCACTTGCCCTCCATCACCGGCATGCCGGCCTCGGGGCCAATGTCGCCCAGGCCCAGCACGGCCGTGCCGTCGGTTACCACCGCCACGGTGTTCCAGCGGCGGGTCAGCGCGTAGCTTTTGTTCACATCCTTCTCTATCTCCAGGCACGGCTGGGCCACGCCGGGCGTGTACGCCAGAGACAGCGCCTCCTTGCTGTCGGCCGGCACCCGGGCTTTTATCTCAATCTTGCCCTGCCACTCGTAATGCTTTTCCAGCGATACTTTTGCGTAATCCAATGGTTTCTCCCCCTCTGTTCAGATGCCGCGCCCTTACAGCACAAAGCTGGACAGCGGCGTGTAGGGCATGCCGAAGGCCTCGGCCACTTCCTTGCAGGTAAGGCTGCCCAGGTAGGTGTTCACACCCGCGGCAAGGCCCGCGTCCTGCCGCACGGCGGCCTCCAGGCCCATGTCGGCAATGGCCAGCCCATAGGGCAGCGTGGCGCCGGTAAGCGCGCGGGTGCTGGTGTTGGGCACGGCGCCCGGCATGTTGCCCACGCAGTAGTGTATCACGCCGTCCACCTCAAAGGTGGGCTCATCGTGGTAGGTGGGGCGGCTGGTTTCCACGCAGCCGCCCTGGTCAATAGCCACGTCTACAATCACACTGCCCGGCTGCATCAGGGTCAGGTGCTCGCGCCGCAGCAGCTTGGGGGTGGCGCCGCCGGGTATCAGCACCGCGCCTATCACCAAATCGGCCGTGGGCAGCAGCTCCTCCAGCGCGGCGGCGCTGGAGTACAGCGTTTCTATCTGCGAGCCGAAAATATCGTCCAGATACTCCAGCCGGGCGGTGCTGGTGTCCAGCACCGTTACGCGCGCGCCGGCGCCAATGGCCATTTTGCAGGCGTTGGTGCCCACCATGCCCCCGCCCAATATCACGATATTGCCCCGGGCCACGCCCGGCACACCGCCCAGCAGCACGCCGCGGCCGCCCTGGGGCTTCTCCAGGCAGCGCGCACCCTCCTGCACGCTCAGGCGGCCGGCCACCTCGCTCATGGGCTTCAGCAGCGGCAGCGCGCCGGCGGCATCGCGCACCGTCTCGTAGGCCACGGCCTTGCAGCCGCTGTCCAGCATGGCCTTGGTAAGCCCGTGGTCTGCCGCCAGGTGGAAATAGGTGAACACCACCTGCCCCTGCCGCACCAGGGCATACTCCTCAGGCAGCGGTTCCTTCACCTTCACCACCATGTCGGCCAGGTGCCACACCTCGGCCGCCTCGGTGGCAATCTCGGCCCCGGCCAGCTGGTATTGGTCATCCGGGAAGCCGCTGCCCGCCCCCGCACCGGCCTGTACCACCACCCGGTGGCCGTGGGTGCAATACTCCCGCACGTTGGTGGGGGTAAGCCCCACCCGGTATTCATGGCGCTTCAGTTCTTTTACACATCCTACAGTCATAATGATAATCCCTTCCCCCGGCGCGGTGCACTACCCTCTATGCGCCGTGTTTTGAATGATGTATACTACACTAAAGAAACGCTAAATCCGTTCCGGTTTTAATAGCGCGAAGCCATGCGCGCCCGCGCCCCAGTGGCGTGTTTCCCACTGTACAAAGCGGCAGGCAGGGCCCGCACCCAAAAATCATTCTGGTTTTTAAACGATTGCTTCTATTATACACAGCCACCCCGCCCGTGGGAAGCTTTTTTAGCCAGGAGTATGCCATGCAGATACGCCCTTTTTTGCAGCATTACCAGCCCGAGAGCTATATACACACCGAGGACGCCCCCGGCCTTTTGGACTGCGCGCTGGGTACCAACCCCTTTGGCCCGCCACCCACAGTGTTGGAAATGCGCCTGCGGCCGGAAACCTTTAGTGCATACCCGCCCATAGACGCCGCCGACTTTCGCCGTGCGCTGGCCGGATACTGGCAAGGTGCCGCGCCCACTATCACCGCCGACGATTTCACCGTGGGGGCCGGGTCCTTCGGCATATTGGAGCGCATCATCCAGCTGTTTTTGGGCCGGGGTGACACCGTGCTGGGCTATGCACCCCAGTTTTCCGACATTCTGCTGGCCGTGAACGCTTGCGGCGGGCGGTATATCTACCACCCGCTCTCTCCGGAGGACGGCTACCGTTTCAGCGCCGAGGGCCTGGCGGCCCTGCTCTCCCCGGCTGTAAAGCTGGTGTACCTCGATAACCCCAACAACCCCACCGGGCAGGTCATTCCCGTTGAGGCGATTGACGCCATTGCGCACGCGGCCGCGCAAACCGATAGCTGTGCGGTGGTGGATGAAGCTTACGGCGAATTTATGCCACGCGAGAACTCAGCCATCACGCTGCTGGGCAAACACGACAACCTGATGGTGGTACGGTCCTTCTCCAAAGGCTGGGGCCTGGCCGGCCTGCGGGTGGGGTACCTTGCCGCCGGCACGGCGCTGCGCGAGGCCTACCACAAGGTGGACAGCCCCTTTACCGTTACCACCCCCGGCCTGCTGCTGGCCGCCGCTGCCCTGCAGGACGCCAGCCACCTGCCGGCCGGCATGGCCGCCATGGCCGAGCGCAAAACCCGGCTGCTGGCCTGCCTTACCCGCCTATGGGCCGCCAAAACCGCCCCGGCCACCCCCATTGTGATGCTGAGCGCCCCGAAGGGCACCGACCTGTTCGCCGCCTTCCGGCAGCGGGGGGTGCTGCCGGCGGCACTGGCCGGCTTTGCCACGCTGGGCCCCCAGCAGGTGCGGCTGCGCCTGCCCAGGCACGGCATGGAGCATCTGCTGCAGGCTGTTGCCGCCATTGAAGCCGCAATGTGACTGTTTTCGCGCACAAATGCGCCTATGCTTAATGTGGCAAGGTGCATAAAAAACAACTTGGTTGCTTTTAAGGCACAGGCATACCACCAGCAGGGCGGTATGGCACAGCAAAATGGCTGCGCATTTAAAAGCCGCATGAGACAGTTTTAAAGTTCGCCTGGCACAATACACCCTTTTCCTGCTTATGGCCCAAGGAGGGAGTCCCCATGGACACCGATAGCCCTTTCCAGATCAAACGCATATACGACCCATCCGCCCCCGACGACGGCACGCGCGTGCTGGTGGACCGCCTGTGGCCGCGCGGTGTCTCCAAAGAGCGCGCCGCGCTGGACGACTGGCTGAAGGATGTTGCCCCCAGCACCGATTTACGCCGGTGGTTCCACCACGAGCAGGCGCATTTTCAGGTTTTCGCCCTTAAGTACCGCGACGAGCTGGCCCACATTCCCGCCGCGCAGGCCGCCATACAAAAGCTGCTGGATATGGCAAAAAAAGGCCGTGTCACCCTGCTGTACGCCGCCAGAGACCCCGACATCAACCACGCCGTTGTTTTGCGGGACTATTTGCAGCAGTATCTACCCCTTTAAAAACCGGGTCAATACACAAACAGGCGGCGGGCATTCAGCCCGCCGCCTGCTCTATTGTTGCGCATTCACGGCAGCACAATTTGCCCGGCCAGCGCGGTGGCGGCCGCCACCGCCGGCGACGCCAGGTATATCTGCACGCTGGCATCGCCCATGCGGCCAATAAAGTTGCGGTTGTTGGTGGCCAGCACCACTTCGTTTGGCGCCAGAATGCCCCCGGCGCGCCCGCAGCACAGGCCGCAGCCGGGCAGCGTCACGTTGGCGCCGGCGTCTATCAGGTCGGCCAGCAGGCCGCTTTCGGCCGCCTGGCCGTAAATCTCGCGGCTGGCGGGGGTTATCAGCAGCCGGGTGAAGGGGCTCACCTTTTTGCCGCGCAAAATGTCGGCGGCTATCTGCAAGTCCTCCAGCCGGCCATTGGTGCAGCTGCCAATAAACACCTGGTCCACCCTGGTGCCCGCCACCTGGCGCACCGGGCAAATATTATCCGGCTGGCTGGGGCAGGCCACCACCGGCTCCAGTTCCCCGGCCTTGTAGCGTATCACGCGGTCATACACGGCGTCGGCGTCGGGCGCAAGCGTGGCCATGTCAAAGCCTGGCGCGCCGCTGTACAGTGTAGAGACTTCATCGGGCGGGAACACCGCGCACTTGGCCCCGGCCTCCACCGCCATGTTGGCTATGGCCATGCGGGACGACAGGCTCATGCCGTCCACCGTGCCGCCGGCAAACTCCAGCGCCTGGTACACCGCGCCGTCGGCGCCAATGTCGCCCAGCAGGCGCAAAATAATGTCCTTGGCAGAGACATGGGGCGGCAATTCCCCCTCTATCTCCACCCGGATGGTGCTGGGCACACGCACCCACAGGCTGCCGGTGCCCAGTATGGCGGCCATCTCAGTGTAGCCAATGCCGGTGGAAAACGCCCCCACCGCGCCGTAGGTGGTGGTGTGGCTGTCGGTGCCAAAGGCCACGTCGCCCGGCTTCACATAGCCCTGCTCCACCATCAGCTGGTGGCAAATGCCGTCGGCCCGGTGCACGTGGGACAGGCCCACCTCCTCGGCAAAGGCGTCGCCGGTTTTAAAGTGGCGTACGTCGTCAATAACCGCCGCCGGCACCAGGTGGTCGTAAATCAGCACCACTTTGTCGGGATTCCACACCCTGGTAAAGCCCATCTGGCGGTATTTCTCGGCCACAAAGGGCACAAAGATGTCGTGGATCATCACCCGGTCGGGCTTCACCACCACAATCTCGCCGGGCGTCACGTGCTGCGCGCCCGTGTTGCGCATGATAATTTTTTCAATGGCTGTATGTCCCATTATGCCTGCCCCGCCTTGTTCCGTTTTTGCATGGCGGCCACCAGGCCCCCACTCTCCAGTATTTCCAGCACATTATCGGCCATGGGGGCCAGCGGGTACGCTTTGCCGCCATGCACCACCTGTTTGCCCACCGTTACCGCCACCGTGTCGCCCTCGGTTACGGCATCGGGCAGGTCGGCGTTTTCCAGCAGCAGCAGGCCGTTGTTCACCGCGTTGCGGAAGAAAATGCGCGCAAAGCTTTTGGCTATGATGGCCGAAAGCCCCAACTCCTTCAATATCTCCGGCGCTTGCTCGCGGCTGGAGCCACACCCAAAGTTCTTGCCCCCCACCACAATATCGCCCGGCTGTATCTGCCCCGCCAGCTGAGGCCGTAGCGGCGAGAACGCATAGGGCGCCATATCCGCAATGGTGGGCAGCGCCAGGTACTCGGTGGGGATGATGATGTCGGTGTCAATGTCATCCCCCAACACCCACACGCGGCCGGAAAATTCTGTTTGCATGTTACAATGCTCCTTCGTCCGCCCGCCAAAAGCCGGCGGCAGTTGTTATCATAAGGCGGCTGTGGGTAGTACCGGGCGTTTCCCGTAGTGGGCCGGAATAGGAGAAATCACCGCAGCCGTGGTGATTTCTCCCTTGAAGGCGCACGAAGGGGAATGCCCGGTGCTGCCCACAGCCGCCGAAGCGCTCAGCTTTAAACCGGCCCCAGCAAGTCAGCGGTGGTGATCTCCCCCGCCACGGCTGAAGCCGCCACCGTTTCCGCCGAGCCCAGGTAGACCATGGAATCCTTGTGCCCCGCACGCCCTTTAAAGTTGCGGGTGCCGGTGGAAATAAGCACCTCGCCCGGCCCAATGACCCCCTGGCAGCTGCCCCAGCACACGCTGCAGTTGGCGTTCACCACCTGGGCGCCGGCGTCGTTCAGCACGGTAATGATGCCCTCGCGCAGCGCCTGGGCATATACCGCGTTGGAGGCCGGCGACACGATGAACCGCACCATGGGGTGCACCCTGCGCCCTTTAAGGATGGCGGCGGCGGCGCGCAACTCGCCAATGCGGCCATTGTTGCAGCTGCCCAAAAAGGCCTCGTCTATAGGCACGCCCAGGGCGTCGGTGGCCGGCACCACGTCGTCAATGTGGTCGGGCCGGGCCACCACGGGCACAATGTCCTCCAGCTGGTAGGTATGCACGGCGGCAAAGGTGGCGTCGTCATCGCTTTTAAACAGCGCCGTGGGCTTGCGGCCCCGCTCGGCCAGGTAAGCCAGCGTTTTGTCGTCGGGCGCCATCAGGGCGGTTTTGGCCCCGGCCTCCACGGCCAGGTTGGCCAGCACCATCCGCTCGTCTATACTCATCGCGTCAATGCCCGGGCCCACAAACTCCATCACCTTGTAGTTGCAGCCGTCGGCCCCCACATCGCCAATGATGCTCAGCATCACGTCGCGGGGCGTTACGCCCGGGCGCAGCCGGCCGTGCAATTCAAAGCGGATGGTCTCGGGCACCATCACCCAGGTTTGGCCGCGCACCATGCCGTACAGGAAATCGGTGCTACCCACGCCGGTGCCAAAGGCCCCCAGCGCGCCATAGCTGCAGGTGTGGCTGTCGGCCCCAATGATAAACTCGCCGGGGCACACGTGGTTTTCCATCATCAGCTGATGGCACACACCCTTGCCCTCGTAAAAGGTGATGCTGTGTTCCCTGGCAAAGTCGCGCATCTTGCGGTGGGCGGCGGCCGTCTTGGGGGTGTCGGCCGGGCTGTTGTGGTCTATCACAAACACCAGCTTTTCGGGCGCGGCCAGATGTGGCTGCTTCAGCTGGTGGTACATGTCTATCGTCATGTGGGTGGTGCCGTCGTTGCTCATCAGGCGGTCCAGCGTTATGGTATGTATCTCGCCCGGGTGCACAGCCGGCACGCCCGCCGCCCGCGCAATGATCTTTTCGGCCATGGTTTGCGGCACGGCGGCCTTGGGTGTATCGGCTTTGTCAGCGCCGTCTTGCGCCGCCTTGCCCTCACCGGCGTTCAGCGACGCCACCAGCCCGCCGGCGGCCAGAATGCCCTGCATGTGCGCGGGCAGGCGGGTGGCTGCAAAGCGCTTGCCGCCCGCCTCCAGCACGCCCCCGGCCAGGTCTATGCCCAGGGTGCCGCCGGGCTTTACGGCGTCCTGTATGCCATCGCACAGCACCACCGGCAGGCCAATGTTGATGGCGTTGCGGTAAAAAATGCGCGCGAAGCTTTTGGCCACCACCGCCCGCACCCCCAGCCCTTTCAGCACGCCGGGGGCCTGCTCGCGGCTGGAGCCGCAGCCAAAGTTCTCGCCCGCCACCACCACGTCGCCCGGCTGTACGCCGGCGGCAAAGCCGGGGTCGATGGACTCAAACGTGTGGGGCTTCATCTCCTCCAGCGTGGGCAAAATGATATACTGGCTGGCAATGATCTGGTCGGTATCTACATCGTTGCCAAAGGTCCATACACGGGCGTTTTCCATGGCGGTTCCTCTCCTGCGGCACCAAGGTACGGGCCGGTCTTCTATATATTACCAAGAATGATCTTGTCTATTATGGCACAAAATGGCCCGGCCCGCAATATATCGTGTATTTTCGCGGTCGTTCATAGAAAATTCATTGCGGCAGGCGGGGCGGCGTGGTATACTTGTTCCAATATAAGCATCCTGCACAACCACACACATGGGCGGCAAAAGCAGCCGCCAAATACCGCTTTAAGCCCCAAGGGAAGGGGGTGCCCTCATGTACCGCGGCACAGGCGTTTCTTCGGGCATTGGCCTGGCGCAGGCCAGGCTTTGGCATAACCCCGTTATGTTCGATTATATTCCCCGCAAGTCGGCCCATTCCTCCAACGAGCTGGCCCGCTTTGAGCACGCCCGCAAAGACCTGCTGCAAAAAACAGACGAGTTGCGCGGCCGTACCGCCCTGCGCGTGGGCGAGGACGAAGCCGCTATTTTTGACGCCTACCACCTGATTCTGACCGACGACGAAGGCCTGCTGGCCCCTCTGCGGGATATGATTTCCCGGCAGCATTTCTCAGCCGAGTATGCCGTGGTTACCCAGTTCAAGGCGCTTATCCGCCGCTTTGCCCGCCTGGAGGACGATTACTTCCGCCAGCGGGTGGAGGACCTTGTTGCCCTGCGCGACCAGCTGCTTACCACGCTGGAAGGGCATATCCGCACCGACCTCTCCCACTTCGACCGCCCCACCATCGTGGTGGCCACTATCCTCTCCCCGGCCGACGTGGCGGGCCTTGACCTCTCCCGCCTGGAGGGCATTGTGTGCGAAAGCGGCAGCCACAGCAGCCATATGTCCATCATTGCGCGCACGCTGGGCATTCCGGCTGTGGTGGGCGCGGCTGGTATTGTGAACAATATAAAAAGCGGCGAGCTGGTAGCCCTGGATGGCGAAACCGGCGAGATATGGGTGGAGCCCAACCAGCGGGAGATCCGCATGCTGCACCACCGCGGCGACGCTTTGGCCCGCCGCCGGGCGGTCATTTAGGCCTACCGCGGGCGGCCCACCATCAGCACCGACGGCCGCCGGGTGGAGCTTTCCGCCAATGTGGGCCGGCTGGACGAGGTGGCCGCCGCCCTGGCCGCCGACGCCGAGGCCATTGGCCTGTACCGCACCGAGCTGCTGTACCTGACCGCCCCCGACCTGCCCACAGAAGACGAGCAGTTCGAGGTGTACCGCGCCATGCTGGAGCGGATGGGCGGCAAGGCCGCCACCGTGCGCACCTTCGACGACGGCGGCAACCGGCCGGTGCTGCCCTTTAAAAACAAAACCGAGCCCAACCCCGTGCTGGGCTACCGGGGCATCCGCATGAGCCTGGGCCGCCCCAGCTTTTTCCGCACCCAGCTGCGGGCGCTGCTCAGGGCCTCGGCCTACGGCAGCCTGCGGGTGATGTTCCCCATGATCTCTCACCTGGACGAGCTGGAGGAGGTGCTAAGCGCGCTGAAACACATTAAAAAGGAGCTCCGCCGTGAGCGGACCCCCTTTGACGAAAAAATGCCCATCGGTGTGAACATAGAGGTGCCGGCCGCCGCCCTGATGAGCGCGGCCCTGGCCCCCAAGGTGGATTTCCTCAGCATCGGCATCAACGACCTGATACAGTTCACCCTGGCCATAGACCGCAGCAACCCCGACCTGGCCCACCTGTACCACCAGTACCACCCGGCTGTGCTGCACCTGGTGCGCACCACGGTGCAGGCCGCCCACCAAAATGGCATTCCCTGCACGCTGTGCGGCGAGGCCCCCGGCCAGGAGGCCGTGCTGCCGCTGATGCTGGGCCTGGGGGTGGATGGTTTTTCCACCAGCCCCAACCTGGTGCTTTCCGCCCGCCGTGTTTTAAACAACTGCAGCTACCGGGAATGCCAAAACCTGGCCGACGAAGTGCTGGCCCTGAACAGCAGCGCCGAGGTGGAGCACCGCCTCAGCCGCGCCGTGCACCGGCCATTACAATCCATTTAGGGGCACGCCCTGGTACCTTCGGGCAAAACGGGCGCTACCCGTTCCGTCCCTCGTAGGCCGTCTCGCAGTAGCTGCAGCGGTACACGCCGGCCTCGGGGTCGCTCAGCTCAAAAATATGGTCAATCTCCTGCTCCACGCCGGTGATGCAGCGGGGGTTCGAGCAGGTGATGACATTCCGCAGCAACTGGGGCAGCGCCAGCTGCTTTTTTTCTATCCGCTGTTCATTTTTAATAATATTAACCGTGATGTTCGGGTCTAAAAAGCCCAGCATATCCAGGTCGATGTCGATTTCGGCATCGACCTTCAGTATGTCCTTTTTACCCTTCTTCTTGCTCTCCACATTCTTGATGATGGCCACGCAGCAGTCCAGGTCGTCCAGGTCAAGATGGCGGTAAATCTCCATCGCCCGCCCCGCGGTAATGTGGTCCAGCACAATGCCGTTTTTCACGCCGTCTATGTTCATCGCTTGCTCCTTTCAGCGTTTGTGGCTGCTTTAGCCGGCCAATTCCAGCAACTTCATAATGAGCGCCATGCGCACATACTTGCCGTTCTTTACCTGGCGGAAATAGGCGGCGCGGGGGTCGGCGTCCACCTTCACCGAAATCTCGTTCACACGCGGCAGCGGGTGCAGCACAATGGCGTCCTCCTCCATCAGCCGCATTTTGGCGGTGTCCAGAATAAAGCGGTCCTTCAGGCGCACATAGTCCTCCTCGTTGAAGAAGCGCTCCCGCTGCACCCGTGTCATGTATAGCACATCCACCGTGGCCAGGGCGTCCTCCATCTGGTCGGTCTCCAAAAACGGCATGTGGTGTTTGGCAATCACCCCGCTTTTCAGGTACTCGGGCACCCGCAGCTCCTGCGGTGAGATGGCCACGATGCGGATGCCGCTGTGGTGGCTGAGCGCCTCCACCAGCGAGTGCACCGTACGGCCAAACTTGAGGTCGCCGCACAGGCCCACCGTCAGGTTGTCAAGCCTCCCCTTCTCCCGCTGGATGGTGAGCAGGTCGGTGAGTGTTTGGGTGGGGTGGGCGTGGCCGCCGTCCCCGGCGTTAATCACCGGCACCTCGGCCACGCCGGCCGCCAGCAGCGCCGCGCCCTCCTTGGGGTGGCGCATGGCAATCAGGTCGGCGTAGCAGGCCACCGTCTTGATGGTATCGGCCAGGCTCTCGCCCTTGGCTGCCGAGCTGGAGGCGCTCTCTGAAAAGCCCAGCACGCTGCCCCCCAGGCTTAGCATGGCCGACTCAAAGCTGAGCCGGGTGCGGGTGCTGGGCTCAAAAAACAGCGTGGCCAGTATCTTGCCTTTGGCCGCCTCACTGTAACCCCGCGGGTTTTCAATCACCCGCATCGCCGCGTCCAGTATCTGTTGTATTTCGTCCTTAGAGTGGTCTTTGATGTCGATAAAATGTTCCATAGCCCCTCCGTTTCAATCGTTGGTTTTTCCGATTTCTTAGCCAACAGCTCTCCCCTGCTTGTGGAACTGGCTGTGGCAGGCGCGGTATCGCTTGCCACAAGCTACTTATCTAGGCCACCCACGCCTCGCGCCGCACGGCGCTCTTGCGGTTCCGCGCACCTCTGTGAGGCACCCGGAACCGGGTGTGGGCTCGGCAATTTGGCTTCGCCAAGCCTGCCTCGGCCCGGAGGGCCCCGGCAACGTCAGTGTGCCAAAGCCAGTCAACTTCACGTGGCAAGCGGCACTGTGGTTGGCGCGGCCAGCACCAACAGCAGGCACACCCCAGCCTGAAGGCTAAAGCCTCCGCCACCCGTCATCCTCCGGCGCATCGCGGAAAGCCATCAGCCGCGCAATGTCCGCTTCCGGTATATACCCGCCTTCGGCCGCCACCGCGGCCAGCGTGTCAAAGGTGCACAGGCTGTGGTTTTCCACCCCGGCCTCCGCCAGGCGTGCCACGCCTTTGGCCATGCCGTAGGTGAAGATGCTCACCACGCCCAACACCTCGGCGCCGGCGGCGCGCAGGGTGGCCACGCTGTCCACCGCGCTGCCGGCGGTGGAAATCAGATCCTCCACAACAACCACCTTCTGGCCGGGCGTCACCCGGCCCTCCACCTTGCCGCCGCGCCCGTGGTCCTTTTCGCCGGCGCGCACATAGCCCATGGGCAGGGCCATAATATGCGCGGTGATGGCCGCATGGGCAATGCCGGCCGTCGCGGTGCCAAACAGCCCCGCGCAGCCGGGGTAATGCCGCCGCACCGTGGCGGCCAGCCCCTCGGCTATCTGGGTGCGCACCTCGGGGTAGGAGAGCGTCAGCCGGTTGTCGCAGTACACCGGGCTCTTAATGCCCGACGCCCAGGTGAAAGGCGCGTCCGGCCGCAGGAACACGGCCCCAATTTTTAATAAACTCTGTGCGATCTCACGTTCCATATGTCTGTATCCTCCCGCCTAAACCGGCATGTTATGCATCCACAAACTCTGCTGCGCAGCGCTTCCAGGCCGCCACCGGGTCCTCCGCCCGGGTGATGGGCCGGCCCACCACTATGTAATCGGCGCCCAACTGGCGCGCCTGCCCGGGGGTGGTTACCCGGGCCTGGTCGCCCACATCACCGCCGGCAAAGCGTATGCCGGGCGTCACCGTCATAAAGGCGGGCCCGCAAGCTTTTTTCACCACACCGGCCTCCAGCGGGGAGCACACCACCCCGTCCAGCCCGGCGGCCTGCGCGTTTTGGGCGTAGCTGGCCACCACCTCGGCCATGGGCGCGGCTATCAGCAGCTCGTCGTGCAGCACCTGCTCGCTGGTGCTTGTCAGCTGGGTCACCGCCAGCAGTATCGGCCGGCTGCCGTTGGGGCGGGTGAGGCCCTCCAGCGCGGCGGCCATCATGGCGCGGGTGCCGGCGGCGTGCAGGTTCACCATGTCCACCCCCAGCGCGCTCAGCACCCGCATGGCGCTTTTCACGGTGTTGGGAATGTCGTGCAACTTCAAGTCTAAAAACACCTGATGCCCGCGCGCTTTCAGTTTGCATATAATATCGTTGCCCAGCGCGTAATACAGCTCCATGCCAATTTTTACATAGGGCTTCTCCCCCGCAAAATGCTCTAAAAACCCCAGCACCTCATCCTCGGTGCTGAAATCCAGCGCAATAATCACATCTTTACCCATGCGAACCTCCCTCTCTATATTCTACCAAATGGCCCGCTACCCCGCACATAGCTTGCCTGCCGGTATAGGTGTGCCCTGTTGGTGCTGCCACACCGGTGCCGGGCACAGGCTACTTCACTAGGCAAGCAACGTCAGTGTGCCAAGCTGCCCCATTCCACGTGGCCGGCACCGGTGTAGCAGTGCCGGCCGGGCACGCCTATACCGGCACGCACTGGGCCTAAACACTTACCGCTGCCCCGATAATATCCCGCAGCGCGCCAATGCCCAGCCGCGCCATCACCGCCGGCAAGTCTTCAATAATCTTCTTGCAGGCGTAAGGGTCCACCAGGTTCTGGCTGCCCACCTGCACCGCCGTGGCGCCGGCCATCATCATCTCAATAACGTCCTCGGCGCTGGCAACGCCCCCCATGCCGATGACCGGCACCTTCACCGCCATGGCCACCTGGTGCACCATGCGCAGCGCCACCGGGAAAACCGCCGGGCCGCTGAGGCCCCCCATGCGGTTGGCCAGCACCGGCTTACGGGTGCGCAGGTCTATGCGCATGCCCAGCAGGGTGTTTATCAGGCTCAGGCCGTCGGCGCCGGCGGCTTCGCAGGCCAGGGCAATCTCGGCAATGTCGGTCACGTTGGGCGAAAGCTTCACGTACAGCGGCTTTGTTACCACCGCCTTCACGGCAGCCGTTACCTCGGCGGCCATGGCGGGGCTGGTGCCAAAGGCCATGCCCCCGCCGTGTACGTTGGGGCAGCTGATATTCAGCTCGATGAGGCCCACGTTGTCGCAGGCGTCCACCTTGCGGCAGGCATCCACATATTCCTCCACCGAAAACCCGCTGATGTTGGCCACCACCGGCTTGTGGAAAAAGCTTTTTATCGCCTGTAGCTCCCGGCTTATAACGGTGTCTACCCCCGGGTTTTGCAGGCCCACGGCGTTCAGCATGCCGGCCGGGCACTCGGCAATGCGGGGCGTCGGGTTGCCGGCGCGGGCGTCGCGCGTGGTGCCCTTTATCGCGAAGGAACCCAGGATGTCGAGGTCGTAAAACGCGGCGTACTCCTCGCCAAAGCCAAAGGTGCCGGAGGCGGGGATGACGGGGTTGTCCAGCACAAGGCCGCTCATCTCCACGCTCAAATCGTGCTTGTTCACCACAGCAAGTCCCCCTTTTGGAACACCGGGCCGTCCTTACACACCCGTTTCATGCCGTTCACCGTTTCTATCGCGCAGCCCATGCAGCCGCCAAAGCCGCAGGCCATGCGCTCCTCCAGGCTCACCTCGCCGCCGCCGGGCAGGGTTTGGCACAAAGCTTTCAGCATGGCGGTGGGGCCACAGGCGTAGAACCAGTCGTAGTTTTCGCCGGTAATGGCCGCGTTCACCAGGCCCCGCACGCCAAAGCTGCCGTCGGCCGTGGCCGCCACACAGCGGGCCGCCACACCGGTGAACGCTTCAAACAGATACACCTCATCCGCGGTGTTGAAGCCGCAGGCCACGTCCACTGCACAGCCGTCGGCGGCCAGCCGCTTTGCCAGCGCATACAGCGGGGCCAGCCCCACGCCGCCGCCGGCCAGCAGCACCTTCTGGTTTTGCCGCCGGCTGAAGCCGTTGCCCAGCGGCGCCAGCACATCCAGCACGTCGCCGGGCTGTGCCTGCGCCAGCGCGTGGGTGCCGCCGCCCACCGTGCGGTAAACCATGGTGAAGCCGGCGTCGTCATAATCGCACACCGCCAGCGGGCGGCGCAGGTAAAAGCCGGGCACCGCCACGTTCACAAAGTGGCCGGGCGCAAAACCGGCGGTGTTGGCCGTAAGCCGCATTTGCCAGGTGTCTTTGGCTATGTTTATGTTTTCTACAATGGTGCAGCGCTGCGTGTCCGTCATGTTCCTGTCCTTCCTGTGTTGTTTCTTTTGGTCACCGGGCGGGCCACTGGTGTTCGGGCGCCTGCCATACCAGCTGCCCGGCGGCCCAGGTGGCCAGCGGGCGGCCATACAGCTTTTCGCCGGCAAAAGGCGTGCTGCGGCCCAGGCTCAAAAAGGTGTCCGGGTCCACCACGTCGGCCTGGGTGAAGTTTACCGCCACGGCGTCCAGCGGCGCGCCCACGGCGATGGCGTTGTCCGGCTGGCCCACCAGCCGGCGGGGCGCCGTGGCCATGCGCCGCACCAGTGTTTCCAGCGTAATATACCCTCCCAGCACCAGCTTGGTGTAGCAGGCCGCCAGTGCGGTCTCCAGCCCCACCACGCCCATCAGGCTGCCGGCGATGCCCCGGCCCTTCTCTTCCGCGCTGTGGGGGGCGTGGTCGGTGGCTATCACTTCTATCGTCCCGTCGGCCACGCCGGCCAGCAGGGCCTCTTGGTCCGCCCGGCTGCGGATGGGCGGGTTCATGCGGAAGCGCCCGTCATCCCGCAGGTCTTCATCGCAGAAATACAGGTAATGCGGCGCCGTCTCGCAGCTTACCTTAAGGCCCCGCGCCTTGGCCCCGCGCACCAGCGCCACCCCCTCTTTGGTGGACACATGGCATACATGGTAGCGCGCGCCGGTCTCGGCGGCCAGCGCAATGTCCCGTGCGATCGGCTGCCACTCGCTGGCCGAGGCAATGCCCGGCAGGCCCTGCGCTTTGGCCCAGGCCCCCGCGTGCACCACGCCGCCCTGCAACAGGCTGTCGTCCTCGCAGTGGACGCACACCAGCGCGCCCGCCCGGGCGGCGGCCTGCATGGCCTTGCGCATCACGGCATCCTCCTGCACGCCGCTGCCGTCGTCCGAAAACCCCGCCACACCGGCGGCCATGGCGGCAATGTCGCACACCTTGTGCCCTGCCCGCCCCAGCGTGAGGCACCCATAGGGCAGCACCGGTACCACGGCGTTTTCGGCAATCAGCTGTTGCTGCACCGCCAAATGTTCGGGGGTGTCGGGCGGGGGCGTCACGTTGGGCATGGCGCACACCAGCGTAAAGCCCCCCCGCGCCGCCGCCAGCGTGCCGGTGGAAAAGGTCTCCTTGTATGAAAACCCCGGCTCCCGCAGGTGCACGTGGATATCCGCCAGCCCCGGCAGCAGGTGGCAGCCGGGCAAAAAAAATACCAGATCACCTGACTGTTCAGGCACATCCGGCTGCAAAGAGACAACAATACCATTTTCTATCAACACATCCTGCTGCAAAAACACCCCATCGCGGAATACCATTCCGCCCTTCAGCAGCGTTTTCATGGGTCACCTCGTTTTAGGCATTTTTTCTATTTAGCCATATCTGGGGGGAAAAGTCAAGCCTAACTCTTATACCTGTCAAGCCTAACTCTTATACCTAATATTATGAAAATAACTATTATTAGTTGATACATATTTGCACAAGCATTCTTCGTGGTGAAGCTATAATCGATTTATGGCCCTATATTGCTATAAGAGAAAATGACTACAGGTATAGTCTATTAAAAAGGATGGTTTCATTGGGACAAAGTGCTAAATGGAAAACATGGAATGCAATAATGGATGCACACACCTGTGTGCCTTGCAGAATACGGAATGGCAAAATATATGAAATCCTTGAACTTATTCTCGAAGAGCCGCCATTGCATATTCAGTGCAGATGCCGTATCATTTTTGTGGAAACTATTATTGCGGGGAGTGCCACAAATAACGGCCATGACGGGGCAGACTTCCATTTGCTTTTCTATGGCGATTGAGCTGCCCCCGTTTTTTGTACCAATCACAATGTTAGTGCGGAACCTATCCCTGAGCGGCAACCGAAGTGGAGCGTAGCGAAACAGAGGTTGCCGCTCGGTCGTTTTCAGGCCGATATCGGCAC
>JAAYCI010000038.1 GCA_012729855.1 Oscillospiraceae bacterium
CGCAATTTTACGATGATTTGTTCTGCCGTGTAGTTCTGTTTCCCCATTTCTGTACACCTTCCTTTCAAAGCAATTTTACCAAATTCTCTAACTCTTCATCTGTGTACATTCTACGGGGTCAGACCAAGTGGGCTGGGCAACACGCTGGAAAAGCTGCAACCCTCTGTTTCGGGCACGGCCATATGGAAAGTGGGCAAGGTGCTTGGCAGTGGGGCGGGCAAAGACGTGCTGGCCGCTTGGGTGGCCAGCCTGGATTTGCCCTAGTGGGGTGAAAGCAGTGAGTAAATATGACGCACTGTGGGCATATGTGCAAAAAAGCGGCGCGCCCGAACTGAAACTGACCTTTGAGACGATAAAAGACGTTGCTGGCATTGAGATAGACCACGCGTTTTTGAATTACAAAAAAGAATTGACGCAATACGGTTATCAGGTTGGGAAAATATCGCTTAAGGAAAAGACGGTTTTGTTTCATAAGATGATTTAGGGGTATTTGCGCATGTTTTTTTGATAGCTACAACGCAAAAGCTGGTGGCTGTTATGGCCGCCAGCTTTTGAATATATAGTCAAACCACTTGAAAACCGATACGGTTTTCAAGGCGGCAGGCGAAGCCTGCCAGCACAGCCTGCGGGTGTGCGTTTGACTATGAACGGCAACCAAACCGCCCTGCGGGCGGTCCCGCGCGATTCTCTCGCGCGGCTTCAAAACCGTATCGGTTTTGAAGTGGTTTTAGTATAAGGACAGTTTATGGGTATTTCTATTCGCCCAGTATCTCCCGCTGTGCTTTTTTGCCAAGCGAAGCCAGCAACGTTTTATGGGCGGCCTGCACCATGTCGGCCAGAACATCCTGCGGCACCGCGCCGTCCAGGTATACGGTGCTCCAGTGTACCTTGTTCATGTAGTAGCCGGGCACAATGTCGGCATACTCCCGGCGCAACATGTCGCTGAAAGCGGGCTCCAGCTTCAGGGTGAGGATAGGCCGGCCGTTGTTGTCGTTCGCGCCGATAAACGCGTACATTTTGCCCTTTAGCAGGTATTTGTAGGCCTGCCATGCGGGCTGGAACTCTTTATCGGTGGCCGGCTGCTTTAGCAGGGCTTCATCCAGCCAGCGGTAGGCTTTCATGGCTTCTTCCGGCCATGGGGTGGTGCTGTTTGCTATATCTGCCATTTTCACGCTCCTTTTTTACCCAACAGCGTAGGGATTTCATTATAGCATAACCTGTACACAAAAGTCCCGGTTTATAAATTTTATAAAATTAAATTGCACTTGATTTAATATGAGAATAGTGCTATAGTGGCATTATTCAAGAACATACATTTTGGAGGTATGTCTGTGGATCCCCTAAAGCTTGAAAACCAGCTGTGCTTCCCGCTGTATGCGGCGGCGCGTGGTATTGTGAAGCTCTACACGCCCTTCCTGGCCGAGGTGGGCCTCACCTACACGCAGTATATTACCATGATGGTGCTGTGGGAGCGCAGGCAGGTGGGTGTGAAGGAACTGGGCGCGGCGCTGTACCTGGATTCCGGCACGCTGACGCCTTTGCTGAAAAAGCTGGAGAAGCAGGGGCTGCTTACGCGCGCGCGTTCCGCCCAGGACGAGCGCCACCTGGTGGTTACCCTTACGCCGCAGGGGGAGGCCCTGCGGGAAAAAGCGCTGCAAATTCCCGCGCGTATGGGGGAATGTGTGGATTTAAGTGCCGAGGAAGCGGGCACGCTCTACGGGCTTTTGTATAAGCTTTTGGGCCAGATGGAGGACAGGCAGGAGACTGCCAAGCTGGAACAGGACCGCGGCTGAAAGGCCATTTGCATCTTACGCGGATGAGGTTTGTGTGGGTTATTTGAACGGGCTGCAATAACGCTTAAAAGCAAAGGAGAAAACGCCATGACACTTTACGATTTTACCGTGAAAAACAACGTGGGCGAGGTGGTTTCGCTGGCCGACTACAAGGGCAAGGCGCTGCTGGTGGTGAACACCGCCACCAAATGCGGGCTAACGCCCCAGTACGAGGCGCTGGAGGCCCTGTACAAGAAGCTGAAGGACAAAGGCTTTGAGATTCTGGATTTTCCCTGCAACCAGTTTATGGGGCAGGCGCCGGGCAGCGACGAGGAGATCACCGCGTTTTGCACGCTGAATTACGGCACCACCTTCCCGCGCTTTGCCAAAATTGACGTAAACGGGAAGAACGCCGACCCGCTTTACGTCTGGCTGCGGCAGCAGGCGCCGGAGGACAAGGGCGACGCGGAGAGCCAGGCCTTTGAAAAAAAGGTAAAGCTGCTGAAGCCCCGCGCCAAAGCGGGCGACATCAAGTGGAACTTTGGCAAGTTCCTGATTGGCAAGGACGGCAACGTGGTGGCGCGTTATTCGCCGGCTTACAGGCCGGAACAGCTTGAGGCGGATATTGAAGCGCTGCTGTAGTTAAATGGCTTTGCAAGGTAACGCGGGGCAGTGGCTGTTATGGCCACTGCCCCGCGTTATGCGTTATGTTACAAATCGGGTTTTGCCCAACGGCGGGGCGTTATGCCGGCTGCAACTCAGTCGTCAAAGCCCTCCATGTGGGTGCAGCGCATGTGGGAGATATCGCAGTAGGGCATGTTGTCGCTCTCGCCGCAGCGGCAAAGGGTCATGCGGTTGCGCACCTCGTACAGGGTGCCGTCTGCGCCCTCCAGCTGCACGCCGCCCTTCACCCACAGCGGGCCGCGCCGGCTGGCGGCGGTGTCCTCTATGGGGCTTATTTCCTGCGGCAGTCCCTGTTCCACCGGGGTGCCGTCCTTTTTTACAATGGTAAGGCGGCCGGCCGCGCAGGCGCAGGCCTCCTCAATGGCCAGGTCCCGGCTGGCGGGGTCGGCGGAGTCAATGGCCGCCTGCCACACGCCCTTGCCGCGGTCACAAAAACGCATGGAGGCGCAGAGGCTTTCGTTGTCCAGCAGGTTCACCTCGCCGCCCTCGTACACCTTGCAGTTGTCGCGGTAGCGGGGGTGGCCGGCGGTCTCCTCGCCCTCAAAGCTTACGGCCTCGTGGCTGCCGTCGCAAAAGGGTTTGTCGTCCGAGTGGCCGCAGCGGCACAGGTGGTAGGTGGCC
>JAAYCI010000004.1 GCA_012729855.1 Oscillospiraceae bacterium
ATTTGGAACAAGTGGAACCAAAAGGAAAATGGCGACCCGGATGGGGCTCGAACCCACGACCTCCAGCGTGACAGGCTGGCGTTCTAACCAAACTGAACTACCGGGCCGTACAAACGTCGCAACTGCAAAAAATGGCTGCTGGTCTGGCTATCTTTGTGCGACGTGCATTCCATCTGTCAAAAATGCCCGGCATTTTTGACGATTCATTGGATGGTGGGAACAACAGGGCTCGAACCTGTGACCCCTTGCTTGTAAGGCAAGTGCTCTCCCAGCTGAGCTATGCTCCCAAAAACCGACCCCCTGATAATACCACGCGCGGCATCTGCTTGTCAAGCAATGGGCAGCGGGTTTCACTGCCAAGCGCGAGATACCGCCGCTGGGCGGCGGCATGCGATAAACCCACCAAATATGCAGATGGAATTATCGAAAATGGAGCGGCCAACGAGGCTCGAACTCGCTACCTCCACCTTGGCAAGGTGGCGCTCTACCAGATGAGCTATGGCCGCATACACGCCACGCCATTTGCAGCGCGGCGATATTAATTTTACATGATGTGCCACCTTTTGTCAAGGCTGTCGGCGGTAAATCATTACTTAATTTTCTGCGATATTCCGTTAATATCAAATTCATACACTTTGTTGCAAAAATGGCATTCCACCTGCACGGCGGGGTTTTCCTGCCGCATGGCTTCCAGTTCGTCGGCGCCAAGGCTGGCCAGTATGTCCTGCGTACGTTCCCGGCTGCAGGTGCAGCGGTATTCAACCGTGCGTTTTTCCAGTATTTCCGGCCCCAGCCCTTTAAGGGCAAGATGCACCATGTCTTCCGGGGTGCCGCCATTTTCCAGTAAATCGGTAACGGAGAGCATCTCCGCCACATTCTTTTCCACGGCGGTAATTTCCTCTTCCAGCGCGCCCGGCATCAGCTGCAGCAAAAAGCCCCCGGCCCGGCGGATAGAAAGGTCGGCGTTTACCAGCACGCCCAGCGCGCATACGGTTGGTGTCTGCTCGCTGGCGGCGTAGTAGGCGGTGATATCCTCGGCAATCTCCCCGCTTACCAGCGGTGTTTGCCCGATATACGGCTCTTTCATCCCCAGGTCTTTCATCACCGAAAGCGTGCCTTCATGGCCCACCGCGCCGCCCACATCCAGCTTACCGTCGGCGCGCAGCGGTATTTCCACCACATTGTTTCCAGCGTATCCGCGCACGTTGGCGTCACCGTCCGACACCGCCACCAGCACGCCTGCCGGCCCGCCGCCATCAATGCGCAATGTCAGGCTGTCCTGCGGGTTTTTCAGCCAGCTGCCCATCAGCGACGCCGCCGTAAGCAGGCGGCCCAGCCCCGCCGACACCACCGCGCTGGGCTGGTGCAGGCGTTCCATCTCCTTAACGACCTCGGTGGAGTCCAGCGCGCAAACCACGATGCCGCCACTCTCTGAAAGTGCACGTACCATATTATCCATTGCTTATATTCCTTATATTATAAAGTTATTATTCAAATTGTTTTATATTTTTCTGGCTGTTACCAGCAGGCGCTGGCTGGTTGGCAGCACGGGGCCAAAACGCTCTCCATCACACTGCTCCAGTACTTTCAGCCCATTTTTTTGCAGAATTTCGGCCAATTTATCGGGCATGTGGGCATACTCGATGAACCGCTCGCGAAAAACCATCTGCGCCCTTTCATAGCCGGTTACCGATATGTGTGTCGCCTGCTGTTCAGGGTCGTACCGGTTCTCCCACACGCAGCGGGTCTGTGGCCCGGTCTCTATCTCAAACACGTTGTTTGCCAGCACATGGGCATGCTTGTGGGGGGTGTTCACGTCAAAAATGAAAACGCCGCCCTTTTCCATAAAAAGCGCCACACGCTCCACCGTTTCCGCCAGTGCTTTTTCATCCAGGTGGTTCAGCGTATCAAAGCTGGACACCGCCGCACGGATGGTGCCGTACAAATCCAGTTTTGCCAAATCCTGGCACAGCAGCAGGATATCCCCCCTGCCCTGCTCCGCCGCTTTTTCCCGGAAGACGCTCAGCATGTCGGGCGAGGCGTCCACGCCAATCATGTCATAGCCGTGGGCAGCCAGGCGCAGGCACAACTCGCCGGTGCCGCAGCCCAGGTCGGCCACAATGCCGTTCGGTACGCCATGCCGGGCCAACCGCGTGACCATCTCGTCCGCAAGGCGGTCGTAATCGGCCTCGGTATTCAGGCTATCATACCAATAGGCAAAATCCTGGTAGGCCATGGGCGCTCCTTCGCTTGTCTGCCATCTTAATCCGCATCTGTGTTGGCCGCCTGTTCTTCTTCTACCGTTTTCGGCGCTACACCCGCCTGCTGCATCGCGGCCTGCAATTCGGCGATTCCCAGTCCCTTTTCCGCACTGGTCAACACCACCTGCCGGCAGTCAAATGGGGCTAAAATGCCGGTAAATTCCTCGATAATTCTGGCATATTGCGAGGGCTTAAACTTATCGGCCTTGGTCAGCACCCCTACAAAAGGTATCTGGTAGTGCGCCAGGTATTCCAGCATCTGCATGTCGTCTTTTGAGGGCGGATGCCGGCAGTCCAGCAGCTGCATCATCAGGCGAATGTCCCGCGCGCCGGCAAAGTAGCCGTTGATCAGCTCGTCCCAGCGGCGGCGCTCGGCGCCCGAGGTTTTGGCATAGCCATAGCCCGGCAGGTCCACCAGATAAGCCTCGCCCGCCCCATAGAAGTTGATGGTGGCCGTTTTGCCGGGCGTGCCGCTTACCCGGGCCAGCCGCTTGCGGTTGCACAGCTTGTTGATGAGCGAGGACTTGCCCACATTGGAGCGCCCCGCGAAAACAAACTCCGGCAGGCTGGAGGCCGGTAGCTGCCTGGCCAAACCATAGGCCGCGCCGAATGCCGCTTTATTGAAGTCCGGGCAATCCATGCGTTCCCCTCCATTTCCTTCGCTCGGTGTAAAAACCGCTTTACCATCATACCATCTATGCGTCTAAATTGCCACTTTGATTTTGGCCTGCGGTACGGTTGTTTATCTCCGCATGCCCACACATAACAGGGAATCGGGGCCACTGCAGCTTCCCCGATTCCCATTGCAGGGCCAAAGCCCCGCCAGGTTCAATTGGTTGTTAATTATTGCGGCAGTTCTTTCCCTGCCTCTTCGGCCGGGGCTTTCACCGGGGGTTTGGGCGCGGTTTTGGTGCGTGGCCGGCTGCCTTGCCCTCCGCTCTTGCGCCTCTTGGGCCCGGCCGGCAGCATGGACACGGCAAAAGCCTCCTCCAAATTGCCCACCGGCACAAACTCAATGTGTTCCTTCACCTCGTCGTCCACGTCGTACAGGTCAGACAGGTTGTCCTTCGGAATCAGCACCTGCTTCATGCCCTCGCGGTAAGCCGCCATGCTCTTTTCCTTCAGGCCGCCTATGGGCAGCACCAGGCCGTGCAGGGTGATTTCCCCGGTCATGGCCACGTCGGAGCGCACCGGCCGGCCGGACAGGCAGCTGAGCAGCGCCGTGGCCAGCGTAATACCGGCCGACGGGCCGTCCTTGGGCACGGCGCCCTCGGGCGCGTGGATGTGGATGTCGGCGTCCTTGAAGACGGTCGGGTCGAAGTCAAATTCGCCAGCCTTTGCCTTGGCGTAGGTAATGGCCAGGCGGGCGCTTTCCTTCATCACGTCGCCCAGAGAGCCGGTCAGCTCCAGCTTGCCGCTGCCGTGCTCGGTAATCTGCACCTCGATGGGCAGTATCTCGCCGCCCACACTGGTCCAGGCCAGGCCGTTGGCAATGCCAATGGCGTTGGCTTTGTTGAAGAAGGACGGCTTCACCCGCTTGGGCCCCAGCAGCTGCTCCAGGTTCTGGGCGCTCACGGTCACCTTCTCCTTTTCGCCGGCGGCAATCGTCTTGGCGCATTTGCGCAGCACCTCGGTGATGGCACGCTCCAGGTTGCGCACGCCGGCCTCCTGGGTGTAGCTGTCTATCAGCGCGTACAGCGCGGTGTCGGTCAGCTTCACCTTGCCCTTCAGGCCATTCTTTACCAGCTGCTTGGGCAGCAGGTGCTTTTTGGCAATGTTGAACTTCTCCACCCGGGTGTAGCTGGACAGCTCAATCACATCCATACGGTCCAGCAGCGGCCGCGGAATGGTGCCCAGGTCGTTCGCCGTGGTGATGAAAAGAACGTCGCTCAGGTCGAACGGAATATCCAGGTAATGGTCTTTAAAGGTTTTGTTCTGCTCGGGGTCCAGCGCCTCCAGCAGCGCGGCGGCCGGATCTCCGCGAAAGTCGCTGGCCAGCTTGTCAATCTCATCCAGCAGCAGCAGCGGGTTGCGGCTTTTGGCGGTGTTTATGGCGCTGATGATCTTGCCGGGCATCGCCCCGATATAGGTGCGCCGGTGGCCGCGAATTTCGGCCTCGTCGCGCACACCGCCCAGGCTCATGCGGGCATACTTGCGGCCCAGCGTGTCGGCTATGGAGTGGGCGATGGATGTTTTGCCCACGCCCGGCGGGCCCACCAGGCAGATGATCTGGCTCTTCACCTCGGGCGCCAGCTTGCGTACGCTCAGCAGCTCCAGAATACGCTCCTTCACCTTTTTCATACCATAATGGTCACGGTTCAGGGTGGCCTCCGCCTTTTTGATGTCCAGGTTGTCCACCGTCTCGGTGTTCCAGGGCAGCTCCACGCAGGTGTCCAGATAGGTGCGAATCACCGCCGCCTCCTGGCTGCTGCCCTGCATGCGGGACAGCCGGTCGGCCTCCTTCAGCAGCTTTTCCTCAGCCTCCTGCGGCAGTTTCAGCTCCAATATCTTCTCGCGGTAACGCTCGGCCTCGCCGCGGGTGTCTTCGCTTTCATCCAGCTCCCCGGCAATGGCACGCATCTGCTCCCGCAGGTAGTAATCGCGCTGGTTTTTGTCCATCTGCTCGGATACCTTCTCCTGGATATCCTTCTCGATGGTCATGATCTTGCTCTCGTTTTGCAGCAGGTTCAGTATCTTTTCCAGGCGTTCCAGCAGCGATGTGGTAGAAAGCACATCCTGCTTGTCGGTGTACTTGAACATCAGGTTGGCGGGGATATACTCCGACAGGAACTGGGCGTTGTCCCCGGTGAGGATGGTGAACACCACGTCCTTGGGCAGGCGGGGGTTCAGCGTCAAAAACTTTTCAAAGGTCTCCTTGATGCTGCGCAGCAGTGCTTCGCCGTGGGCGGCGTCCTGCGCACGGATAGGCCGCACGGGCGCGCTGCGTGTGGTGGCCAGCAAAAAGCTGCCGCTGCTCTCCAGCGTTACCAGCTTGGCGCGGTACCGCCCCTCCACAATCACCTTCACCAAGTCGTCCGAGATGCGCAGCAGCTGCTTTACCTCGGCCACCACGCCATAGTCATACAGGTCGGCAATCTCGGGGCTGTCCACGTCCATGTCTTTCTGGGTCACCAAAAAAACGCTGTTGCCATTGGTCATAGCCCATTCTATTGCGGCAATGGATTTCGCCCGGCCCACCTCAAAATGGATGATGTTGCCCGGGAAAACCACCAGCCCGCGCAGGGCTATTGCCGGCAGGCGCACGGTCTCGCTGCCGCCTTTTAACTTAACTTTTACTTTTTCGGCCATTTCACCGCTCCCTTTGTAAACGAATGGGCAAAAAACGCCTTGATAGCGTCCCGTGCCCACAATCATCCCACCGCTGGTTTAAATGCCGGTTTATGACTGGCAATCACAAACCACACAAACGCAGTATGGAATATTAAATTCGTTTATACGCGTTTATTATAAAATCGAAACGTCAAACTGTCGAATTAGCACTCATCACGTTCATCTGCTAATATGAATTTATTATACACAATAAATGTGAATAAAGCAAGTGAAACCACATGGCACCAACCGACAAAACAGGCAGGCGGTTTTCACCCCCTGCCCTTTTCAGCCTCAGCCGCTTAGCGCGGTGGGCCCGTTATTGTTTTTGTAGCGTTTGCGCACCGCGCCGTACTCCAGCTTGGGTTTGGCGTTCTGGTCCACCACCTTCTCGTTTATCACCACTTTGATGATGGTGGGGTCGCTGGGGATCTCATACATCACGCTCATCAGCGTTTTTTCCATAATGCTGCGCAGCCCACGGGCGCCGCTCTGCATGGCTATGGCCTTCTTGGCCACCGCGTGCAGGGCCCCGTCGGTAAATTCCAGCTCCACGTTGTCCATGTGGAACAGCATCTTGTACTGCTTCAGCAGGCTGTTCTTGGGCTCCTTCAGCACACGCACCAGCGCCTTTTCGTCCAGCGCGTCCAGCACGGTGATAACCGGGATGCGGCCCACCAGCTCGGGTATCAGCCCAAACTTGACGATGTCGTCCGGCTCCACCTTGGCCAGTAGGGTGTGGCGGGCCTTTTTGGGGTCTTCACGCAGGGTGGCGCCAAAGCCCAGCGCCGAGGTATCGGTGCGCTTTTGAATCAGCTTGTCCAGGCCGTCGAACGCGCCGCCGCAGATGAACAGGATGTTCTTGGTGTTGATCTGGATAAACTCCTGCTGCGGGTGCTTGCGCCCGCCCTGGGGCGGCACGTTGCTCACCGTGCCCTCCAGTATCTTCAGCAGTGCCTGCTGCACGCCCTCGCCGCCCACGTCGCGGGTGATGGAGGGGTTCTCGCTCTTGCGGGTAATCTTGTCGATCTCATCAATATAGATGATGCCCCGCTCGGCGCGCTCCACGTCGTAATCGGCCGCCTGTATCAGCTTCAGCAGGATATTTTCCACATCCTCGCCCACGTAGCCGGCCTCGGTAAGGGTGGTGGCGTCGGCAATGGCGAACGGTACGCCCAGCATGCTGGCCAGGGTTTGGGCCAGCAGCGTTTTGCCCACGCCCGAGGGGCCCAGCAGCAGCACGTTGCTCTTCTGCAGCTCCACATCGTCGATGTGGGGCGTTAAAATGCGCTTGTAGTGGTTGTACACCGACACCGCCAGCACCATCTTGGCGTCGTCCTGGTCTATCACGTATTGATCCAGGCCAGACTTGATCTCCTGCGGCGTCAGCACGGTGATCTCATGCCGTAAAGGCGGCTGGCTGGCGCGCGGGCGGGCCTTGGCCGGTTCGCTTTGGTACTTGTCGTCGTCGTCATTACCCAGCAAAGAGTAGCAAAGCTCAATGCACTCGTTGCAGATATTCACACCCGGGCCAATGATCATGCGCTCCACATCGTCCTGGGACTTCCCGCAAAAGCTGCATATCAATGCTTTTTCTTTGCCTGTTCCGCCTTTGCTTGTTGTAGCCATATTTCTCCTTTGTCTGTAGCTGGCTTGCCGCTGTAGCCGCCTTGGGGTGTGTTTTTAATCAGGGAGATACACAGAGCCGAGCAGATTTGCTGGCGGTTCAAGGCGTTTTGCCGCGGCAAACCTGGGGGTTTGCAAGGGAAAACAACGCAGAAACGGCGGCGCAGATGCCGAACTTGTGCATTTTGGAGATTTAAAAGCGCACTCTGGTTAGCGTGGCACCAGTATTTTATCCACCAGGCCATATTCTTTGGCTTCATCCGCGCTCATAAAATGGTCGCGGTCGGTATCGCGTTCCACCACTTCCAGCGGCTGGCCGGTAGCCTCCGCCAGCAGCACGTTCAGTTTTTGGCGCATCTTCAAAATGCGCTCGGCCATAATCTTGATATCGCTGGCCTGGCCCTGTGCGCCGCCGGACGGCTGATGGATCATGATCTCGCTGTTGGGCAGCGCCATGCGCTTGCCCTTCTGGCCGGCTGCCAGCAGGAAAGCCCCCATGGAGGCCGCCATGCCAAAGCAGATGGTGGATACTTCACTCTTGATGTACTGCATGGTGTCGTAGATGGCCATGCCGGCGGTGATGGACCCGCCCGGGCTGTTGATGTAGAGACTGATGTCCTTGTCGGGATCAAGCCCCTCCAAATAAAGCAGCTGCGCCACAATCAGGCTGGCCGTGGTATCGTTCACCTCGTCGCTCAGCATAATGATGCGGTCATTCAAAAGCCGCGAGTATATGTCGTAGGAGCGTTCTCCTCTGGCGGTCTGTTCCACCACATAAGGTACCAAACTGGCCAAAATCTTTCCTCCGTTGCTGCTCGCTTGATTATAGTGGTAAAATACGGCGTATTTTATAGAAAAATGTCTGGTTTAGCCCTCGGTCTGTTCCACGGCTGCTTCAGCCTTGGCGTCTTCCGGTTTTTCATCGGCTTTTTTGGTGGTTTTTGCCGCCTTTTTGGCCGGTGCTTTTTTAGCGGCGGGCTTTTTGGCCGGCGCTTTTTTCTCGCCTTCGGCAGGTTCTTTTTCCTTGGGCTTGTCGGTCACCTTGGCTTTTTCCTTCACCAGGTCTACGGCCTTGTTCACGGCCAGGTCCTTGGCAATCTGTTCGCTGGGCATCAGGTTGCGCACCTGGTCGGCCTCCATGCCAAAGCGTTCGGCAATGCGGGCAATCTCGGCCTCAATGTCCTCTTCAGTGGCAACAATGCCCTCCAGCCGCACCACGGCCTCCAGCGCCAGGCGCATCTTCACCTGCTTTTCGGCCTGCTCTTTAAAGCCCTCGCGGAAGGCGGCGTCATCCATGCCGGAGAACTGCATGTAGGTCTCCAGGTTCATGCCCTGCTGCTGCAGGCGGAACTCAAAGTCCCGCACCATGTCATCGATGCGGTTCTCGTACATCACCTCAGGGATCTCCCCCTCGATGGTCTCCACAATCTGCTCGATCAGCTGGTTTTCCATCTCCATGTCGGCCTGCTCGTCAAGCTGCTTTTGCAGGTTTTCACGGATATCCTTTTTCAGCTCGTCCAGCGTGTCGAAGTCGCTCACGTCCTTGGCAAACTCGTCGTCCAGCTCGGGCAGCTCTTTATACTGCACCTCATGCAGCTTTATTTTAAAGACCACCGGCTTGCCGGCCAGGTCTTCGGCGTGGTACTCCTCGGGGAAGCTCACGTTGATGTCAAATTCCTCGCCGGCGGTGTGGCCCACCACCTGCTCCTCAAAGCCGGGGATGAACTGGCCGGAACCCAGCGTCAGCTTGAAGTGCTCGCCCTTGCCGCCGTCAAAGGGCACGCCGTCCGAAAAGCCCTCGTAGTCCAAATCGGCTATGTCGCCGTCCTGGGCGGGGCCTTCACGGGTAAGCAGGCGGGCGTTGCGCTCCTGCATCCGTTCCAGCTCGGTGTCCATCACGGCATCCTCCACCGTTTCCACAAAACGGGTGGCCTCCAGGCCGGTATAGTTGCCAATCTCCAGCTGCGGCGCCACAATAACCACGGCTTTCAGCACCGCGCCGTCATCCAGGGAGATGGTGTCCAGCTCCACCTGCGGCTGGCTGATGGGCTCAAGGCTGGCTTCCTTCAACGCCTCTTCATACACCTGGGGGAACAGGTCGTTCACGGCATCGAAATGGAAGACATCGGCGCCATACATTTTTTCAATGAGATTACGCGGGGCATGCCCCCGGCGGAAGCCAGGCACATTGTACTTCTTCGCATCGCGCCGGTAAACCGCCGAGATAGCATCCTTCAGTTGCGCCGGCTCAATCAAAATCTCAAGCTCGTGCGTGTTGGCACCGGTTTTTTCAGCCTTGTTCAGTTTCATTTATGGTTCCTCCAAATTGAGAATTACAAGTCAGTATAGCATAGAATTATCAATATTGCTATCCTATTTTAAAGCCATGATTTTATAGCCGGGCCATGGCCCTGCCGCCTTTATATACATTATACACTCTGGCCGGGCCAATTTGGGCGCATTATTCCCCGATATTATTGACATTATTGTAAATACGCATCGGGCAAAACCCCAGTGCGTCGGCACTTATCAGCTTGTAGTCAATGCCGGCCACCACACCCTGTACCGCATAGCGAATGGCCACCCCGTGCAAGTGCCCGTAGTAGCAGCGCCGCACGCCAAATTCCTGCAGCAGCGCCACAATATCCCCCGCCACACCGTTTTGATGCAGCGGCGGGTAGTGCAGGAATACCACCCGCTCGGCGCCCGGGTCCTGCTTCGCGGCGTCCTCTAGCGACGCCCGCAGGCGGCCAGCCTCCCGGTTCATCACCTTCTGGTCGGGTGGGGCCTCCGAGTCCACCATCCAGCCGCGGGTACCGCACACCGCCATACCGTCCGCCATTACGCTGTTGTTGTGCAAAATGTGCAGGCTGTCAAACCCGTTTTGTGCGCACCACGCTTCCATCTTGGTGCGGGTGGCCCACCAGTAGTCGTGGTTGCCTTTCAAAATAAGCTTTTGGCCGGGCAGGCTTTGAATGAAAGAGAAATCCTCCACGGTGTTTTGCAGCTGCATCGCCCAGGAAGTATCGCCCGCCAGCACCACGGTGTCTTGCGGCTGCACCAGCGCCTCCCAGTGGGCTTTCAGCCGCTCCACATAGCCCTGCCAGCCAGGGAAAATATCCATGGGTTTGTCGGCGCCCAGCGAGAGATGCAAATCGCCTATTGCATAAAGTGCCATGCCGCCTCCATTTTTACAGGGTAAGCGGCACGCCAACAATCGCGCTGGCGTCAATTACATCTGTAAAGCGTACCGGCTTTTCACTCAGTGTGGCCAGCGACTGTGGCGCGGGCACCCCGCTGAAAGCCTCCAGGGCGCGCACCGCTGCAAACTCATCCTCGGCCACCGGTTGGCCCAGCGCGCGCAACACGTCCCGGCTAAACTTATAGGGGCTGGCGGTGGACAGCACCACCACCGGGCGGCCGTCGCCGGCGGGGGTTTCCCTGCACACACGCAACGCCACGGCGGTATGGGGGTCGGCCAGGTAGTGGTGCTCCTGGTACACTTGCCAAAGCTCATCGTACACAGCGGCTTCGTCGGCCCAGCCAGCCGAGAATGTCTCGCGGATGCGTTCCATCTGCTCCGCCGGCACCTGATAGCCGTCGTTTTCGGCCAGGTCGGCCATCCAGGCGCGCACGGTGGCATCGCTGCCACAGGTATGCCACAAAAGCCGCTCCAAATTGGAGGACACCACAATATCCATCGACGGTGAACTGGTTTTGTGGAAAGGCCGCTTGGCATTGTAGTGGCCGGCCTCCAAAAAGTCCGTCAATACGTTGTTCTTATTCGATGCGCAAATCAGCCGGCCAATGGGCAGGCCCATGCCCTTGGCATACCACCCGGCCATGATGTCGCCAAAGTTGCCGGTGGGCACGCAGAAGTCTATCAAATCGCCATAGCGGATGCGCTTTGCCTCGCAGAGCTTCAGGTAGCTGGTAACATAGTAAACCACCTGCGGCACCAGCCGCCCCCAGTTTATGGAGTTGGCGCTGGAGAGCTTCTTGTTCTTTGCGGCCAGCGCGGCGGCCAGCGCGGCGTCTACAAAGGCGGCTTTCACGCCCCGTTGGGCGTCGTCAAAGTTGCCATGCACCCCGTAGGCGCCCACATTGCCGCCTTCCCGGGTCACCATCTGCAGCCGCTGCAGCTCGCTGGTGCCGTCTTCGGGGTAAAACACCGTGATTTTGGTGCCCGGCACATCCTGGAAGCCAGCCTGCGCCGCGCCGCCGGTATCGCCCGACGTGGCCACCAGCACCAGTGTTTCGCTGGTGTCGTTCAGCATGGTTTTGGCCTGTACCAGCAAGCGTGGCATCAGCTGCAGGGCATAATCTTTAAAGGCCGCCGTCGGCCCGTGCCACAGCTCCAGGCTGTAGAGGCTGTCGTCCAGCCGCACCAGCTCGCCCACCTTGCCGCCAAAGCCCGCGCCGTAGCTTTCGGCCAGGGCTTTTTGCAGGAAAGCCGCGTCGTAGTCAGTTAAAAACTGCTGCAGCACCTGCAGGGCGGTATCCGTGTAGCTCAGGCCCTGCAGGGCGGAAAAATCCATTTTGGGCAGGCTGGTGGGCACAAACAGCCCGCCGTCCGGCGCCAGGCCTGTCACAATGGCTTCGGCACTGGTGGCTTTGCGGGCATTGTCGCGTGTGCTGGTGTATTCCATGGTCCCCTCCGAAAAATTAATTGCGAGAAACTTACTAGATGGTGTTGACATGAGATGAAATGCGTTGGATTTGCGGCCAAAATTTTCGCAGTCCAAGGCGGACGATTGAGCAACCCTTGGTGGGTTGCGATTGACTGGCGCCGCAGCGCTGTTTCGGAGCGCAACCGGGCAAAGCCCGGCGCTTGGCGCGAAAATGGACAACGCAGGAATGCGGAAGTTTTGGCCGCATAGACGTACCGTTGAACTCATGTCAACACCATCCAATAATTCAGCCAAAAAATCGTGCAAAATTGCCTGTCGGCAGGCATAAGAATTATTGCCGGATGCACTTCCAAAAGCACAGCATGCAGCGCCCTCCACTCACAGGCCGAACGCGTCCTCAATGCGATGGATAGCCGGCAGCCCGGCAGCGGGCAGCTCCACCTCCACCACATCAAAACGGATAAAAGGCTCCCCCAGCTTGTGCTGCTGCAGATAGTGCTGTGCCGCCAGTATCAGCTTGCGCTGCTTATGGGCGTCTACCGCCTCGCGGCCGGAAACCCGCGCAGACGGGGCGCGGGTTTTCACTTCGGCAAACACCAGCAGGCCGTCTTTCTCCAGTATCAGGTCAAGCTCGCCGTGGCGGGTGCGGTAGTTGCTTTCCCGCAGGGTGTAGCCGTCTTGCGCATAGTGCTCGGCCGCCAGGGCCTCGCCCTGCGCACCCGTTTGCCGGCGGGTCACGCCAGGCCCCTTTTCTTCAAAAAGCTTTTGCGGTAAAAAGGCTGCAGGCCGTGCTGCTCCAACAATTCATAGTGCAGCTTGGTGGGGTAGCCCTTGTGCTGGGCCAGCGCGTATTGGGGGTACTGCTTATCCAGTTCCACCATGTGGCGGTCGCGCGTTACCTTGGCCAGCACCGATGCCGCCGCGATGCACGCCGACTGCGCGTCCCCCTTGGTAACAGCCACACAACGCTGCGGCAGCCGAGGGGTCTTGTCGCCATCCACCAGCACGCAATCTGGTGTGGTGGCCAGCCCTTCTACCGCCAGCCGCATGCCCAGCAACGTGGCCTGTAATATGTTCAGTTCATCTATCTGCCGGGGCGGCACCAGTACCACCTGCCAGGCGATAGCCGTCTCGGTGATACGCTGGTACAGCGCCTCCCGGCGGGCTTCGTTCAGCTTTTTGGAGTCATCCAGCCCTTCCAGCAGCGTATCAGGGTCCAGTATCACCGCGGCCACCGCCACCGGCCCGCACAGCGGCCCGCGGCCGGCTTCGTCCACGCCGCACAGCCGCGGCGCTTCGGCCCGCCACTCGGCGTCGAACTGGTAAAGCCGCCGGGGGTCACTCGGTTGTTTTGCCATCGGCCATCTCCTCCGGTGTTTCCAGCGATACCCTGCCCAGCTTGCCGCCGCGGAACTCATCGAGCACCACAATGGCCGCACGGTGGGTATCTACCTCGCCGCCGCCCATCAGCATGCCGCGCCGGCGGCCCACGGCCTCCAGTATCTGCCAGCCCTCGCCGGCAAGATCGTCTTCTGTCAGCTTGAAGCGGGCGTTCAGCTCTTTGGCGTAGCGCTCACCCAACTGTGCCAGCAGGCCGGCCGCAATCTCCTCGGTGTCCAAAAGCTTGTCGGGGATGGAGCCGATGAGCGCCAGGTTCACCGCGGTGTGGGCATCGTCAAAGCGCTTCCACAGCACGCCCGGCATGTCCATCAGCTCATACGCGCCGGCGCTTATCCACTGCTCGCCCCGGGTAACACCCGGGCGGTCGGCCGCCTTGGCGCGCGCGCCGCCGGCCCAGTTGTTTATAAAGGTAGACTTCCCCACGTTGGGAATACCGGTCACCATCAGGCGGGTTTTGGCGCCCTGCATGCCCTTGCGCTCCCGTTTGGCAAACAGCGCGCCCAGCGCGCCCTCCACCGCCTGCCTGGCCTTGGCGGAGGACCCCTTGGCCTTGCTGTTTATCGCCACGCAGCCCATCTCCTCGCCGGTGAAAAAGCGCAGCCACCGCGCGGTGACGGCTTCGTCGGCAAGGTCGGCCTTGTTCATCACATACAGGCGCGGCTTGCCTCCAGAAAGCGCCTGCAGCTCGGGGTTCAGGCTGGCGTGGGGCATGCGGGCGTCCAGCAGCTGCACTACGGCGTCCACCTGGGGCAGCTTTTCCTTCGCTCTGCGCAACGTGCGCGTCATATGCCCGGGAAACCACTGGATGGGCGCGCGGTTGGGCTTTTCTCCGCTCACGAGATAAGCCCGAACTTATTGATGGGGAAAATGCGTAAAATCACTTCGCCCAAAATGTCCCGCTCGTCAATATAGCCAATCTCGCTGTGGCGGCTGTCTATGGAATACATGCGGTTGTCGCCCATCAAAAACACCTTGCCCTCGGGCACCACCACCGGGAACTCAATGTCGTACTGGCGGCGGGTCAGGTCGTTGATGTAGGGCTCGTCCAGCAGCTGGTCGTTCACAAACACGTCGCCGGTCTCAAAGTCGATGTCTATGACGTCCCCCTCCAGGCCGATCACCCGTTTCACCAGCGGGGCGCCGTAGTTGGTGTATCCGTCCACTACCACCACATCCCCGTGCTGTGGGGTATAGGCAATGCTGCGTATTAAAAGCTGCTCGCCATTGTCCAGCGTGGGCACCATGGAAAGGCCGTCCACGTTCACGGTGCGCACAATAAACAGCAGCACCACCAGCACGATGGCCAGCGCAAAAATCAAAGCATCGAACCATTCCAGCACGGCGGTATTCCGCTCCCGCTGTTTTTGTTCCATACCCGGCACACCCACTTTCCATTTGCTTGCAACAGCTTATATAATAAAGAAAAAGGGGGCAATTGTATTGCCCCCTGCGGTAGGTTACAGCTTTTGTTTGACCTTGGCAGCCTTGCCGGTGCGCTGCCGCAGATAGTACAGCTTTGCCCGGCGCACCTTGCCTTTGCGCACCACTTCCACTTTTTCCACGAAGGGGGAATGGATGGGAAAGACGCGCTCTACGCCCACGCCGTAGGAAAAGCGGCGCACGGTGAAGGTCTCGGAAATGCCGCCGTGCTTTTGGGCAATCACCGTTCCTTCAAACACCTGGATACGTTCACGCTCGCCTTCCTTGATACGTACCGAGACACGCACGGTGTCACCAATGTGGAAGGTGGGCAGCTCGGGTTTCAGCGAGCTTTCGGAAATAATCTTCAGCGGGTCCATGGTTGGCAATCCTCCATTTTTTTATTGAACATTCATGCCCGGGAAAAGGCCCGGCAGAGGACTGTCCGTTTCATGCGATGCATAACCCTGCTGGTGGAGCCAGCAGACACCAACGCCTAAACATAGTAGCACAAACCCCCTTTTTATGCAAGGGGGTTTGGCATTTTTATCTGCTTATTCTGCACGCAGCCGCATGTATGCGTCCAAATGCTTATTCGCCGTAAAAAGCCGCGGGGTTTTCATACAGCATGTGGTGCAGCTGGTCTTCCGTCACGCCGCGTTTGCGCAGTTCGGGCAGCACATAGTCCCCCATGCTTTCCCATTTCTGCTTCCCAATCAGCGGCGCCAGGCGTTCCAGCGCTTCAGCCCAAGACCGCCCCAGCCAATGCTGCACCTTGTCAAAGCTCAACATGATTTTATCGCCGTACCCGTCTTTCAGCAGCTGGGTCAGGCACCGGAAACGTTCGTCGTCGGTGGGCATACCCATCATTTCAAGGTCCTGCGTTATGCGGTCAAACGCCACGTAAAAGCCTTTTTCCAGCACCTTCCTCTGCACATCCACATCGGTGCAGCCGCAAAAGTGCCCTATTTGCACCTGGCGGGGGTTCACCTTATGCTCCAGGAAAAAATCGGCCTGTTCAATCAGGCAGGTGCCCGCTGTTGTGTGGGTAATGATACGCACGCCGGGGTCTTCGCCCGCCAGGCGGCGCGGAAGAAGTTCTGCTCGTAAGGGGTAATCTCTCCGTGGCTGCTGGCCAGCTTGATGACGCCGGCCTTAATGCCGGTTTTGGCCACACCCTCGTAAAGTTCCCGCTTCATCATTTGGTAGATCTCGTCTTCCACATTGTAGCCCACGCCTGCCCTGAACATAAAATAGGCCGGCGCGCCCTCGCCCTGGTAATAATAGCCGGTGCTGCAAATCACGTTCAGGCCGGTGGCAATGGAAAGGTCTTTCAGCAGCTCCACATCGCGCCCGCACTCGTTGGCGGTGGCATCCACTATGGTGCTTATCCCCTGGGCCTTGATTCTTCCGGCAACCTCAACCATTTCAGCCGTTAACGCATCACGGTCAAACGCATCATAGCTGATGTCGCCCGCATAGCCTGGGTAGCCGAACACAAAGTGCTCGTGTGCCAGAACGCCACCCAACACGTCGGACGAAACAGGCCCTGTAACTGTGTTGGTCATTCCGCTCATCTTGCAACCTCCCTTTTTTATATTCGCTTCGCGCGAACTCCCGACTGTTTTGGAGTTCACGTTGGAACATCACCCTTTCTCTACTTCTGGCCGCATAATAGCGGTTGTCATCAACGCTCAAACGGGTTGTCGGCGCTTACCTGGGTGCAGCCCGTGCCGCGCACCCACAGCACGTGGCAAGCCCCTTCGCCAAATACATTTTCCAGTGCGGCGCGGTAGTCGTCCAGCAGGTCGTCGGGCACAAAGGCCTGGATGGTACCGGCAAACCCCCCACCCTGCAGCCGCCAGGCGCCCCTGCCGTTTAGCACCGTTTGCGACAGTGCCAGGGCGACGGGCAAATCCTGCTGTTCCGGGCTACCGGGGCTATAGGCGTTCTGGTTGTACTCAAAGGACGAGTGCCCGCACTCTACCACCTTCTGTAAAAAAACCTCCATATCGCCCCGGGTGATGGCACGGGCCATGGCCTTAACGCGGTCGCACTCGGCATAAAAGTGCAGGGCCCGCAGCACGGCGCGGTCGCCCTCGGCGGCGCGCACCTGCGGCAGGGCTTTCATCAGGTCGTCCTGTGGCAGCTCCCGCAGTACGTTTTTGCCAAAGTAGCCGGCCACACTTTCCATCTCGCGGCGAATGGCCGCGTAGTCGCCGGTAAGGTTTGCGTGGTTGCCGCGGGTGTCGGTAATCACCAGCGCAAAGCCCGCCTTGGCAAGGTCGAAGGGCAGCTTCTCCACCACCGGGTTTCGGGGGTCCTTCAGGTCTATGGTGATGGCGCTGCCCACCGCGCAGGCGGTCTGGTCCATCAGGCCGGAGGGCTTGCCGAAAAAGTTGTTCTCCGCCCCCTGCCCGATAAGACCCAGCTGCACCGGCGAAAAACGGTTGTGGTTGTACAGCCCGTTCAGCACAGCACCCATGCATACCTCAAATGCCGCCGAGCTGGACAGCCCGCTGCCCGGCAGCACGTTGGAGGTGGTGTAGGCGTCGAACCCGCCCACCACACCGCCCCGCTGGGCGATGCCGGCCGCCACGCCGCGTATCAGCCCGGCCGAACGGCCAGACTCTTCGATGACCGGCTGCAGCTGCGACAGGTCTACTGTATCCAGGCCCGGAAAGCCCTGCGAGCGCACCCGCGCGATATTCTCGGCATTTTTGGCCACCACCGCAATGATGTCCAGGTTCACCGCCGCCGCCAGCACAATGCCGTGGTTGTGGTCGGTGTGGTTGCCGCCAATCTCGGTGCGGCCCGGCACCGAAAACAACTCCAGCTCCCGCCCGCTTTCGTAGGTAGCCTCAAACTGGTAGATTGCCTCTGTGTAGCGCTGGCGCTGGGCGGCTATCTGTTCCGGTTTGGGCCCGTAAAGCACCCGGAAAACCGGGTCATAATCGCCATTTCGGATATCGAGGATCAATTTGCCGGCTATCGGCATGGCCACCACCTCCGCTCTACTTATTATTATATCGCATTTTGTTGCGATGTAAAGCCGAAAGCTGTCATGTTCACACACTGTTCTTTCTCGGGCGCCACAAGGGCGGGGCAGCTGTTTTATATGGATTTTTGCCGGCCTGCCTGCTATAATAGTTGAGATATATAATCCGGTTAAATTTATGAACGGCGTGCTGCACCCTTCATACACTATTTTTCTCCCCACAAATATGGGGACGCAAAGGACTGTTTTATTTGAAAGAACCGCTGATGAGCGCCATACCGCCAGCACCCCACGCGGCCGGGCTGGACATCCACCACTGCGGGCTGGAGCAGTGCCTTGCGGGCCACAGCTGGGGCCCCGGCATCCGCGACCATTTTTTGCTGCATTTTGTGCTTTCCGGCGCCGGGTATGTTACGCTGGATGACGCAGAGTATGCCATTGCCGGTGGGGACTTGTTTTTGGCACACCCCGGGCGGCGGGTGCGGCATACCGCCCACCAGGACGACCCCTGGGCTTACTACTGGGTGGCTTTCAGCGGTGCGCAGGCCGGCGGCCTGGCCGGTTGCCTGCCTTTTACGCCCGACACCCCGGTATACCACACCGCCCACCCGGGGCCCCTGCGCGACGCGCTGCAGGCATTGTGCGACGGCCACGGCACCCGGGCCCACCATGGGGCCCGCAGCGCCGGGCTGTTTTGCCTGTTTGTGGCGCTGCTGCTGGAGGAAATTGCCATTGCCGAAAAGGACGCCGGGCAGCCAGAACCGTATCTGGAAAAAGCGGTCCGCTTTATCCACTTCAACTACGCCCGCGATATCACCGTGGACGACATTGCCAAGGCGGCGGGCCTCAGCCGCAGCCACCTGTACCGCCTGTTCATGACGGCGTTCGGCTACCCGCCCATCACCTACCTTACCAACTGGCGGGTGCAAAAGGCCTGCCAGCTTATTGAGAGCACCTCCCTCTCCATGTCGGAGATCGCCTGCTCGGTGGGCTTTTCCGACCAGTTCTATTTTTCCCGGGTTTTTAAAAAGGCGGTGGGCATGCCCCCAAGCCGCTACCTGCAAGCCCGGGGGGAACCCTGATGCCGCTGCTGAAGAACCAAATGGTGCCACTGACGATAAACGCACTGTCCAGCGACGGCAACGGCATTGGCCGGCACGATGGGCAGGTGGTATTTGTACCCGCGGCCGCCGTGGGCGACGAACTGCGTGTGAAAATAGTAAAGCCCGCAAAGAAGTATGCCTATGGGCGTATAGAGCAGGTGGTCACCCTGGGCCCGGCCGCCAGCCTGTGGACTGCCCCGTGGCCAACCGCTGCGGCGGCTGCAGCTTCCGCCATTTGAGTTATGCCGCAGAGCTGAACGCCAAGCAGCACTTTGTGCAGGACGCCCTGCTGCACATCGGCCATATTGAGGCCCCGGTACGGCCCATCCTGCCCTCCCCGCTGGAAAACCGTTACCGCAACAAGGTGCAGTACCCGGTGCAGCCCGGCAGGGACGGCGCGCTGGTTTATGGCTTCTATGCGCCCCGCAGCCACCAGGTGGTGCCCTGTGATGACTGCCTGCTGCAAAACCAGCGGCTGAACCAAATTGCGGCCGCCACCGCGGCCCTGCTGCAGCAGGCCGGCGCGCAGCCCTACCACGAAACCACCCGCCAAGGCCTGGTGCGGCATATTTATTTGCGCCAAAGCAACGCCACGGGCGATGTGCTGCTGTGCCTAGTGCTTACCAGCAGCCAATTGCCCGGCGCCGAGCAACTTGTTGCCGAACTGCCCGCCGCCTTCCCCGAAATAAAGACCATTGTGCTGAACCTGAACCCCGATAACACCAACGTTGTCACCGGGGCGGAATCCATCACCCTGTATGGCGGCGGTGTTATTCACGATGTGCTGGCCGGTGTGCCCATGCGGCTGGGCGTACACACCTTCGCCCAGGTGAACACCCCGGCGGCCGAGCGGCTGTTTGGGGCCCTAAAGCATTATGCCGCGCCCAAGGCCGACGACGTGCTGCTCGACCTCTACTGCGGCGCCGGGGTCATTGGGCTGTCGATGGGCACCACCGCCGGGCAGGTGCTGGGGGTGGACACGGTGCCCCAGTCCATTGAAAGCGCCCGGCTGAACGCCCGCGAGATGGGCCTTGCCAATACCCGTTTCCTTTGCGAGGACGCCCAAACCGCCGCCGAACGCCTCGCGCGCGAGGGCCTGCGACCCGATATCGTCACGCTGGACCCGCCCCGCAAGGGGGTGGATGCCGCCACCCTGCAGGCTGTGTGCGCCATGGCCCCGCCCCGCCTGGTGATGATAAGCTGCAACCCCGCCACCCTGGCGCGCGACCTGGCCCTGCTGTGCCAAAACGGCTACACCGTGCAGGCCGTGCAGCCGGTGGACATGTTCCCCCGCACACGCCATGTGGAGTGCGTGGTGCTGCTGACAAAAGCAGCGCCATAGCACGGATTTTGCCCTGATGCTTATTGTAACAGGCGGCAACCGGAAGCTGAAAAGACTGTGCCGGGAAAATGGGTATTTAATAGCAAATAATTAGCACATCAATTGGAGGGGATCTTATGCGAGACGGCTTTATCCGGCTGGCGGCCGCTTCTCCCGCACTGCGGGTGGCCGACTGCGCCTTTAACGCACAACAGATTGCAGACGCGGCGCGCATGGCCGCGCAGGACGGCGCGCACGTCCTGGCCACGCCCGAGCTGGGCATCACCGGCTATTCTTGCGGCGATTTGTTCCAGCAGCCCACCCTGCTGGACGCCGCCGAGGCCGGGCTGCGCGCCATTTGCGAGGCCACCGCCAGCCTGCCGCTGCTGTTGGTGGTGGGCCTGCCGCTTCGGCACCGCGGCAAGCTGTACAACTGCGCCGCCATTCTAAGCGAGGGCCACGTGCTGGGCCTGGTGCCCAAAAGCCACCCGGCAAACCATGGCAGCTTCCAGGAGCTGCGCCTCTTCAGCCCGGCGTTTGGTGGCATTGAGCGCTTTGAAACCGGATTTTTGCGTGGCGTGCCCATTGGCACCCAGCTGCTGTTCCGCTGCGATGAACAACCCGCGCTCATTGTGGCGGCCGAGGTGTGCAAAGACCTGTGGGTGCCGGCGCCGCCCTCCATCTTCCACGCCGTGGCGGGCGCCACCGTCATTGTCAACCTGTCGGCCAACAACGAGACCATCGGCATGGCCAACAGGCGGCGCGAGCTGGTGCGCAGCCACTCGGCCCGCCTGATATGCGCCTACCTCTATGCCGAATCCGGCCCGGATGAATCCACCACCGACGGGGTGTTCGCCGGGCACAATATGGTGGCGGAAAATGGCGCGCTGCTGGCCGAGGCCAAGCCCTTTGGCCCCCAATATACCACCGCCGACATCGACCTGGGCCGCATTGCGCACGACCGCCTGTACGACACTGCCTTCCCCGACGCGGGCGGCGAAGGCTACCTGACCATCGGGTTTTCGCTGCCGCTGCGCGAGACAGCGCTGGCCAAGCCACCCAGCCAAAGCCCCTTTGTAACACAAAACCCGGCCAAGCTGGCCGAGCACTGCGAAACCATCCTGAACATTCAGGCGGCCGGGCTGCGCAAGCGCCTGCAGCATGTGGGCCAGAACGTCGCCGTGCTGGGCATCTCCGGCGGGCTGGACAGCACCCTCGCCCTGCTGGCCACCGCCCGCGCCTTCCAGGCCATGGGCCAGCCGGCGGCCAATATCCTGGCGGTAACCCTGCCAGGCTTTGGCACCACGGGGCGCACGCAGGCCAACGCCGAAAAGCTGTGCCAGCTGCTGGGCGCCACCCTGCTTACCATCGACATCAGGGACACCGTGCTGTCTCATTTTGACGCCATTGGCCACAGCGAGAGCCAGCACGACGAAGTGTTTGAGAACGCCCAGGCCCGCATGCGCACCCTGACGCTGATGGACCTGGCCAACCAGAAAAACGGCATGATGGTGGGCACCGGCGACCTGTCTGAGCTGGCGCTGGGCTGGGCCACCTACAACGGCGACCACATGAGCATGTACGGTGTCAACGCCGGTATCCCCAAAACGCTCATCCGCAAGGTGGTGGCCCACGAGGCCGCCCAAAAACCCGAGCTGCAGGCCGTGCTGCAGGATATCCTGGACACCCCGGTGAGCCCCGAGCTGCTGCCCGCCAAGGACGGCGAGATCGCCCAGCAAACCGAGGACATCGTTGGCCCCTACCTGCTGCACGATTTCTTCCTCTACTACACGCTGCGCTGGGCTTTTACCCCGCGCAAAGTCTTCCGCCTGGCCAAGCTGGCCTTTGCCGGCACCTACGACACCGCCACCCTCTGGAAATGGATGGATGTTTTTTACCGGCGCTTCTTTGCCCAGCAATACAAGCGCAGCTGCCTGGCCGATGGCCCGGCGGTGGGCCGGGTAAGCCTGTCGCCCCGGGGCGCCTGGCACATGCCCAGCGACGCCTCGGCCGCCGTGTGGCTGGCGGAGCTGGCCGAGATAAAAAAGCAACTGGCATAGATATTCGGGAAACCATATTTCCGCGGGCATAGAATGGCGGCAGGTGATAAACGCACCTGCCGCCATTCTATTATGGGTAGTCTCAGGCCATAATGTTTACGGCCCGCCTTGTCATGTCAGCTCCAGGTGGCCTCAGCCAGCCAGGTGATCATGTGGGAATTGTCGTGGTAAGTTGTAAGCCCTTTGGTGGTGGCAACAAACCCGTTCAGCTGGAAGATGACGCATTCCCTGGCCTGGCTGGAAAGCATTTCCAGCATGTCGGCGTAGGCCGCTTCGCGCGTGGCCACATCCGCTTGCCGCAGGTTATCCTGCACGATGGCGTCTATCTCTGGAACGCTGATGCTGTTGAAGTTGTAAAACCCGGTGGAATCATAGGCATACCAGTACATCAGCGGCGCCCAGTATTCCTGTATGGCAATCTCCATGTACACCAGTTCTGCGTTGGCCCGGTCGCCGGTCAGGCTTTGGAACCACAGGGCGGATTCCTGCTCTTCTACCTCCACCACGATGCCCGACTGTGCGAGCGACGCCTGCACAGCGGTGCTGAACTGCTGCACATAGGTGTTTGAAAGGGATTTCAGCTGCAATGTCAGCGGGTTGCTTTCATCGTAGCCGGCCTCTGCCAACAGGCCTTTGGCCTTCTCGGGGTCAAACGCATATTTGGTTATCCGGCTGTCATCGTAGCCCTCGCCAATCTTGGGCATCTGTGTCCAGGTATCGGTGTTGTAGCGGCCTTCGGCCACCATAATATTGATGCTTTCCCTGTCGAGCGAATGCAGGATGGCCTGGCGCACCCGCACGTCGGAAAGCTTGGGCGACTGGTTGTTCATGGCAATGCCCTGTACGTTCACCCTGTCAAACGACTGGGTATCGAAGTTGGGGTCTGCTTCAAACTCCGCCTGCTCGTTAAGCGCGACGTTATACACCACATCCATTTCGCCGCTGCGCATGGCAATAACGGCGGAGTTGAAATCGGAAATGGGCCGGAAGTGGATCATTATCAATGATAGCAGAATTTATTCGTGGCGGATAGCCTCCAGCGAGGAGATCTTCACCGCGCGGTTGGCCGGCGCAATGCCGGACAGCAGGCCCACCACCGTGGCGAACACCAGCGCCACCACCACCAGCCATATCGGAATGATGGAAAGCTGCATGTCGGGCATCATCTGGCTCATGTAGCTCAGGCCAAACATGCCGGCAATATCAATGTTGCCCTCAATGCCCAGGAAAGTCATAATCTGTGGCAGGTAATTGAGCAGCAGGCTTAGCAGGTAGCTTAGCACCACGCCCAGCAGGCCCCCCACCAGGCCAATGGCGCCCGACTCGATCAGGAACATCTCGCGGATGTTGCCCAGCTTGCAGCCCAGCACCTTCATCACGCCTATTTCCTTGGTGCGCTCGTAAATGGCCATGGTCATGGTGTTGGCAATGTTCAGCGCCGCCACCAAAAGGGACACCAGCCCCAGCGCGCCCATCATCATCTGGGTTTGGGCCACCTGGCCCTGTATCTGCTCACGCTCGGAGCTCATGGAGTACAGCTGGTAGCCAATCTCGCGAATCTGCTTTTCAACAGCGGGCATGTTGCTGACGTTGTCCACCTTCACATAGACGTTGTTGTAGCCGCCCACGTTCACGGTGTCGCCGGTGTCCATGCCAAAACTGCTGCTGTACATCACCCCGCCGCCGCCGCCGGACGACTGCCCGGTCAGGCGCTTGTAGTCGGCCTCAATCTTCTTCACATCGGTCATCGACATTACAACCCCGTAGCGGATGTCCCAGTCGTTGTTGGAGTTGATAAGCCCTGTTACCACCAGCTCATAGTCCTTGTACTTCGGGTTTCCCTCGTCGTCGTACCCCACCTCCAGGCGGTAGGTCAGCTTGCTGGTCATGGGGTCGAAGAAGAAGTTCTCGGGGTTCAGCAGCGTGCCGTTTTCGTCATACTGCGGCAGGTTGGACGGAATGCCGGAGTACATGGCTTCCTCGGTGTCGTACTCAGGGTATTTCTGTTTGTTGGGGTTATTCCAGCTCAGGCGGCTGTCGGTGAAGTTGAAGATGCTCTGCACACCCAGCATCACCTGGATTTTATCTTTGCCCAGGTTCTGGCCGTCCAGCCAGTTGCCGGTTACCAGCTCGTAGCCCATGGGCTCCAGCGCGTCGGCGTCCATACCAATCACATTGGCCCAGCTGGCCTCGTAGCGGTTGTTGTTGCCGGCCGTCACCGAGCCATAGAAGCTGGGGTAGTACATCGGGGTGGCGGCCACCACATGGTCCAGGGCTTTGAACTTGGTCACCATATCATCGTCCAGGTCGGGCGTGCCCTGCTGGGCGCCGTAGCTCTGCACGGTTATTTTGGTCAAGTCGCCCCAGTTCTGCAGCATTTCGTCGGTGGCCAGGTTTACCGCAATGCCCAGGCTCATCATTACCACAATGGCGCAAACACCCACCACCACGCCAATAACGGTAAGCACTGTGCGGCCCTTGCGGCGGCGCAGGTTGTCTACGGAAAAGCGAAAAAGATCAGAAATCTTCATCGTTGTCGTCCTCCAGATCGGCAGCTGCCTTCCTGGCCTTCCGCTTTTTCAGTATCACCACCAGCACAATGACGACCACAACTATCACACCCACAATGATGAGCACCCAGCCCCACACCGGCATCCCTTCAGGCTCTTCGGGCACCGGGTCTATGGGGTACGGGTCGATCATGCCGTCATCGCCGCCGCTAAAGTCCTCCACGGTAATGGTAAAGGGGTAATCCAGCGTTTTCAGCTCACCCCGGCTGTTCTCGTACTCCACCACAATTTTGGCGTCTATCTGCCCCGGGGTGGAGGCGATGATGCTGAAATCGGCACTGTTCTGGCTGCCGGAGGCAATGTTGCCCACATACTGGCGGCCCATATCGGTGGAAAGGCCCTCGCCCTCCACATATACCGTTACGTTGTTGATGGTCTCCTTGCCCTTGTTCACCAGCGTCACGCTGGTAAAGCCGCTGCCGTCGTCCACGCCGGCGGTCAGGTAGTCGGGCGCCGTCACATTGGAAATCTCAAAGCGCTCGGGCTGTACCAGCGGGATGGTCACGTCCATGTCGGCCGTCACGGCGCTGCCGTCTTCGGCATTCACGCCCGCCACGCTGATGGTGAGGGTATAGCTGCCCTCCTCGGCCACGGCGCTGGGCAGCAGCTCAAAGGCCACCGGCACCGTTTGGTTGGGGCCCACCCGGCCCACGTAGGAAATGCTCTGCCCGGTGGAGAGGGATATCTCCTTGGGCAGCACCAGGTTAACCGACACGTTCTCCACGCCGTAGGTGCCGTTGGTGCTCATCAGCTCGGCGTCCAGGTTGAACACGTTGCCCGCCGTCACATTCGGCCCGCCAAAGTTGACGGATTTCAGCACAAAGCCGGTGGAACGGCTGGGCTCGCTGCTGCTGTCGGAGGAATCATCGGTGGATTCCACGCACTGGTTCAGTGTCAGCGACAGGCTTTGCACCGGCACCGACGCGTTGTTGTGGTAGAACAAATCGAACTGCACTGTGTTGCCCACGCCGGTGTAGGTAAGCTGGAAGTCCAGCGTGAAGTAAGCCCCGGAGCTGGTTTTGTGCTTGGTTACCTGGGGGTATATGTTGCTGTTGGTGGTAAAGGAGGACGTGTTCAGCTTGGCCTCGGGGTTGTAGCTGCTGCTTACCCCGTCGCGGTTGTCCCGTATGCGGATAAACAGGCTGAAGGTCATATCCTTGGTAATGGTGCTGGGAACATTGCCTGCCCCCTGGGTGATCTCATAGCTGACAATCTCCAACCCGCCAATCGGTTCGACGTCAGGTTCGCTTGACCCACCACCAGCGTTACTGCCAGAGCTGGGATCGCCGCTGGCGTCAGACCACTGTATGCTGCCGGCATTATCAGCGGGCACAGCCGCCATGGCGCTCAGGGGGGGCAGCGCGGCGGTGCTCATCACAAGGGCCAGGCTCACCGCAAGGGCGCTCAGCAGGTTTCCTACACGCTTCTTTATCATCTTTCTTCCTCCGCTTCCTTCAGTTGCTGTCCTATATCCCCAACAATATTATGGATTCTGGCCTGTGCCTGCTTCCCCGGTGGTGTTTCCGCCGGGGTTCTGTGTGTCGGGCAGGTCGGCCTGTATCACGTTGTGCATCACTTTTTCGGCAAAGCGCGCCTGCTGGGCTTGCTCGGCGTGTTCCGCCTGCTCGGCTTCCTCCGCCATCAGGGTCTTTTCGTCCAGGTCGGCAAACAGGGCATCCCGGTTGGCCTTTTTGGTGGCTTCGTCCAGCTTTTCGTTGCTTATCACGTGCCCGTCCTGCAGGGTGATGATCCTGTCGCCGCAGGAGGAGAGCTCCCGCTCGTGGGTCACCATCACAAAGGTGATGTTGTGGCTCTCGGCCCGCTCCAACATGGTGCGCAGCACCTGCCGGGTGGTATGGGTGTCCAGGTTGCCTGTGGGCTCGTCGGCAAATATTACCTGCGGCTTGCCCACAAAGGCGCGGGCAATGCCCACCCGCTGCTGCTGGCCGCCGCTCATCTCGGTGGGCTTGTGGCCCGCGCGCTTGCCCAGGCCCATCTGCTTCAGCTCATACACCGCCCGCTTCATGCGCTTGCGGCGGCTCATACCGGTAAACATCAGCGGCAGCGCCACGTTCTCGGCGGCCGTCAGCTGGGCCAGCAGGTTGTAGCTTTGGAAGATAAACCCCAGGTTCTCCTGCCGGAAGACCGCCAGCTGGTTTTCATCCATGGCCGACACCTTCTTGCCATTGATGGCCACCAGCCCCCGGGTGGGTTTTTCCAGCCCGGCCAGCATGTTCAGCAGGGTGGACTTCCCGCTGCCCGACTGCCCCACGATGCAGCAGATTTCACCCTGCTCTATCTCCAGGTCGATGTTGGCCAGCGCCACCACCTTTTCCTTGCCCACCCGGTATACTTTCCGTAGTTGTTCGGTCCGAATCATCACCGGCAAACTGGTTTTCCCCCTTTGCGCCACATGGCCGGCGCGCACGTAATATATTTATTCAAGTATATCCACCTAATAAAACGGTCAAATGCCCCGGAATATTTCATTCCGGCTGGCAACAATCTTGTTTATTATACCCTATCGAGAAACGAAACACCATGATTTTACAATTTTATACTAAAACCACTTCAAAACCGATACGGTTTTGAAGCCGCGCGAGAGAAGCGCGCCAAACCGCCCGAAGGGCGGTTTGGCTGCCGTTCATACGCAAACGCGCACCCGCAGGGTGTGCTGGCAGGCTTCGCCTGCCGGCTTGACTATGTCACATTTACCGATGTATTTACAAGCCTTTTTATGTATTTTTTTACATTGAAAGCGCCGGGCGGTAATGCTTTGCCGCCCGGCGCTTTCAGTATATTTGTTCAATTAGCCGGCCACCGTAAAGGCGTATTGCACCGGCTCGCTCAGCGGGGCGTCGGCGTTCTGGGTGCTTTGGGCGGTCACCCACATCACATAGTTGCCGGCGGCCAGGCCGCTGGTGGCAAAGGTTACCCGCGCGCTGTAGGGTTCTTTATCGGTGTTGGTGGCAGCGGTAGCCTGGCCGTAGTGGGTGCCGGTATAGCCGCTGCCGGCGTCTTTCACCTGCTTGGCGGTGGGGGCGGCGGCGCCGGAATCGGTTACCAGCCCGTACACGTTGGACGGCGCACCCGTCTGCATGGTAAAGGCTACGCTGCCCGAGGAGGCCGAGTCGGACGTGGGCTGCTGGGTAAGCTGCGGCGCCTGGCCGGACGGGCTGTACAGCAATATCACCGTCACGCCCGGTTGCCACACATCGGTCTCATTCTCCACCGCGTTCACCAGCAGGTAGTAGGTCTTGCTCAGGTCGGGCAGCTCATAGGTTTCGCTTTTGCCGGCGCTGTTTACGGAGTAGGTCTGCTTTTTGCTCACCGCGCCCTGCAGGGCCATGTCGCGCCGGAAATAATCGTAGAAAGCACCGGTGCCGATGGCCTCGCCGCTGGTGGACACAATGGCGTTGAGGGTGGAATCCACGTCGGTTTTAAAGGTGATCGTGGCCGTCTTGCCGCTTACAGATATCGCCGGCGCGGCCGAAAACTCCGGCGGGTCCTGAGGCTCCGGCTCAGACGACACACTGGCGCTGCTGTCCGGCTCGGAGACATCGCTTGCGCTGCTGTCCACCGGCTGTACCACCTCAATGGTGGCGCCGCCGCTAAAGCTGCCGGCGTCTGTGGTGTATTGCAAGGTGATGGTCAGCGTGCCGGCCTCCAGTGGGGTGCCGTTCGCCGGTGTCAGCGCGAACATCTCAGGCGTTTCGGCCAGCATCTCCATCGTCAGTGGCTGGCGGGGGCCCTCGCTGGTGCCCACCGGCTGGCTGTCCTGCATATTCTCCAGCACTTCGCAGTATTCCAGGCTCATGCCGGCATAGTCCAGGCTTTGCCCCGCCTGCAGCTGGCTGGGCGACAAAATGAACAGCCGCACGCCCGACACCACCTGGGTGGTTTGCCCGGCGCTGGAGTCCTCCGGTTTATTTTCGCCGTTCACCCGGTTTATCAGCATCACCGCCAGCACGGCAATCAGCACCACCAGCGCCACAATAACCACCCCGGCGATGATCAAGTTCCGTTTACGCATAGCCCGCTCCTTTTCAGCCATTTATTCTGGATTAATCGGGAATTTCCGCTTTTTAGAGCGTTTGGAGAAAAGAAATATACAATCAACGCCGAGCCAAAGGGGCTTTAGGCAAGGCGCGGAATCGAAGCAATCCTTGGTGGATTGCGAGATTTCGCAACGCGGCATAAAGCCGCTTTGGCCGGGGGTGGTGTGTAATTCTTTTCGGAAAACGCTTTAGTTCAATAGGTAAACGCACCCCGGCGGCAAAATATTGCATCGGCTTTTGCCCTTTGTTGCCACCATAGCCAATTGCAAATTGTTATGCCCACAACAGCACCGCGCTATAATCACTACAATCTGAAATCAAGTGGTCAGGTATTGCGTCAGCTTCGCCCATATTTTTTGTGTATTGACGAAATCGCGGTGGTGCCTTTGAACGTTTCTGTGATAATAATTAAGCTCATCCAGCACTTTCATAAAATGGGGATTGTTAAAGTATTTACACATTTTGGGCAAGGTGACTAAAAGCTTGTCCTGCATTTCCGCAATTTGGGCATCGTATTGGCTGGGGCTGGTGATATACAGCAGCAACGGTTTGTAGCGAACCCACCCAATACACGCTTTGAAAAAACGTGTTTGCACCGCCGCCGAATCTGCATTGATTTTTTTCAAGGACACCGGAAGCACCCCATCCATCAGGGGTATGTAGAAAGAAAACGCGTCATGAAACGTGTAGCAGGGCACGCGCAACACTTTCCTGCCGCTTAAGCAGGTGCTGAGAAAGGTATCTTCCCCGCGCGCCTTGGGCGGGTTATAAAATGGATATACCCGTAAAGGGTTCTTCAAATTGATACACAGGTTGGAACCGGATATGAATTTGGCGCCATTTATTTCCGGCACTTCCTCAATGGTATCCATGATTAAGATGCTTGTATCCGCATAGGTTACGCCGCCATTTTCCATAACCTTTTTTATTTTGTCCCAGCGGATAATATCATTACTAATGGCTTCGATGAACAAACGGAAATCTTCTTCCGTCAAGGCATCGTTAAAGGCAATTTGAGGTATGGGGGATATATACCCGCAGTGATGCCCGTTTGTGATATCGGCATTGCCAATGTGCTGAAGATGGGTCATCAACACATGCTGCCCACCCCAAAGCGCGGTAGCCCTTGAATGGGTAACCGCCATCGGATACTCGTCATCATCAAGGAAAATAAGATAATCCATATGGTTTTTAAGGGCAAAATAAAGGATGGCGTTGCGCTTTGCCGCATACCCGCCTTTGAAAAAGAGTTCGGCTTCGGCCTTGTTCAGAACACCGCTGCCCAGCAACGCTTTAATTTCTCGCAGCAACATTTCAGCGCCAATAAAGCAGGTGTCGTCAATCAGGTTCGTCAGTTTCCTGTTCACATTGGTATAATCCGACACCTTGGTATTGGAATACTTCAGGTCATAGGCAACAAAAAGGTTCAGCATAACATTTTCTCTGTCTGTTAAGCCGCATTCCCTCCAGTTGTAGATATTTGTTTTCAAAACCTTTTGAAAACTTTTTCGCCCTGTAGCAAAGCCAATTCCCAGCTTTATGTTCTTTTTCAATGCCCCTCTCCTATTTTGCGGTCAAAAAATCCATTGAATATGACTATTATAACACAGAAATAAAAAATAAATTCCAGTTTATGGCCTGGCAGCCCGCATAAAATCTTGTTTTCGGCCTCACAAAGTTCACAAAGTATTGAGCTGCAGATGCTTCAGCTGGTGAAACAGGGAAACGGTATGGCTATAAAGCCATACCGTTTCCCAAAGCCACTTGATTTCACAGCAATATAATACGTCTTTATCTGTTCTTGAAATCGGGTGTGCGTTTGTTGATGAAAGCGTCCACGCCCTCCACCTTGTCTTCTGTGATGAAGGTCTGGTAGGTGGCCTCCAGCTCGGCGGCCATGCCCTGCTCAATGGTAAGGTTGCGCACATAGCCCACAGCGCGCTTGGCGTGCTGCACGCCCAGCGGGGCGTTGGCGGCAATCTTTTTGGCCAGCGCCATGGCTTCGTCCATCAGCGCCTCGGGCGCATAAACGCCCTGCACCAGGCCAATTTGGTAAGCTCTGTCGGCCTTCACATGCTCAGCCGAGTAGATCATCTTCTTGGCCTCGCCCACCGGGATGCTCTGGGCCAGGCGCTGGGTGCCGCCGTAGCCGGGCACAATGCCCAGGCTCACTTCGGGCAGGCCCATGCGGGCTTTTTCCGAGGCCAGGCGGATGTCGCACACCAGGGCCAGCTCCAGCCCGCCGCCCAGCGCAAAGCCGTTGATGGCGCCGATGACCGGTGTTTTGAAGTTTTCGATCAGGGTGAAAAGCCGCTGGCCCCGGCTGCTGATGTCGCGGACATTGTCGCGGGTCCAGTTGGGGAATTCTTTAATGTCGGCGCCGGCCACAAAGGCCTTGTCGCCCGCGCCGGTAAGAATGACTACCCGCACGTCGTTGTTATCCTCCAGCGCGCCAAAGGCGGCGTACAGGCCGTTGATGACGTCCACGTTCAGTGCGTTCATTGGCGGGTTGTCTATGGTTACAATGGCGATATACCCGTCATAAGAAACAGATACAGGATTGCCCATGGGTGTGCTCCTCCTTATGTGTTGCTTATTCTTTTTCCAAAGCGCGGGAGATGACCATCCGCTGCACCTGGTTGGTGCCTTCGTAAATCTGCTGGATCTTCGCGTCGCGCAGGTGGCGCTCCACGTCGCCGTCGCGCAGGTAGCCCTTGCCGCCCAGTATCTGCACGGCGTCGGAGCAAACCTTCATGCCCATGTCGGACGCAAAGCACTTGGCCATGGCCGATTCCTTGCCAAAGGGCTTGCCCTGGTCGCACAGCCAGGCGGCGTGCAGCACCATCCATTTGGCGGCTTCTATCTGCATGGCCATGTCGGCCAGCATGAAGGAGATGGCCTGGTTGGTGATGATGGGCTTGCCAAAGGTGATGCGCTCCTTGGCGAAAGCCATGGCCTTTTTGTAGGCGCCCATGGCGTTGCCCACGCTCAGCGCGCCAATGCCAATACGGCCCACGTCCAGCGCCTTCATGGCGGCCTTGAAGCCCTTGCCCTCTTCGCTGAGGCGGTTGGCGGCGGGCACGCGGCAGTTTTCAAAAATCAGTTCCTTCTGCACGCTGCTCCAAATGCCCATCTTCACCTCTTGCTTGCCAAAGGTAAAGCCGGGGGTGCCTTTTTCCACAATAAACGCGCTGATGCCGTTTGCGCCCTTGGATTTGTCGGTCATCGCCATCACGGTGTACACCTCGGCAAACTCCGCGTTGGTGATGTAGATCTTCTTGCCGTTCAGGATGTAGTCGTCGCCGTCGCGCACGGCGGTGGTCTCCTGCATGGCGGCGTCGCTGCCGGCGTTTTCCTCGGTCAGGCCGAAGGCGCTCAGCTTTTTGCCCTGTGCCACCGGCACCAAGTATTTTTGCTTCTGCTCTTCGCTGCCAAAGTCCTGGATGGGCACGGTGCCCAGGGAAAGGCCCACCGAGAAGCCGGCGGCCACGCCGCTGTCCACCTGGCCAATTTCGAACATGGAAAGCGCGTAGGAAATAACGCCCATGCCCAGGCCGCCGTACTCTTTGGGGATGGAAACGCCCAGCCAGCCCTTGGGGCCCATCTTGTTCATCAGGATGTCAAACGCGCCGCTGAAATCCTCGCTCTCGTCACGTTCGGCCGCACCGGGGGCCACTTCTTTTTGCAGAAAGTCCCGCAGCTCGTCCACATAGGCCTGTTGTTCTTTTGTCAGTTCGAAATTCATACTTTTCCCTCCAATACTGTGATTAGTTGATATATCAAATATATATTACATAAACAAAATACCACATTATGCCTGCAGTGGCAATACACGCGAGCCTAAAAAGTACATAAACTTAATATCGGGTGTTTTTGGGGTATATTATGCCCATTTTCTGGCATTTCACAATATCTTTATGCGGGCGCCGGGTTTGGCAGCAGGCAACGGCTTACACATTCTCCACCAGCATGGCCAGGCCCTGGCCGCCACCTATGCACAGGGAGTCCACGCCGTACTTGGCACCCCGGCGCTTCATCTCATAAATAAGGGTGGTAAGCAGGCGGGTGCCGCTGTTGCCCAGCGCGTGGCCGTGGGCCACGGCGCCGCCGTTCACGTTCACACGCTTGTACAGCTCGGTGCCCATGTCCATGCCCAGCTCCTTCAGCACGCCCAGGCTTTGGGCCGAGAACGCCTCGTTGAACTCGAACAGGTCCACGTCTTCCAGCTTGAGGTTTGCCTTTGCCAGCGCTTTCTGGGTGGCGCCCACCGGGCCCAGGCCCATCACGGCGGGATCCAGGCCCACCACGCCGGAGGAAACAATCTTCACCAGCGGCTTCACGCCCAGCTCCTTGGCTTTGTCCTCGCTCATCACCACCACGGCCGACGCGCCGTCGTTCATGCCGGAGGCGTTGCCGGCGGTCACGGTGCCGTCGGGCTTGAAGGAGGGCTTCAGCTTGGCCAGCGATTCCATGGTGGTCTCACGCCGCACATGCTCGTCGGTGTCAAACACAAAGCTGCTCTTGCGCTCCTTCACTTCAAACGGCACGATTTCATCCTTGAACTTACCGGCGTCCTGCGCGGCAATCATCTTCTGCATGCTGTCAAAGGCAAACTTGTCCTGCTCCTCGCGGGTGATTTTATAGCGCTCGGCAATGTTCTCCGCGGTGATGCCCATGTTCAGGTTGGGGTAAAGCTGGGGCGGCTGCACGTTGGCCGTGCCATACATGAACATGTCGTACAGGGGCTTGTTGCCCATGCGCAGCGGGTTGGCCCGCACGGAGGGGTCGAGGAAGTACAGGTAGCGGGACATCACTTCCACACCGCCGGCCATCACAATGTCGGCGTCGCCGGCCATAATCTGATAGGCGGCGTTCACCACCGCCTGCAGGGAGGACGCGCACTGGCGGTCTACCGTGTAACCGGGCAGGCTTTCGGGCGCGCCGGCCAGCAGCAGCGAGGTACGTGCCACGTTGGGGGTGTAGCCGTACACACTGCCAAAAATCACTTCGTCCAGCTGGTCCAGCGTAATGCCCGACCGCTTGGCCGCTTCCTTGATGACGGCAGCGCCCAGATCCTGCCCCTCGGTGTTTTTCAGGCTGCCCAGGTAGCCGCCCACCGCCGTTCTGCACGCACTGGTAATTACAACTGTTTTCATTGCAGGTCACCTCTTTCCAGTTTTTCCATTCTACTTTGACCGTGAACATCACAAATTCCCGGGAACGGTTAGCCCCCGGGAATTTTCTTGGATTACATATTCAATTTGTTGCCCTCAGACGCGCTTTTCATCGCAAACACCCTATGCAACCAAATTTTTCTATGCGTGTATTCAGGTTTTGATGCCGGCCAGGTTCTTGGCCAGCTGCATTTTGCCTTTCAGGTCGTAGTTCTTCATAATGGCGATGTCTTCCATAACGGGCGAGCCGCCGCCGTGCACGCCGGCCACACCAATCATCACCTGGCCGTACTCGCCGGTCAGGATATCGCTGGCCAGCGCGAAGGCGCGCCAGTTGTCCTCGGAGGAAACGCCTTCCTTGCGGGTGACATACTTCTTCACATAGTCGCCCACCAGCGGGCTGTTCCACTGGGCGCTCATGGGCAGGGTGGCGGAAAGGCCACCGGCCACGTCGGCCAGCACGTTCAGCTCGTGGTACACGTTGTGGCCCGCATGGCGGCGGCCCACGTTGGCAAACACCACGTTGGGCATCTGGGTGCCGGAGGAAGCCTTGGTGCTCTTGTAGCCCGCGGCAATACCGGCGGCGTACACCAGCTCGGCCACGCTGATCAGGTCGGCCAGCTTCTCCTTCACGTGGCCCTGGCGGGCAACGTTCTGGTAGTCGGCCAGCAGGGCCACGGTGCCGGTAATGATATCGCCGATGCCGGGCTTGCAGCCGGTGTAGCTATGGCGGTGGAAAAGCGCGAAGTTCAGCGCGTAGTTGCCGGCAAACTCATATTCGCCGTTCAGGAAGATGCGCTCGTTGGGCACAAACACGTCGTCGAACACGGTCATGCTCTCCAAATCGCCAATGTTGGCAAACGGCGCGTTCAGGTTGTCCTCACGCGGGTGGGAGAACGCCTCGCGCACGATGAGGTGCAGGCCCTCGGTGTCGGCCGGGATGGCGAAGGAGATGGCGTAGTCCTTCTCGTCTTCCATCATCACGCGGGTGGGCACCACGATGATCTCGTCGGCCACGGGGGCCATGGTGTTGTGCACTTTACAGCCGCGCACCACCACGCCGTCGGGGCGGCGCTCCACCACATGCAGGTATTGGTCGGGGTCCCACTGCTGGGCCGGGCGGGCAGCGCGGTCACCCTTGGTATCGGTTTGGGCGCCGCCGGCCACCAGGTCGTTCTCCTGGAAGAATTCCAGGTATTTCATAAAGTTATCGTAGTAGTGGGTGCCGTGCTTTTTGTCCACGTCCAGCGCGGCGGCGGAGATGCCGTTCAGCATGTCGCAGCCCATGCAGCGCTGGATGCAGCCGCCGGCCATGTTGCACATTTTACGGGTCATCTCCTGCTTGTCCAGCAGGTCCTGCGGGCTCTGGTGGATATGGGTGAAGCGGTTAATCTTCTTGCCCGAGATGTGCGAGGTGGTTGTCAGCAGGGGCTCATACTCCGGGTTGTCGGCCAGGGCGAAGGTATAGCGGATAACCTGGCTGCCTTTGATGACCATCGGGTGGGTACGGTCAACCTGTTTGCCATCGATATACAGGTTGGGGCGCATTTTGGCCAAATCGGCCAGGTATTGTTCTTGTGTTCTCACAGTCTTCCCTCTTTCTTTCATTAAGGTTTAATAATGAACCATTTTACAATTGCCGCATTCAGTTGCTCTGTTCCTCAATGGCGCCGGCTATGCAGTAGTTTATGCATCTGCCACAGTCGGTGCACCGCTCCTCCATCACCTCGTAAACCGTCTTGCGTACAATGGCGTGTACCGGGCAGGCCACCAAACAGGCCCCGCACAAGATACACTTGTCTGCTCGAATCGTCGCTGGCATTTCGTGTCACACCTTGTCCGTTTTTCGTGTAAGAGACCGCCCGCTGTTTACCCGCACACTGTGAAAAGTGTCCCTCCGGAATAAAGAAACCGGCACAAAAATTGTTTACAATCTCTTCAATAACATTATAAAGTATTGTGCAGGGCAGGTCAATAGTAAAGCACTAAATTAAATGTCTGACATACTTTTTTTCGCTGTATGGCCATATATTTACACCAATCCCTCACACATTGCACACACCACCGCCAAACCCCGGTATGTGGCACGGCGGCAGGGTCAAGCTGGTTAGCTGCGCTGGGACGCTTCTTCCTGCCGGCGCACCTGCTTTTTCAGAGGCAGCAGCATGCGGGTCTCGCGTTTGTATTGCGCGTAGCCGGTTTTGCTCTGCCGGTAGCGGGCGTCGGCCATGGGGATGCTGACCACCAGAAACAGCAGCGTGTTGGCCAGCGCGCCAACCACCAGCGGCCACTGCGCCGGCAGCACCGACACCATGATGACATAGACGCCCCACCACATCAAAATCTCGCCCAGATAGTTGGGGTGGCGGGAGTACTTCCACAGCCCCACGCGTATCAGTTCGCCGCGCGCGGACGTTTTCCGGAACTGCGCCATCTGGCTATCGGCCACCCACTGCAGCGTGGCGGCCAGGATGCAGATGGCCCACCCCACGGCCGTGCCCCAATTGACGCCGCCGCCGTCCCGCACATAGGCCACGGCGGGCATCATGGCCAGGAACACCACAATGGTGGGCACAAAGTGAATGCCCACAAAGCTGACGACCGGGTAAAAGGCCCCGGTCTTCTTGCGCAGCATGTCGTAACGCCAGTCCTGGTGGTTCAGGTTGGTAAAGCACAGCGCCCAGTTGGCCGTAAGGCGCACGGCCCAATAGCACACCACCAGCAGCAGCATGAGGGCCCCGAACGAGAAGTTGCCATAATATGCCATCATCGCGCACAGAATGACCGGCGGCGCCACGCTCCAGTATGGGTCATACACCGAGGCGTTTTTCAGCACCAGCCCGGCTATGTAGACAAACAGCGTGGCAGCGGCGTCGGCTGCAAACAGCCGCCAAAAAAGCCCCAGCTGCGCCAGCGCCGCAAACACCACAAAAGCCACTACAGCGGCCACAATATATATTAAAGCAATAAAAATAATGCTCTGTGCTTTCTTTGCCTTGAAGCCCATGTTTTCCGCCTTCGCTATAACACTTGTTGTAATACCCTCACCACCTGATTATAGTGTATTGTCGTATTTTGTGCAATATTGGATGTTGTGGCGTATTTGCAGCAGGCGTAAATCATGCGTTTTGTCTTGTTTAAACAACGCCATGCCATAAAAAAACCCACCAAAAGTGTCTCTTGGTGGGTTTTGGGGTAATTGTTCCGGCTTAAAACCTGTTTTCCCTCTATTATTCGTACCGCAGCGCGTCTATGGGGTCCAGCTTGGCCGCTTTGTTGGCCGGGTAGTAGCCAAAGAACACGCCAATAGCCATGGAAAAACCGGTGGCCAGCGCAATGGTGGCGATAGACGGCGAAGCCGCCGTGCCGATGAGGCTGGCGCCCCACACCCCCAGCAGCGTGCCCAGCCCAATGCCGATGACACCGCCGACCAGGCAGATGATGACGGCCTCTACCACAAACTGCACGCGGATCTCGCCGTTGGTGGCGCCAATGGCCTTGCGGGTGCCAATCTCGCGGGTGCGCTCGGTGATGGATACCATCATGATGTTCATCACGCCGATGCCGCCCACCAACAGCGATATGCCGGCAATGGCCGCAATGGCCAGCTCGATGGTATCCATCATGCTGCTCACCGTGTCCATCATGCTTTCCATGCTGGTCAGGCTCACGCCGTAGTCGGCGTTGCGGGAATAGTATTTGTCAAAGAAGGTGGTGGCTGCTTCGGCAAAGGCGGTGGAATTGGTGCCGGCTGTGGTAACGATGGTGGCGTTGGAATATCCACCGCTGCCGGTAACCTTATTGGCGGTGGCCAGCGGGATGTACACGGTGGTGGAGAGGTCTTTATCGGATGCCGTTTGCCCGCCCATCATGCTGCTGGCCTGGTATTCGTACACGCCCACAATGGTATAGATGCCCACGTGCTCGCCCGCTGTAATGGTAATTTGCCGGCCCAGCGGGTCTTTACTGCCAAACATGTTGCTCACCAGCTTGTCGCTTACCACGGCCACCTTTTTGGCGCCGGCGTTGTCGCGGCTGTTCAAAAAGCGGCCGCTGGCCACGGTGAGGCTGTTGGCGTCGGCGTAGCCGTCGTTCACACCGGTAAGGCTGAGGTTGGCGTACAGCCGCCCGCTGGTGGTTTGCCCGCTGCCCACACTGTCGCTGAGGCTGATGGCCTTGATCTCATCGGGAAATGTAGCGCGCAAATCGTCCAGCATGGCGTCGGTCAGCAGGTTTTTGTCGTCTATTGCGCCGCCGGAGGAGATCCCCATCAGGCTGGCCATGCCATTGCCGCCACTGCGGCCTTCCTCCTTCTTGCTTTGCAGCGAGAGGGTAACATTGTTCACCCCCAGGCCCGACATGCTGTCGGTCACCGAGCCGGTAAGGGAATCGCCCAGCGTGAGGATGGCGATGACCGACCCAATGCCGATGATGATGCCCAGCATGGTAAGCAGCGCGCGCATTTTATTGGCCCACAGGCTGGAAAATGCCTGGGAGATGTTTTCCACTAAATTCATTGGCTCACCTCACGCCCGGCCGGCATCGGGCCGCCGGCTGCGCCACAGGCATAGCCCGCACACCGCCCCAAGGATAGCCCCGGCGGCCAGCAGGCCTTTGCGCAGGGCCACAAACCGCTGGCGCTGCGCGCCAAACATAAACGCGTGGTACATCACACAGCCACCCCCTCTGCAAAGCTGCCGCGGCGCTCGCCCACAATACTGCCGTCCTTCAGTGTGATGATGCGCCCGGTCTCCTCGGCCAGTTCCTGGCTGTGGGTGATGAGCACAATGGTTTTGCCATGGTTTTTGTGCAGGTCGTGGAAGAGGTCCATCACCATGCGGCCGGTCTGGCTGTCCAGCGCGCCGGTGGGCTCGTCCGCCAGGATGATGGAGGGGTCGCACGCCATGGCGCGGGCAATGGCCACCCGCTGCTTCTGCCCGCCCGAGAGCTCGTTCGGCTGGTGGTGCATGCGGTCGCCCATGCCCACCATCTCCAGCAGCTCTTTGGCGCGCTGCCGGCGCTTGCCGCCGGAAACGCCAGCGTACAGCAGCGGCAGCTCCACATTGCGCCGTGCCGTGCTGCGGCCAATCAGGTTGAAGGTTTGGAACACAAAGCCAATCTCCCGGTTGCGCACATGAGACAGCTCTTTGTCCGACTCATTTCGCACATCGATGCCGTTCAAATAATAGCGGCCATCGCTGGGCTTGTCCAGAATGCCCAATATGTTCATGATGGTAGACTTGCCGCTGCCGCTCTCGCCCACAATGGAGATAAACTCCCCTGCCTGTACTGAAAGGTTGATGCCGTTCAGCACCTGCAGCTCGTTCTCCTTGCCTTCGTAGTAACGCTTGATGATGTTTTCCATCTGAATCATCACTGCCATATCAGCCGCCACCTCCCCCGCCGCCAAACATGAAGCCGCCGGCGGTGCTTGTGCTCACATTCTTGCCCTCGGGGTCGGCCAGCAGCTGCATGCCTGCCTCCAGGCCGGCGCCCGAAATCTCGATGTAATAGTCGGTCTCCATGCCGGTTTCCACCGCAATGGCCCTGCCGGCCGGGGCGGCTTCCTCGCCGGGCGGCGTGTTCGGCGGGGCCGCCGGGCCGGCATCCTCATTGGCGGCCGGCTCGTAGGCATACACCACGGTCTGGCCTGTGGCGTCGGTGGTAACGGCGTCGTAGGGCACGGCAAACACGCCGTCCCTGGCCTCGGTAACAATGTTGAGTTTGGTGCTCATGCCAATGGCCAGAGCGCCCACGGGGCTGGTCACCTCCGCCACCACGGTGAAGTTGCCGCTGGTGTCGGTGGCTTTGGGCGAAACGCTCTTCACCCGGCCGGTCCATTCCTCACCACTCACGGCGTCGGTGGTAATGGTCACCGGCATACCGGTGCGCACCAGAACCGCGTCATATTCGGGGATGCTGGAGGTGATCTCCAGCTTGTCGGTGTCCTCGATGGTGAACAGCGCCGCCCCGGCGGTGGCCGTGGTACCCATGGTGCTGCCGCCGGCACTCTGGCCCACCTCGGCGCTCATGGATGTGATGGTGCCCGAGACGGGCGCTTCTATCACACACTTTTCTTTGTCTTCCAGGTAGCCCTCCAGCTGGGTGCGGTAGGTGGCGGTGCTGTCCTTCACCTTCAGGGTGTTGATGGTGTCCTGCGCGTTCTCAATGCTGATGGAGTTGGTGCGCCAGGCGGTCTCGCGGCTTTGCACCTTGGCGTCGTAGGTGGCCTGGGCCTGGTCTGCCGCGGCGCTTTTGGTGGCCTCCGCCTGCTCGGCCACCGTCAGGGCGGCCTGGGCCTCGGTAACGGCCTGCTGCAGCTGCAGGGTCACACCCGGGTCGTAGCCCTCGTCGCCCTCGGCAGGCGCGGCCGCCAGCGCCTTTTCGGCGGCTTTCAGCGCCGATTTTTTCTCTTTGCGGTCCGCTTTGGCGCTCTGGTAATCATCATTGGCGCTGTTTATGGCATCTTGAGCGTCCTGCACCTCGCCCGCCAGGCGGTCATCGTCCAGCGTGCGCTGGTTGCCCGCGTCCTCCAGCTTGCGCTCGGCCTGCGAAAGGGACAGCGCGTCCTGCGCGTTGGTGTCGCTGATGGTCTTTTGCACGGTGGCAATGTCCTTGTCCAGGTCGGTGCTGTCCAAAAGGGCCAGCGGCTGCCCGGCGGTTACCCGGCTGCCCTCCTCCACATACACCTCGGTTATGTCGTTGGCAAGGCTGCTGGTCACGTCGCGGCTCACGCTGCTTTGCAGGGTGCTGGTACCGCTGACGATCTGCTGCAGGTCCACACGCTCCAGCGTAAGGGTTTGGGGCGGCGCCACCGTATTGGCTGCCGCGCGGTTCATGCTGGCCATGAAGCCCAGCACCACCGCCGCCACAACAACCACGATAACCAAAAAAATGACCAGCTTTTTATGCTTTTTGAGAAAGCCACGGAACCGGCCGCCGCCGGCGCCTTTTTCTTTGGGGATTTGCCGCGAGTCTGTCATGCATCAACATTCCTTCCATGCTTTTTCTGCTTTTGCCGCCTATACCAAAGCGGCAAAATAGCCCATGTGCCTATTTATATAAAATGGGAAACTGGCGCCATTATACCGGGCCAAGGTAAACTCAGTATCAACGTGCGGGGCCAGAAAAAATTATCATATTTTGCACACAAACATATACCAACCGCACACCCACCCATGTGTGGTATCTCGTGGCCATATCGTGTATGATAAAGGCAGCAGCCACAAGGAGGTGGGCAGATGACAAAGCAGACATTCACCTATCTTTCGGCAGACCAAAAAACGCCCATACACGCGGTAATATGGGCGCCGGAAACACAACCCGCAGCCATCCTGCAAATTGCCCACGGTATGGTGGAGTTTATAGACCGGTACGACGCATTCGCCGCCTATTTGACCGCCCAGGGCTTTCTGGTGGCCGGCAACGACCACCTGGGCCACGGGGCTTCGGTAACCGGCGAGGAACATTGGGGCTACTTTGCCGAGGTGGGCGGCGCCGACTGCGTACTGGAGGACATGCGCCAGCTTACCCTGCTGGCAAAAACGCGCTGCCCCGGTGTGCCGTTTTTCCTTTTGGGGCACAGCATGGGGTCCTTCTTTACCCGGAAATATCTTTGCCTGTATGGCAAAGAACTAAACGGCGCCATCATCTGCGGCACCGGCTGGCAGCCGGCGGCGGCGCTGGCCACCGGCAGCTTCCTCACCCGGCTGCTGGCGGTGTTCCGCGGCTGGCACTACCGCAGCAAATTCATAGACAAGCTGGCCTTTGGCGGCATGAACAAGCCCTTTGAGCCCGCCGCCACCCCCAAAGACTGGCTGACGCGGGACGCACGGGTGGTGCAGGCCTACCTGCAAGACGCGCGCAACGGCTTTATCTTCACCCTCAACGCCTGTCACGGCCTGTTCAGCACCATTGCGTATGTGCAAAACCCCAGGCACCTGGCCCACATGCCCAAGGCGCTGCCGGTGCTGTTTATCGCCGGCCAGGCCGACCCCGTGGGCAACATGGGCAAAGGCGTGGAGAAGGTTGCCGCCACCTTTACGCAGGCAGGTATGCAGCAGGTTAAAACCATATTGTACCCCGAATACCGGCATGAGATTTTAAACGAGCTGGGGAAAGAAGTGGTGTACAAAGACGTGGCCGAATGGATACGCAGTGTCATTGCCTCGCAGGATGGTTGAGCCGCCATGCCTGCCACCCTTGCCACACAAAGCCAAAGAAGCCGGTACCGCCCAAATGGGAGGCACCGGCTTCTTCATTTAAAACGCTTATAGTCCTGTAGGCTTAATAAACAAACTCGCACACATAGCCGCCGTCCTGCCAGTAGATATTCACATAGCTGAGCAGCCAGGGGTTGAAGCTGTCGTAGGAGTTGCTGGTGTCGCCATCCACGTCGGTGATGTACAGCGTCCACTCGGTGTTCAGCCAGTCGCCCTGGGAGGCCACGCCCGTAACCGTGGTGGACTCTCCGCCATACAGAATGGCCGGCAGGATGTCGATATCATCGGAGGCGCCGGCGTTCCGCACGCCCATGTGGATGGAGTAGATGTCGTAAGAGGACTCATTATACACGTTGAAGGTATACTGGCCGTTGGTGTCGTTGCCGGTACCGGTTACAACAGGCTCAGGTTCGGGGGCGGTTCCGCCGCCGCCGCCAACATCATCTGTCGCATTGGTACCATCCACCGTGCCCGCCACTGTGGAACTGTCGCCGTCGGGGCCGTAAACCACAGCCTGCAGGCCGTCGTCGGCAAACTCAATAAGTACTTCCGAGCCGTCCACCAGCGTAACGCGGGAGAACAGGTACACATACTTGTCTTCATCCACAATGCGCAGGTCATAGGTGTCAAACTCATACTTTTGCAGGGAAATGTCGTATGAACCGCCGCTTTTGAGGATGCTGGTGCTGCCCAATTGGTCGATGCCCCAGTCGTTCGACGCCGTGGGCGTTGCGTACAGCTCATTGAAGATATAGGTGGTGTTGTTGGTAATGGCCACATCAATGGTATCACTGCCGGTTGGGGTAGGGTCCGGGGTGGTGGCGGGCGTGCTGGCAGGCGGTGCGGGGGTGGAACTGGAGGCCGGGGTTTTCGGGTTTCCGCACGCTACCAGAAACACCGCAATCATAACCAGGCCAAGGCATGCAGTAAAGCTTTTTTTCATAAATGTTATCCTCCATTGCAGGTATAGGGGCCGGTAGGTCACTCCCTAAATAGCATACCGCAACGCAGGACTTTTGATATCATCGATAAGAGATGAGGCCGTGCTCGGAGAGCTTGCTTTCCAGCAGGTTCCGTTTGCTTTTCAGGGTGCTGTCTATGCCCAGTTTACTATACACTGCCTGCAGGTGGGTGCGCACGGTGGCTACAGAGGTACCTGTTGCCTCGGCAATCTCCTGGTTGCTGCGGCGCATGGCCGCCAGCAGGGCAATCTCATGCTCCCGCGCCGTGAGGGAAAACGCCGTGCCCGTACCGCTGTAAGGCTGTTGCTTTTTTCGGGCCTGCTGCAGGCTGGCTGCCATGCCCTGAATGGCCGCCGTGTCCGCTTTGGAGGGCGCCCCCGCCATGCCGGCCAGGAGCGGCAGCACCTCTTCGCCATACTCGGCAAAGGGCAGCAGCAAGCCATCGGGCAGGGCCAGGGCCAGCGCCTGCGCCAGGTGCTTCTGCGCCTGCTGCATGCCACCCGAACGGTAGTATGCGCAGCCAAGAAAAACACCCCCATAAATTTGTGGAATGAGATTGCCCGCCGTCTGGGCATCCGCCATAAAAAGTTCGGCCAAAGCATACAGGCGGGCATAGTCCTTCACCGCCAGGCAGTATTGCAGGTGCACCATCTGCGCAAAGGGTATGGCCGGCAGCGGCAAAAGCCCCTCGTCAAAGCTGCCCGCTTTCAGCCAGGCAACCAGCTTTTCAGGGCGGCCCAGCAGGCACCATAAATGCCCAAGGGCCATGTCGGCCGCAAACTCCAAAGACGGCAGGGCGCTTTCCGTGTCCGCTTCCAGGCGCTGCAGTGCGGTGCTAAGCGCGGCTTTATCCCCGCTTAGCATGGCCAGGCGCGCCTGCACATATGCCTCACACAGCAGCAGGCTGCTTTGGCCAAAGCGCCGGGCAAGGTACTCCCCCTGCAGGCATTTTTCCCGCGCGCCCTCCACCCTGCCCTGGTACAGCAGCCTTTCGGCGGCCATCATCTGCGCGCCGCCGCTGCCGTGGCCGTCGGCCAGCTGGGTGTAGGCCGGCAGGCAAGCCTCCATGTGGGCCAGCTCTTCCGCCAGCCGCCCCGCCTCGCGGTGGTACATGTACAGCACCGACGGGCAGCCCATGGTCCAGGGAACGGCGCGGTTCACCAGGCGCGAACGCCCTTTGATGAGCGCATAGGCCTGCTGGTGGCAGGCGCCCATCTTTTCAATGTCGTTATAAACGGCAAAGCTCTGCATCAGGGCCAGCTCGCCCAGCAGCTTGTTTTTTTCTTCCCCGGGCAGCGGCAGGCCGGGAATCATCGCCTCAATTTCCCCGCACAGGCGCATATAGCTCTCGTAGTGGCCGGCCGCAAACAGCTCATAGCAAAAGGCCAGCAGGTTCAGCGGGTAGTCGCGCTTCACATCCTCGGGGCATTGCAGCAGAATATCCTCGATCATCTCCGCCGAGCACAGCTCGCCCGCCGAGTGCAGCTCTACGTCGGTAAGGGCAACGGCGAACAGGCGGCGGTACTCGCCCGCGGCGTGGTAGCAGGCCACCGCCATCAGCTTGTTACCCACCTTTTCGCTCCACAGCCCGGCCTGCAGCCAGGCCTGCCGGCGGAAGTCCTCGCTTTGCTGGTCATGCAGCTCCCGCAGCATTTCCAGCAGCAGGGCGTGGAAATAGTAGCGTTTTTCCTGCGCGTTGTAGCGCACAAAGCCGCGGCAGCTCAGCACCTGCGGCAAATCCTGGGGCAAATAATCCGCCTGCAGCAGATGCTGCACCTGCGGCAAAGTGAAGGACTGGAACAGCGACAGCTTCAGCAGTATTTGCTGCGCGTGCGTGTCCAGGTGCAGCCACACAAACTCCCGCATCAGGCGGAACAGGTCATGGGCGGACGCGCCGCTGCCCGTGCCCTCGGCCGCGTGCAGCAGCTGCAGGTAAACGGCGGCCATCCAGCCCTCGGTTTTCTGCCACACGGCGGCCACTTCCGCGCGGGGCAGCGCCAGCCCCACCCTGGCAAAATAATCGGCCACTTCGTCCTCGGTGAGCGCAAACCACTCCTGCCCCACAAAGTGCACCGCACGGCTGGCCAGCTGCCGCACACTGCCCTCCAGCGGCTGCGATACCAGCACGACGTGCAGCCGTTCGCCGGGCATCTGTTCCCACAGCATGGCAAAATTGCCGGGGAACTGCCCGGCCCAATACTGGAAGTTATCAATCACAATATAGCTTTCCTCATCGCCGCCCAGCCCGTGCAAAATCTCGGCTATGGCGCCCAGCGTTTTGGGGCTGGGTTCACCCAAAGCCATCAGCCGCCCGGAAGCCGCGCGGTCCACCCGGGACAACAACTGGCAGAAACGCTGCCAGCCCGCCCACAGGTCTTCGTCCTCCAAAACCGTGAACCAAATGACCTGCTGCTGGGGCAGCCGGCTGAACAGCATCTCGTGCACCGCAGTGGTTTTGCCGTAGCCGGAGGGCGCCTCCACGTAGGTGATGGGGGCACGCAGCATGCCCGCCAGGCGCTGGCCAAGGCGGGGCGAGAGGTATTTCATCTCAAGGTTGGGCATTTTCTTGCGTGGCATGGGTGCGGCGCTTCCTTTCGCGGGCGTTTATAACGGGGCTGTTTAGCTTCATGGATGTCAACTGTTCATTGGGGCGTCTTTGGATATCCCCCAGCCAGAGGTATATTTGACTTAATTATAAGTAGTGCCGGAAAATAAAGCAATGACGTATGTTGCAGGGCCGGTTTTTCACGCACCTGAGCATGTTGCATGGTTACATGCCCTGAAAGCCCTCCATCAAAAAACATCATGGCATAGCCATGATGTTTTTTGATGATCATGATAAAACGGCTTATGTGCAGCCACTTTTTTCACAAGCTACAAGCGGGGCTCGGCGCCTTGCGATGCTTCAGAAGTGGCAACTGCCTGTACCGCTTCCACGGACGCAGCCGGCGCCCCTTTTTTCAGTTTGTCGGGGTTGGGAATCAGGTAGGCAATAACAAGGGCGAGCACCGCCACGCCTGTGATGGTGTACATGGCGGCCGGCAGGCCGTAGTTGTCCCCCACCCAGCCAATAACCGGCGCCAGCATGCCCCCGATGCTGACCGTAAGGCCCAGCATGATGCCCGAGGAAAGGCCCACCCGGTTGGGCAAAAAACCCTGCCCCAGCACAATCATGGTGCTGTGCGCCCCGCTCATGGCGAACGCGATGGGAACAAGCATGAAGGTGGCAAAATAGACGTTGTTGCTAACGGAAAAGATGAGCAGCAGTGGCACCAGGGCCGTGAAAGCAATGCGGATGATGCGGTTGAAGCCAAAGCGGTCGGCCAGGCGCCCGCCCAGCAGGGTGGCCACCGCCCCAATAATGGCGTACAGCGTCAGGCTGCCGCTGGCCGCCACCTCGGTTTGCGCCAGCACACCAATGAAATACAGCGGAATAAAGGTGGTGAGGCCGTAGCCCATGATGGAGCGGAAGGTGATGCCCGTTGACACCAACGCGAAAGCCGGCCAGTTGTCCTTCTGCGCCTGCCCTGCTGTTTGGTTTTTTTTGGCGTTGTGGGCAGAGAACTCCCGCAGGGTTTTTATTCTGGCAAAGATAACCAGTGCCATGATGACGGCTGGAACCAGAAAGATGACCGTGCCCCTCAGGCCCCAGGCCGTAAGCGCCACAGAAGCCAGGATGGGGCCTATGGAAAAGCCAATATTGCCGCCAACGGCAAAGATGCTCATGCCCGTGCCTTTTTTCTCGCCCGCCACCACATTGGCAATCTTGCCGCCCTCGGGGTGGAAAAGGGCAATGCCAATGCCGGAGAGCATCACGGCGAAAAAGATGGCCCAGTAGTTGTCCAAAAAGCCGATCATGGCCAGCCCGCCGCCAGCCAGCAGCACGCCCAGGCCCATCAGCCAGGGCCAGGAGACTTTGTCGCCAAAATAGCCGCAGAGGGGCTGCACCAGGGAGGAAACCGAGCTGGCCGCAAACACCAGCCCCGCCGCCGACGCGTAGCTGATGTTGTTGTTTGCCACCAGAAACGGCAGGATGGCCGGCAGCGCGCCCTGGTTGATGTCGGTGCAAATATGCCCAAACATGGTCAGGTACCGGTAACGGCCTATTTTCATGGTGAACTCCCCCCGTCTTGGTAGAAACCCGCAGTTGCTCCCTATCGGTTTATCCTGGACTCAATGGTCAAAAGCTCCGCCGCCGCGTCGGCGTTATTCACATACCGGTGCTTGCGGCGGGGCGGAATGCGCAGGGTATCGCCCTCGCAGATAATAAAATGGGTGGCCTCGAAGTGGACGGTTACGCTGCCGCACAGCACAAACACGATCTCCTCGTTCGCATGGCTGTGAAACGCGCCGTTATAGGTCTGGGCATGCGCCTCACAGCGCACCAGCGTCATGCGCAGGCCGGCATTCATGCTGGCAGGCGTCAGCAGGTTATAAAAAATGTAGCGCTCATCGGGGTTGTAGGTTTGGGGGCGGTCCTTTTTGCGCAAAATCAGCGCGGCCTCGTCCTCCTCCTCGGTAAGCAGCTCGGGAACAGACAGCTCCATGGCGGCGGCCAGGGCGCACAGCACGCTAAGGCTCGGGTTGGCAAGGTCCCGTTCCATCTGGCTGATAAGCGCCGTACTCAGGCCGCTCTTTTCCGCCAGCGCCCTGATGGTGAGGTTATGCGCCTTACGGTAGCCGGCAATCTTGCCGCCAATATTTACAGTGCTCATCATCTCACCCCATGGTGTTCAATGTAGCAGATGCAGGCGCAAAAGTAAATATCATAAAATAATTTAATTATAGTTAACACCCGGGTGCGCCTACCGCCGCCAGATGGCACTGTGCGAACTCATAAAAAGCACTTTTACAGGGCGCTTTCCTGCGGGAAGCCTCATGCTGAAGCCATTTGGCTCCCCCGGTAAAACCGGGGGGTGGGGAGCCAAAGCACACAAACAGAGAAAAAGACACCCGAAAAACAGGGTGTCTTTTATCATCCCGACAGACAATCATTGTCGATGCACAGTTTTTATTCCACCGTCACTGTGTACTTTGCCGTTTTCCCGCCCGCTTTAACCGTGATAACAGCGGTGCCCTTTTTCTTGGCAATCAACAGGCCGCCTTTGTCAACCGTGACAACGCTTTTGTTGTTGGACGAGAACGTCACCTGGACGGCGGTTGCGGAAGTTGACTGGTACTTGCCGTCAACCTTTTTGCGCTTGCCCACTTTCATCGAGCTTGGCACGTTTGCGGTGACGGATTTCACCCTGACTGTTTTCGCGGTTTTCTTGAGAACCGTCACTTTCAGCTTATCGGTTTTGCCGTTGGCCGCTTTCGCAACGATGGTTGTTATCCCGGGTGTTTTCGCGGTAATCTTGCCAGCTTGTGAAACCGTCGCCACATCGGGGTTTGTGCTGGTGTAAGTGATTTTAGACGCCTTGCCGGTGCTCGCGTACGCGGTTGCCGGGATGACAATCGACTTGCCGGCGCCTATTCTGACAGCGGTTTGCGGGAACTGCGTGGAGGGGGTGACTTTGCTTGCCGTGGAAGCCGGTGTGTTTTCCACAACAGAAACGGTAAAATTCTTATATTTGCGTGTGTTTATTTGGGCAGAAATCGGCTCCCAAGGGGTTGTAAACTTTACGGTTGAAGGGGTCATCTTCCAAGATTTGAATGTTTTGACCGAAAAGTAGCTGACTGAAAGCGTGCCGGGCACGCCGGCTTCACGGCCATTCACATGATGATACGTGAAGCGTATTTTATCATATTGGGGGTGCTTGAAAGTGATGGTGTTTCCGTCTTCCAAAATGAGTTTATTGGTAATGTTTTGGAGAGAGCCCCACAAATGAAAACCATAATATGAATAGGAAAGATTGTTGCATCCCTTTATATTCACAGACTCAAAAGTGTTTACGTTTTTGCCCCACGATGTGTTGTAGAAATTTCTATCAACAGACACAAGAGACACACTGGGTATCCCCGTAAGGTCCAGGTCGCGTATTTTATTGCCAGACGCATCGAACGACTCGATTTTTGGGAGATTTTGCAAATGAATTTCAGTAATACCAACATCATACAACGCCAGCGTACGCAGTTCGGAAAGACCCGAAAGATATAATGGCGCATTGAGATTGCCGGCGTTTTCTTTTGTAAGCTGAATATCTGTAAGCCGAATCTCTCGAGGAGAATAATCTCCGCTTTCGCCCGCAGAGGAGAAATATTCGCCTTCAAACGTGGCAAAAGTCCAGCTCCATGGTTCATTCAAAGCATAACGGGACATCAATGCCGGGTGCTTTTGAATCAAAGTGTTAATAACTTGCACGTCAGCAGAATTGTACTCCGCCAATGGCGGGGGCTTAAGCGGTGGTTCTGCTGCAAACACCGGCACGCTTGCAAACGATATGAGCATGACCACGGCGAGCAAACTGGCGCACATTTTCTGAATGGTTTTCTTCGTAGCCGATATCCCGTAATTCCTCATACCAATTTACCTCCAGCGCATTACCACAATTTGAACCGAAACCATTATAACGTTTGCTTACCAAATTGCAACCACAAATACAAAGCCAAAGCATGCGGGGTACTTTTGTGTGGTTTGTGGGTGACGCGTTTTCCGGTGTCATTAAAAGTCAAATATGGGTAAAAGTGCTTACGTACAGCGGCGATACCTTCACCATTACAAACAGCCACTCGCCAGAGCCAACCCGCTGAACCATCGTAAAATCTTGGGAAGACAACGGCAACCAGAAAGGTAACCGCCCGGAATCTATACAGGTTCAGCCGGTCTCCACCAGCACCCAGTGAATATTCACCGAAAATACCGTAAATCCCATGCCATCCCCGGGTGGCAAAGCAACTGGGTAGCCGTCCAGGTAGTTAAGCATGTCACTAATTTTTATGTGCTTGTTCCCACTTCGAAATTCTTCAAACACAATCACATCTTGGCCAGAATAACTATCAAATGGATGATTATAGTCCGTCACCCTATAAACTTTGTCATATCCATATTCTTCCATAACTCCACGTGTTTTTCCGGTGCCGGTGGCCCCGAAAATATAAGTGACACGTAAATCACGCCAAGTGGTTCTAAACTTGTTCATCATCAAGTCTTGGCGGATTCGGTCAAGGCTAGATGAATATCTCATGTATTCGGCACTTTCTTCATAAATCTCTGCATTGCTTTTCCCATTCAGCAGCATCTTCTTTAGTAGGTGCAAGTCCGATCTTGCACCGCGCCCAGCGGGGAGTTTGCCATATTGATACTGTTTGCCCTCAATGCGTGTGTCCTCTTTGGGATCGCCAGCCCATTTCCCTGTCTTGAACACATAATCGCGCGCTTGCTCTGGTGTGCCAAGGCGCTTCTCTACATGGGAATTTCCAAGTAGTTCAGCAACAGAGCGCCCATAAACACTATTTTTCAAAGCAATATATAAATGATAATGGGGCGTTTCTTCTTTCAGCCCTATTTCCATGCTATAGCAAAAGTAAACAATATTGGGGAAGATTTCTAAGACATATGTTGAATCCGACTATATTTTTACATGGGAAGATGGAACAGTGATTATCCCCGGCTATGCTTCACACAAAATGAAAAAGATTGTAGCACAAAACAACTTGAAAAAGGTCACATTGCATCAACTTCGACACTCTTGCGCTAGTATTCTGATTTCTGAATTTGGCTTTACATTGATGGATGTAAAAGATTGGCTGGGGCATTCTGATATTAAGATGACCGGCAACCTATATGGCCATTTGGAATACGGGCGCAAGATAAACATGGCAAAAACATTTGATAAAAAATTGGGGGCATAACTTTTTTAGACCGAGAAACCAACAAATAAAAAATCCACTCCGCATATCGAATAATACGACATACATAAGTGGATTTTCGTGGAGCTGGTGGACGGACTTGAACCCCCGACCTGCTGATTACAAATCAGCTGCTCTACCAACTGAGCTACACCAGCGGGTTTTGTTTGGTAAAATGACTATTCTGTCCCGAAATGTTCAATTATACAGTTTCGCGCCTCTTATCTTATCAATTATTCCCTATTTTGTAAAGATATACTTTTAATAGGTAAAAACAAAAATAAAACCCAAATAAATATGCCCGAGGCACCTGTTTGCCTCGGGCGGTCACACACCCATGTTTTTTTAAATATCAACCCTTTACCAGGCAGGCCCACGCGCTCAGGCCAAGGCCGGCCAGCCCCATCACGATGCGAGACACCAGATACTGCGCCGGCACTGCAAACGGGATGACACCCTCCCGCAAAGCGGCGCTTTGGGCCCCGGCCAAAATGGCGTTGCCAAACAGGTCTACCGCCGGCGGCATGGAAAACCCTGCAAAAGCCGCGAAAAACAGCAGCGCAAGCAGCAGATAAACCAGGTTATGGTGCACTTTTCCCAGCCACAGCCCCACGCCCATATAGAAAAACAGCGCCGGCAACACCACCAGCACCGCCAGCGGCCACATCCAGCCCAGGCCTGTGTACTGGAACTGTATAACACAGAACAGCGCATAGGCCAGCAGCACCAGCAATGCCGCGCACAAAAATGCCACGGCAATGGTGCCCAGCTTGATGCCCTTGCGCACATAGCCGGGCGTTGGCGTGGCCGAGGCGAGCGTCTCCACCGCTTTTTCGCGCGGGGCTAATTGGCGGGAGACAAAAAACAGCATGGCTGCACACAAAAACGGCAGCAGCCGGCACAGGTAAGCCAAAAAGCTCCAGGGCGAAAACGGGGCGGTGTCGGCATAGCCGAACATCACCTCTGTTTTAAGCAGGTAGGCGGCATACACCAGCGTGACGGCGGTGATGAAGATAAACGGCTTGGACAAAGCAACCCGCCGCAGCTCGTAGCGGAATATTTTGGCTCTATCCACGTTCCAGCGCCTCCTTTTCCAAGCCCATATGCCTTAGGAACGCGGTATAGGTGGCCTGGTAGATATTATCCTTGTATTTTCCCCGGAACTCAGCCAGGCGCTGGACAAACACGGCCTCCCCGCCCACCATTTCCTCCGCCCGCATCAGAAGGGCGGGCATCAGGTCGTAGTGGGACAAACCGTTGTAGCTGTTGTACATTGCCAGGGTGTCTGCCTGCGTCAGGTCTTTGACATAGTCCCGCTGGGTGAGGTAAAAGGCGTTTTGCAGGCGGTTGGTATTTTCCTGCCACACATCCACAAACTCCCGCCGGGCATATGCCTCGCCGTATAGTTCTTTCATGTACAGGTAGGTGCTGTAGCAGGTCAGGCCCTCGCTGCTCCAGGGCGAGGCCATATCCTGTGCGCCCAGGCCCCACCAATGGTGGGCCACCTCATGAACAGCCGTACCAATACCGCCGCCGCCCTCGCGGTTGGCGGTGCCGGGCTCGGTTTTATAGTTCCCGCCGGCAAATGCTGTCTCGCCAAACATTGACACATTGCCTATCATCCAGCCGCCCAGAACGCTGGCGTCCAGCTCCAATATAACAAGCGGCTGCCCGCCCATATCCAGCGGCCCAAAGCGGTCGGTGAAAAAGTCGATGGCACCCTTCAGTACGCCTGCCGCGTCCGACTCCCGCATTGCTTCGGTTTTGTTCCGGAAATAGGTAAGCTGCACCGCATTGCCGCCCGCCTCAAACGTTTCCTCTACATAGTCCCCTGCAATCATCCAGGTGCCCGGCGTTATCCGGGTGGCGTAGCTTTTGTACCCCGGCACATCACACGGCACTTCTACAAATGCTTCCCCCCAAAGGGGGATGGGACTGAGGTTGTCGGCCAGTGTTACCGTACAGTCGGCCGTCTCTGTGTAGACCGGAGCGGGTGGCTGGCAGGGCAAAAAATACATGAGCATAACAAAATCATCTGTTATGCAGCTGATAAGCATCTGTGCGTCCCGGCGGTTGCGCGGGTAGCCGCCAAAGCGGATCTCCAGCTCTGCTTTCTCTGCCAGCCCGTTGAGAGACACATGATAAACCGATTGCATGAAGCTGTCGTTTTTCTCCTTGGTGAACGGCATGGGCCTGCCGTCCAGCAGCACCTCGTGGATATCCAGCCCTGGCGCGCCCGCCAGCGGCAGCACGGCCTCTCCGGTTCCGCGGCTTGTCAGGTTATAGCGTATCGTGGCCTCCAGGCGGTGGGCGTCTTTGTCCACAAACATCTCTGCCCGGCCGTGCGTCAGGCTAAGGCTCGGATTGCTTTCAGCTTTTATCTGCATAGCATCATAGTCTGTGAACACGGTGACGATGCCGGTTTGGGGGTCGATATGTTGCCTGTTTTCAAGCATTGGCCCGTTGTCTATCAGCGGCTGATAAACCGCCAGCAGGGCGCTGCCGGCCACCAAAACCGCCACCAGCACCGGCAGGGCTGCTTTGCGGCAGTTGTGCAAAAACGAGCGCGCCAGGCCCATGCCATAGCGGCGCACACACAGAATGCCCAGCAGGTAAACCCCCAGCGCCGCCGGCAGCCACACCAGGCGGGTATACAGCAGCGTGAAAAACTGCGTCTGGCTGCCGGTAGCATCGGACAGTGATGTTACCGCGGTTCTCAGCCACGGCAGCAGAAACGGGCCATAGAGTACTTGTATGCTGTCGAACACCACGGCCAGCCCCACCACAATGATGCCCGCCTCCAGGCTGCGGGAGATGAGGTAGACGCCGGCGGCCAGCAGTATGCACAGCGCCAGCCCGCCGTAGTACAGCAGCAGCCATACCCATAAAAAGGTTTGAATATCAAAAATGCTGCCCATAATGGCAGCGGTGTAGGGCAGCAGCGCGCACATGGCCACCAGCACCGCCCCCAGCATAATGGCCAGCAGGGCCAGCGTTTGGCGCACCACGTGGCCAACGGGGCTTGTGGCGCTGCTCACCAGGGCGTCCATGTTGGCCCGCTGCATGCGCTGCAGCTCCAGCAGCACAAAAATGGCCACGGCCAGCCCGGCAAATGTTACCGCCAGCTTTGCCGGCTGCAGCATCAGCACGGTGGACATGGTGCCGCTGTAGTAGCGCTGGCCCAGGCCAAACATGTCGGTGCACAGAATAATGGGCAGCAGCAGGATGACGGCCAAAAACAGCCAGCTTCTTTTCTGGCGTAACAGGCGGCCCAGCTCGTGCCCGGTCAGGCGCAGTGTTCTCATGATGCCGCCTCCCCCCGCGCCATGGCGTAAATGTAGGCGTCTTCCAGCGTGGGGGTGGTGGGCCGGGCAAAGGCCGGCAGCCTCTCGGCCACCAGGCGGTAGGTGGTGCTCTGGGGCGTTACCACCTTGGAGGTTACCTGGCAGCCGTGGGTGCCGGCCATCAGGTCCGCCTCACCCGCAGCGCACACATAGGCGCCCACATGCCCGGCGCTCAGGGCCAGCAGGCCGTCGGGCGGGCCGTCGTAGCGTATCAGGCCCTCGTGCAATACAATAAGCCGGTTGCATACCGACTGCACATCCTCGATGATATGGGTGGACAGGATGAGGATCTTGTCCCTGGCCTCCTCCACAAACACGTTGCGCATGCGGATGCGCTCCTCCGGGTCCAGCCCGACGGTAGGTTCGTCCATAATGAGCAACTGCGGGCTGCCCAGCAGGGCCTGCGCAATGCCCACCCGCTGCTTGAACCCGCCCGACAGGGTGGCTATCCGGCTGCCCTGCCGTTCCTCCAGCCCGCACAGCGGCAGCACCCGCTCAATGTTTTCGCGGGCGGTGTGGCGCATCTCTTTCATGGCGGCCATGTAGTCCAAAAACTGCCACACGGTCAGCTCCTCATACAGGCCGTATTCCTGCGGCAGGTAGCCCAGGGTTTTACGCAGGGCGGTTTCCTGCTTTTGCAGGGGCGTACCGTCCAGGGTGATCTTTCCTTCTGTGGGCAGCAGGCCCAGGGTCAGCAGCTTCATCAGGGTGCTTTTGCCCGCGCCGTTCGGCCCCAAAAGGCCTATGAAGGCGGGCGCTGAGAGGTCGGTGTCGATGCCGGACAGCGCCATTTTTCCGCCGGGGTATTGTTTCTTGATGCCTCGGATAGAAAACTCCATGCTGTGCCCCCCCTTTCTCTGCATGCACGTGGTTACGCGTCTATTCGACAGTATTTGCGGGGTTGTGTTTTTAGGATAACATAAAAAAACGTCCTTGCGCAGGGCAAAGCCTGAACAAGGACATTATTTACATGCAGTTCACAAATTACGTTGTGGATAACGGTTTGGCGGTGTGCTTTGCTTTGCCGGCAGCGCATAAAAAACCGCGGCAAAAGCATCTGGCTTTTACAATCGAAGGGTAAAATCATCCTTGCGCCCGGGCGGTGCGGTTTACCGCAACATCAGCCGGGCCGGTTGTAACGATGTTGTGGGTATGGTTCAGCGGGCCGGAGCCCTTGCCCAAATCCAGCATGGCGGCCAGCGCGCCGGTAAGGTAGCACTTGGCCTGCCGGATGCTCTCGTCCAGCGAAAGCCCCACCGCCAGGCCGCAGGCAATGGCGGACGACAGCGTGCACCCGGTGCCATGGGTGTTGGGGTTGTCTATGCGCTCAAAACGGTACCAGTGTGCCTGGCCGTTTTCGTACAGAAGGTCTATGGCGTCGTTCACCAGGTGGCCGCCCTTTACCAAAATGGCGCCGGGGTAGCTTTGGGCTATGGTTTCCGCCGCGGCCATCATGCCCGCCTCGTCGTGTATGGAAAGGCCGCTGAGGATCTCGGCCTCGGGGATGTTGGGGGTGATGAGCGCAGCTAGGGGGAACAACCTTTCCACCAGCGCCGCCTGCGCGTTGTCCGACAGCAGCTTGTACCCGCTGGTAGAGACCATTACCGGGTCCACCACAATGTTTTGTGCGCCGTAAGCACACAGTTTATCGGCAATCACCGCAATGATTGCACTGTTTGACACCATGCCTATCTTCACGCTGTCGGGGAAGATATCGGTGAAGATGCAGTCCAGCTGCTGGGCCACAAAGCCGGGGCTGGCCTCGAAGATGCCGGCCACGCCCTGGGTGTTCTGGGCCGTCAGCGCGGTGATGGCGCTCATGGCGTACAGCTTGTGGGCGGTGATGGTTTTGATGTCTGCCTGGATGCCGGCGCCGCCGCTGCTGTCGGAGCCCGCTATGGTTAGAACCGTTTTCATGTGAACAGCCCCTCCGTCTCGTGAAAATGGGTGATGTAGTAGTCGGCCAGCTTTTGTACGGTGTCGCCGTCGTGTTCAAAGGGGTCTTGCACGGCGGCCACGGTGAAGCCGGCCTGCTTGGCGGTGCGTACGGCGTACAGCGCGTCCTCAAACACGCAGGTGGCGGCTTTGGGCGTGCCCAAAAAGTGCAGCGCCGTGTGGAAGATATGCGGCTCGTCCTTGCCGTGCCCCACACCCGAGCAGGTGAAAACGCCGCCAAAATAGCCCCACAGCCCAGTGCGGGTAAGGGCGGCCTCCACCAGGTGGTGGTCGGTGGCGGTGGCCAGGCACATGCGCACGCCCCGCTTGTGCAGGCTTTCCAGAAACGCCGGCACGCCGGCTTTGGGCTGCACCTGGTGGGCGTAGTAGTCCTCTATCATCGCGTTCACGCCGGCCATCAGGGCGTCGGCGCTGTCGGTCAGGCCGTATTCGTCCTGGTAGTGGCGCACCGCCTGGTACAGGCTCATGCTGCGGAACCTGGCGTCCAGCCCGGGCTTGGGTGTGATACCCCGGCTGCGCAGGTAGTTGCCGCCAATGGTGTCCCATATCACCATGGAATCTAGCAGGGTGCCGTCCACGTCGAATATCGCGCCCTCCAGCTTCATGCGTCCACCAGCTTTTCCGCCAGCGCGCGCAGTTCCCTGCATTCCGCCTCAATGTCGGCGCTGGCGAAGATAGCCGACACCAGGGCGACGCCGTTTACCCCGGTGCCGCGCAGCTGCAGCATGTTCGCTTTGGTGATGCCCCCGATGGCCACCACGGGAATGGACACGGCATTGCAGATGGCCCTGGCCGTCTCATGGCTCACCGCGCTGGCGTCCAGCTTGGTGCCGGTGGGGAACATGGCCCCCACGCCCAGGCAGTCGGCCCCGGCGGCCTGGGCTGCCAGCGCCTGCTCCACGGTGTCGGCCGATACGCCAATGATCATTCCCTCGCCCACCAATGCCCGCACCTTGCCGGCCCGCATGTCGCTTTGGCCCACGTGGATGCCGTCGGCCCCGCAGCGGATGGCCACCTCAACATTGTCGTTGACGATGAAGGGCACGCCATACCGTGTGCATATGGCTTTCAGGCGGATGGCTTCCTCCAGGAAAGCGGCGTCATCCAGCTCCTTTTCCCGCAGCTGCACACAGGTGGCGCCGCCTTTTAAGGCCGCCTCCACCTGCTGCTCCAGCGTTTGGGTGCCGGTCCAGGCGCGGTCGGTCACCGCGTACAGCAGCATGTGTTTTTTATCGCAGGTCATAGTTGGCCTCCCTCTCCAGGTCTGCTCCGGTCAGGTTGGTAACCGCGTCCAGGATATAGCCGCGGTAGGCGAAGTTGCCGTCCTGCTGTGCCATGCGGGCAAAGGCCCTTTCGCCACACAGGCCCATGGCGCACACGGCAGCGGCGGCCGCCTGCAGCGGGTGGCCGGGGCTGGCCGCCACACAGGCAGCTGCCAGGGCCGATAGCTGGCAGCCCACACCGGTGACTAAGCGCATCATGGGGTGGCCGTTGCGTATGCAGTAGGCCTGCTGGGCGTCGGCCACAATGTCTATGGCGCCGGTGATGGCCACCACTGCCCCGGTTTTGGCGGCAAACTGCCTGGCAAACGCCACCGCCCCGGCCAGGGTGTCCTCGGTCACGGCGTCGGCCAGGTCGGCGTCCACCCCCTTGGTGGTGCCGCTGCCCAGCGCCAGGGTTTTCACCTCGGAGATATTGCCCCGTATGACCGCGAACCGCACTTCCTCAAGCAGGTGGTGGGCCGTTTGGGTGCGCAGGGCCGAGGCCCCGGCGCCCACAGGGTCGAACACCACCGGGCGGCCCAGCGCGTTGGCCCTTTTGCCGGCGGCCAGCATGGCGGGAATGGTGCGCGCGTTCAGTGTGCCGATGTTGAGGTTCAGTCCGCCGCACAGCGCGGTGATTTCCTCCACCTCGCCAATGTCATCGGCCATGATGGGCGACGCGCCGCAGGCCAGCAGGATGTTGGCGCAGTCGTTCACGGTGACATAGTTGGTGATGCTGTGGATGAGGGGCGCTTGGGCACGGACGTTGTCCAGGATGTTACGCAGCATGTTTTTTGGCTCCCAACACTTTATTGACGACCAGGCACAGCAGGCCGGTGATGACCATGACCGGGATGGTGCTGCCAATGGGCAGGTCTATGGCCAGGAACACCCGGTAGACCACAAAGCCCACCAGCCACAGCACCAGGTTCACCCAGTTGGCCTTTTTGGCCGAGCTGTCTTTTTTTAGCATGAAGTAGTCCACGATGAGGATAACGATCATGGGCGCGAACACCGAGCTGATGAGGTAGAGGAAGGCCTCGAACTGGGACACCGGCGCAAAAATGGCCAGCACCATGCCAATGATGCCCACCACGATGGCCACCGGTTTTTCTTTTAGTTTTGCGGTGATGCTCTCGGCGCTTACACCGGCGGAGTACACGTCCAAAAAGGTGGTGGTAACGGTGGAAAAGATGATGATGATAAGCGCCGCGATGCCCAGCCCGGCTTTCAGCATGATGGCGGCGATATCGCTTTCGCCGGTGAAAAGGGCTGCGCCCATGCCGATGATGTACATCCAGCAGCTGGCTGCAAAGTAGACAACTGTGCTGGTGAGGGTGGCGCCAAAGGGCTTTTTGGCGCTGCGGGTATAGTCGGATATCAGCGGCAGCCAGGACAGCGGCATGGCGATGCTCAGCTCTATGGCCGCGCCAAAGCCCAGCGCCTCACTGCTGATAAGGGGCTCGCCACCGTTGAAGATGACCACACTGAGCACGATGGTGAGCACAAACAGCGCGGCCATGGCCACTATATTCACCTTGCCCAGGTTCTTCACACCAATAAGCACCCACACAATGATGAGCGCGCCGATGATGAGGCACCAGCCCCAGTTGCCCAGCGCCGGAATGACCGCCGCGGCCGCCGACGCCCCGCCGGCAATCATCACGGCCGTCCAGCCCACCAGCTGCAGTACGTTCAGCACCGAGAACAGCAGCGAGCCTTTGCCGCCAAAGGACATCTTGACGGTCTCCATGGCGCTTTTGCCGGTGCGCGCGCCAATAAGCCCCGCCAAAAACAGCAGCACACAGCCAATAACATGCCCTACGACGATGGCCAGCAGCCCCTTGCCAAAGCCCAGCGGTGCGAACAGTGTGCCGGTCATGATCTCGGCAATGGACACCGCCGCGCCAAACCAGATGAGGCCGTTTGAAAAGGTGGATGTCTTCTTCTCCTGCATACCAGTTCCCTCATTTCCCGGGAAGGCCACAGGCAGTGCTTTTTGGGTATAGCAAAGCTAAGCATGTGTTGGCCAATGTGTGGCCCCGCACATACCGCAGCTACTGCCCTGTGGTTTCCCAAATTTTATATGCACATGCGCGGGGAAAGCAGCAGGGCCCAAAAGCTGCGGACCGGGGCATGTTACATCGCCATACGGTTCAGCGCCCCCGCCTTGCGCAGGGCCACTACAATGATACCGGCCAGCACGGCGCCGGCGGCGGTGGAAATAAGGAACGGCACGACATAGGCATAAAACGCGATACTGCCCGCGCTTTGCCCCATGAAAATGATGGCAATGGGGTACGACAGCAGCCCGCCCAGCACCGCGGTGCCAAACACCTCGCCCAGCAGGGTAAGGGGCAGGTTTTTAAGCTTCCAGTACACAATACCGCACAGCAGCGCCCCGCACATGCTGCCGGGGAAAGCCAGCAGGCTGCCCAGGCCCAGCAGGTTGCGCAGCAGGCTGGCCGTAAAGGCCACCCCCACGCCGTACCACGGCCCCAGCAGCACCGCGCACAGAATGTTCACCACGTGCTGCACCGGGGCGCAGCGGCTGCCAAACATCGGGAAGGATATCAGGCTGCCCAGCACGGCCACCGCACACAGTATACCGGCCATGGTTAGTTTTTTTACGTTGGTCCTTTTCATTTTCAGCAACTCCTCTCAGCGCTCAATGCAAAGGGGAAACGGCACGCAGCAGCGGCTTTTCCCTTGCCATGTGGCGGGGCCAAAACCCCGGGAAATCGGTCGAGACTTACTGGTCTCCTCTCACGCCGGAACACGGCTTCCCATCGCTGCTGAATCCTCCGGGCCCAGGGCGCTCCCCCTTTGCCCGCCGGCCCAGAGTCTGTTTTCAAATGGGAGAAATGACCAAAGCCGAGCGGAGTTGGTGGCCCTGCAAGGCGCTTTTCCGCCGCAAACCTTGGTGGTTTGCAAGGAGAAGCAACGCGGCAGGGGCGCCAAAAACGCTGGATTTGGGCGTTTTGGAGATTTGAAAACAGACTCCAGGGCCGGGTGCTATTTTCCCCTATGCACTTCCCTTCTGAAAAAGAGTATGAAAAAAAGAGGCCCCCCAAAAACAGGGGACCTCCCAAAATAAGCCAATACTGCGACTCCCTACGGTGGCATTATCCACATCAGGTTGGAAGGGTCGAAGCCTCAAGGACTTCCTCTCAGCCTGCCAAAAGCAAGCTCCCCTGTTATTTGTGCTTATTATACTCCCGCCGGGGCTGCCGCGTCAAGTTTTTTTGCGCCCGTGCGGTGCCCGATAAGCGCAGGCACCGCACGCACAGGGTAAATAATTCGCTTTGATGGATAAAGGGCGTACCGGTTTTATCCAGGTACGCCCTTGTATCCTTAAATTGTATTTTTTACTAAGCCACCTCAATTTTCACACTGGCCTTTTTGCCATTGGCCGTCTTTACGGTAATGGTGGCCGTGCCTTTCTTCCTGGCCGTTACCACGCCCTTGCTGCTTACCGTGGCCACGCTTTTTTTACTGCTGGACCACGCCAGCTTTGGCTTGCCGGCGGGGTAATAACCACTCTTATACGTGAACTGTGGCCTCAATGTAAGCTTTTTGCCCTTTTTCAGGGTCTGCGCATTATTGGCAAAGGCTATCTTTTTTACCGGCGACACCACATTCACCGTGGTGCTGGCGCTTAGCCCGCCGGCCGACACCGTGATGACCGTGCTGCCCTCCTTGATGGGCCACACGGCGCCAAACTCGTTCACTGTGGCTACTTTTTCATTGCTGCTTTTCCAGGTAAAAACCAACCCGGTGGCATCTGCTGGCCCGTACCAGCCCTGCACGTAGGTATATTTGCCCGCACCCTTTTTTATTGGCCCTTGCGTCAACTCCAGTGTTTGCAGTGGTATTGCCGTGTCTACCACCTTCACGCTCAACGTAGCCGTTTCGCCGTCCGATGCAGTGGCCTTTATGGTTACATTGCCGGTTTTATAGGTCGTAATTTTTCCCTTGCTGGACACCGTAGCCACATTTTTATTGGACGTTTGATATTTTACCTTGAGCTTGTCGCCATAGTAGGTATAGGCTCTCGCCGGCACCGTGGCTGTATCCCCCTTAACAAGTGATAGTGCCCCCTGAATGAAGCTTATCGAATGGGTTCTGGCCTTTACCGTCACTGTACAAGATGCCTCGAACTCGCCGTCTTCTGTAACCACACGCAACACAGCCGTACCCTTTTTTAGCGCTACAGCCGTGGTCTTCAGCGGGTCGTCTGTGTGGTAATAACCATCCACCACTTTAAAGTTGCTGCAATACCACCGAACATTTTTATTGGTGGCATTGCTGGGGTAAACCTTGGCGTACAGTTCCCCTTTTTCCGCCGTCCCCAGCTTCAGCGTACTTTTACTAAGCGATATGCCTGTTACAGGAATAGGGTCTTCGGTGACAGTTATGGTACAAACAGCGGTCAGGCTCCCATCCTCTGCAACCACAATGATTTCTGCAACACCAAGGGCTCGGGCCGTAAATTGTATTGTGCTATAACCACTACCATAATCTATATTGACTATACTGGGATTGCTGGAGCGCGTGTTCCAAAGCTTCACCAAAGCATTGGCGGGTAAAACAGAAACGGTTATCGTCAATGTATCACCCACACGCATGAGACAATGGGATTGACTGAGCTGCACACCTTCAACCGGCTGGCCAATAGTAACCCGGCAGGATGCCTTGGCTCGCCCCAAGGTATCCTTGGCGGTGATAGTGGCGGTTCCGCTGCTTGCCACAGCGGTAGCCACACCATTTTGGTCAACGGCAATGGTGCCGGGGTCACTGCTTGTCCATTCCAGCGGGTGATGGCTGAAAGCCGTGTTGGAAAAACTGGCTTTGAACTGATGGGATGTGCCGGGAGACAAGACTTTTCTTGCTAAACCAATAGACAAAGTCACAGAGACTGATTTAACAACATTATCGGCGAACTCATAGTAAAGTTCATTTGCTTCTGTAAAATAGAAAGCATCATAATCTTGAGAGGTCATGGTAGGGTATTTATCAGGGTCTGGTTGCACAATCACTTCATCAGTAAAAGAAATTGAAGATTCACAATTTATTCTGGCACTTGCCGCCAAAGGCCCAATTAACTGAATGGGCACCGTACTTCGAGTGTACAAAATATTGTCGCCGGGGGTTTCTCCAATTATAACATTGCCCTGAAGCAAAACGACGGCAGTCGAGTAAACATATATGCCTGTTCCAACACCGCCTGTGCAACCGGCAATGGTTCCGCCGTTCATGGTCAATCGCGGCTTCCCGGTATGCTCGCCAGTGTCTCTATCATATGTTGTCAGGTAAATCCCCGCACCCAGGATAAAGGAACCATCTCCTGTCAATGTACAGTTGCGAATTTCCCCATTATTGATGGTAAGATCGCCCAGATTATAAATGCCTCCGCCAGTTGAAATAGCGCCACAATTGATGATACTGCTCTCGTCTATCAGCATGGTGCCCTTGTTATAGGCCCCGCCGCCGGAACCACTAAAAGAACCACTATTGATTTTGCAATTCTCGATGCGGCTGCCACTGTACATGGTTACAGTGCCCAGATTATATATTCCTGCACCGCCGGTAACCCCTGAATAATACTTTAAATCTTTATTCCTCAGCGTAGCAGCATTCCTCATCACCAGTGTTCCGTCGGCCTCCACCCAGACGATAGAGCCGTGCTCGTTTCCGTCGGCGTCCAGAATGATATTGTCCAAAGTGACCGTGCAGCCGCTTACCGCCAACGTATACGCATCTTCACCCGCGCTTTGACGGAGAGTTTGCGTTCCCGATTGAGATTTGAGGGTGACATTTTTTGTGATCATCACACCACTAAAAGAAATGTTGCTGCCGGGCAAGACCTCAATAGTCCCGCCGTCGTTCACCTTGTCCAGCGCGTCCTCCAGTGTGTTGGCATGGCTGGCGCCGGGCGCGCCGGCGGCGCCCAGGGTAACGGTATCCACCCCCTGGGTGGCTGCCTGGGGTTCCTCTTCGTCGCTCGCGTCATCCGCATCGCCTGGCTCTGCCGTTTCCTCAGGGGCCAGCGAAGCATCGCTGGCGTCAGGCATACTGTCAGAACCGTCGGCGCTGCCATCTGGGGCCACACTGCTGTCGGGCAAGCTGGTATCAGACGCACTGGCGCTTTCATCTGGCTCGGGCAGGGCGCTTTGGTCATCGCTTCGGCTGGAATCGGCGCTGCTGCCCTGCCCGGAATCCTCCGGCGGGGCGAAACTGTCGGGCTGCGAGGCCGGCTGGCTTGTGCTGTCCGGGCCCGCTTCTTCGCCGGCCTGGCTGCCGCCGGCAGAAGCTTCCTCCAAAGCACCTGAACTGATGGCGGTGCTGCCGGAAATACTGCTGTCTGGCCCCGCTGCCAGTACCGGCGTGGCAAGCAACCCCGTCACAAGCACCACAGCCGCCAATACAAAACTCACCCATTTTTTAAAAGCTGCGCGCATAAACCCCTTCCCCTTTCACCTGTCAATTCCCGCTTATAAAGCATCTTACACTGCCATTGCCCGGCAATAGGCTTCTCTTCCACTATAGTATATATTCGGTTTGACAAACCCATATCATTATGCGCAAATATGCCTGTTTCAGGTTTAATTATAGCATTTTAACCCCACCTACCAAAGACATTTCCACAAACCCAACTCCAATGGTCTGTAATCATTTACAATAGACATACTTGCGCCAAATGGGCGCCACTTGCCAAAAAAACCACCCGCGGCGGCATACCCGGTTGTACCGGCGCCGCGGTAAGGGCAGCAGCACAGCCGCATGCTACACCGGCTACATACCCCGCAATGTGCACAGCGGGCCTATCTGCAAGCCAACAAATTCTTCCCCCCAGCAATTGGATTCGCACACAGGCTGTGCTATACTGGTTCATGATAAAATTCTGCGCGGGAGGATTTGGCGTGAAGCAATTTGTAACCTTGCTGGTAACCCTGCTGGTGGCGGTGCCCATGGCGCTGGGCCTGCTGGCGGGCTTTGCCTACCACAGCACCGGCGACGACGTGGTGCCCCGCCCTACCGTAACCGCCATGGAAACCCGCCTCACCTTACGCGACTACACCTGGAACGAACCGGTGATGGCCGGCCTGGTGCGGCGCGATTTTGCAGCCACCAGCACCGAAGATTTCCAGGACCTGGGCACCTTTACCGAGCCGGGCATTAGCCTTGCCTGCCCCGAGGGCTACACCAGCGCCGCCACCATCCTGTATGGCGATGAGGCGGTGTGGCAGGGCGCCGCCGAGGACATTGCCGGGGCCGTGCTGCTGGACGACGGCGAATACCGCCTGGAGGTGGTGTGCGCCCGCACTGAAAACAGCGGCCGCGCCACCGGAGAACTGCACTACGCCGCGGTGTTTACCATGGCCATAGAGCCCTACGTGGAAGTGAACACCAATCGCGTACAGCAGGGCGACGTGCTGGCCATTCAGGTGCAAAACCTGGCGGGCGACATGATGCCCACCGCTGCCAGCAGCCTGGGCACGCCGCTTTTCACCCCGGCGGGCAGCGGCAAAGCCGTGGCCTACCTGGCCGTGGGGTACGACTGCGAGCCCGGCCACTACACCGTGGAGGTAACCTGCGGCAGCAACCAGTGGGAGCTGCCCCTGCAGGTAACCCCGGCGCTTTACGCCTACCTCACCGAAGGGGTGGACATTCCCCGCGCACCCGGGGGCGAGGCCACGGACGAAGCCGCCATGGCCGAATACAACGAGACCATTCCCCCGCTGTACGAAGAGAGCGAAGCCGTTCGCCACTGGACGGGTCAGTTTATAATGCCGGTAGAGGACGGCACGGTGACCGCCGGCTACGGCGCGCGCATTTATGCCAGCGAAGACACCCGTGACTTCACCCGCCACGACGGCGTGGATATCGCTGCCGCCGACGGCGTGGCCGTAAGCGCGCCCGCCACCGGCCAGGTGATTTTTGCGGGCGAGCTGGCCCACACCGGCAACACCATCATCATCGACCACGGCGGCGGCGTAAAGAGCTACCTCTACCACCTGAAATTCCTGAACGTGCGCACCGGCGACAACACCTTTGTGGGCAACTTCATTGCGCTGGCCGGCAGCACCGGCAATGCGCCCCAGCCGGGCCTGCACTACGAGGTACGCATTGGCGAGGCGCCCATCAACCCCGAGCTGCTTTTTAACGGCTCCAGCGGGCTGTATGTTTTCAGCTACTGATACGTCAAAGCAAACGGGGCCTGCCGGAAGCATAACGGCGGCCCCGTTTTTTACGCCTGCTCCCGCAGGTGGTGTTTTGCCGGGCAATAAAATTACAGGGATTTTCGGCCGCCTACTGTTTACCATAAATTCATTGGAGAAAAGCGCGTAAAGAGATACACTATAGATAAACCAAAGCGGCAGCCGGCACCCCAGTGCCAAAAGCCCTCGGCGGCCAGGTGCAAACCTGTTGAGAGAAGGAGAAAACATGACTTACCAGCTACTGATCATCAGCCGTATTGAAACAGACACCAGGGACCAATTGGTTGCCCTCACCTTTTACCCGGCCAACACCGCCTGCATCAGGCCCCGCGCGTACGAGAGCCTCATCGCGTCCTTTGTGCAGCACTTCACCCCCGGTATTGGCCTGGCCGGTATGATATCGCAAAAAGGCAAGCCACGCCTGAAGGTGCTGATGCGGCAGCCAAACTTTTCCGATGACGAGCGCCGCAGCCTGGGCACCATGTACTACAGCCTGCTTTTTTGCCACAAGCCCGGCGACGACAACAAAAAGGGCGCCGCCGACGCCCTTTACTACACCCTGTGTGATTTGTACAAGGCCGATGCCTCCAACGAGGACAGTTGGGCAGAAGCCTGCACCGCGGCCGTGGCCAGCATACAGCGGCTGGCGGCGCAGCATGTTGTGTAGCTTGATTGTCTTTTAATCATGCCTGAATATTTAAAAGCCCCCGATGCTTCGGGGGCTTTTGTGATGCCGCATAAATACGGAATAATACTTGAATAATCAGGCGGAAATCAGCTTGATGCGCTTATTCAGTCCACGCCGATGACGGAATCGGGCATCACGTAGGCGCCGTCCAGCACTTCCACATATTCCTGCCAGAACTTGAAGTCCTTGTCCTTGTCAATCTTCGGGTAGGTGAGCGCGATCTCCTGCAGGTACTGGCTTTGGGTGGCGCTGTTTTCCTGGGTGCTCAGCTGGGTAAGGGCAAACTTGCCGGTGTCCTTGATGAACAGCGCGAAGATCTGGTCGATGAGCTCGTCCTCCACGTCCTGCAGCTTGGCGCCCTCCAGCACCAGCTGGGCGTACACGATCATCGTGAATATCTCGGCGTAGTTCAGCATGTAGTCCATATTCTTCACAAGCTTTTCGTCCGGCGGGTCTTTTTCCAGCAGCGCGCGGAAAGCGTCGACCTGCTTCATGAAGATCTTGACGTTGGGCAGCTCCACGCCCGCGTAGGCCTTGCGGTAGTCGGGGAAGCGCACCTTGCCCAGGCCGCCGATGGTCTGCTTGAAGATGTTGGCGTCTTCCTTTTCTTCACTCACAATACCGATCTCGGGGTAGGTGTCCACCGGGTTGAAGAAGTAGTTGTGCATGAACTTGGTAACCAGCGCCAGGTTCACGTGGGCGGTGCCCTCCAGGCGGTAGGCGTAGCTCACGGCGCCCTTGGCGTCCGAGATGAAGGTATCGTTCTCGTAGCCCTTGGCACACACCACGTCCATCAGCAGCTGCATGATGACGCCGGCCTGGGTGCACACCTTCATCTTCTGGATGGGGTTGAAGATCAGGTAGCGGCGGTCGTCCTCGCTCATCATGCGGAAATAGTCGCGGCTGCGCAGCGCGTACAGCTTCATCGCGTTGGCGCGCACAAAAGCCTCCGACAAAAACGCCCGGATATGCGGGAAATTGGTGACCTTTTTATCGTAGATGACCCGGCGGTTGGAATGGGTGACGGCCTCGTACAGCGCGTGGGACACAATGCCGCAGGAGGAGAAGCCCAGCTGGAACTTGCCGATGTTGACGCTGGACAGCCCGTCGGCAAAGGCCTCGTCGCCCTGCTTGAGGATATCCTTGTCGGTGAGGGGGTATTCGATCATCTCATACTCGCCCACGCGCGCCACGCCCAGTTCTTCGCACACGATGTCTTTCACATAATCATAGTTGCGGTGGCGGCTGTCCACCACCCAGAAGGCGTACTCGCCGGTGTCGGCGTTCTTGCCCATGGTGGAAACCTTGGAGGCAATTTGCGCGTTGCCGATGTAGTACTTGTTGCCGTTGGCCAGGTACTGGCCGTCGCCCACTTTGCGGAAGCTGGCTTCGTTGCTGTACAGGTCGGCGCCATGCTCTTTTTCCGACATGCCGAAAGCAAAAAGCCGGCCGTCCTTCAGCTGCTGCGCCAGTTCTTTTTTCTGCACCTCGTTGTCGCTCATCCATATGGGCCCCACGCCCAGAATGGACACCTGCAGCGGGTACTGGTAGCCAAAACCGTAAAAACCCAGCACCTCACTCATGGGGCACAGGCGATACAGGTCAAACCGGGCGTCGGGGTCGTCGCCATAGCCTTTGGCTGTTAGCGCCGTGGCAAAAATACCCTTTTCCTTCTGGTATTTCATCCAGTCGTCCTGCCACACTTTCAGGCTGTTGTCCTCACGGATAGCCCGAAGGCCCTTGTGCTCAAAAAAGGCGATGGTGTCCAGCATCATCTGCCGGCTTTTTGCGTCGTACTCGGCGCCGTTGAACTGTTGGGGATTGAACAGGACAGATTTCTTCTTTGCCACGGTCATTTCCTCCTTAACGCATACCGGTTTGGCGCATGCATTTTCAATTGGTTGGGTAATTTACTACTCAATTTGGCTTGCGAAACAAACAAATTTACCCACGCGCCGCGGCCTCTGAAGCGTAGAGCGAAGAAAGAAGCGGCGTAAGAGGCATAAATGCCTCTGTACAGCGTGGGTTGGTATATCAATTAAACGGTACTTGACCCATGGCGAAATGTCAAGACCCCAAAATACATGAATGGGGGCCAAAAAGGCGGAAAAACGCCCCATAAATGCTTGGCTGTCCGGCAAATTGTAGCAAAAAGTGCTGGATATTTTGTAGAGAATACTATTCAATTTGTTAAATATTTATGCTACAATACCGATAAAGCCGCATGAATTCTATGCGGTTTCCATAAAAAGCAAAGAGCGGGGTGGCACAATAGAGCGGCAAATAGAATTTGACGATATGGAAGTAGCGCTTGCCGTATTTGGCAAGCAGGACGAAAACGCGCGGCTGCTGGAAAAAGAGTTTGGCATCGCCATGATCTTCCGCGGGGCGGAAATTAAACTGATGGGCGAAGAAGATGCCGTGGCCCAGGCCGAAAAGGCCATAGGCGCCATGGTGCGTATCCATCAAAGCGGCCTGCCGCTGGACGAACAGGCCGTGCGCTACTGCATCATGCTTACCCGCGAGGGCGAAGCGGACAAAGTGGCCGACCTGACCGGTGATTTCCTGCTGATAAGCGACAAGGGCCGCCTAATACGCCCCAAAACACTGGGGCAGAAGGCGTACATCAACGCCATTGTCAAGCACCCCATCACGCTGGGGGTGGGCCCGGCCGGCACCGGCAAAACCTACCTGGCGGTGGCCATGGCCGTGAAGGCCTACAAGGCCCACGATGTCACCCGCATCATCCTGACCCGCCCGGCCGTGGAGGCCGGCGAAAAGCTGGGTTTTTTGCCGGGCGATATGCAAAACAAGGTGGACCCCTACCTGCGCCCGCTGTACGACGCGCTGTACGACATGCTGGGCACCGAGAGCACCATGCGCCTGATGGAGAAGCAAATCATCGAGGTGGCGCCGCTGGCCTACATGCGCGGCCGCACGCTGGACGACGCTTTCATTATACTGGACGAAGCCCAGAACACCAGCCGGGAGCAGATGAAGATGTTCCTTACCCGCATGGGCGTGGGCAGCAAGGTGGTGGTTACCGGCGACGTGACCCAGATAGACCTGCCCGACAAGACCCGCAGCGGCCTGGTGGACGCGCTGGTGGTGCTGAAAAGCGTGGAGGGCGTGGCCAGGGTGCAGTTTACCGAAAAAGATGTGGTGCGGCACCGGCTGGTGCAGGAAATTATAAAAGCGTACGACAGGGCCGCCGCCAAAAGCCGGCCACAAAATAGAAAATAGGCGGGGAAACAATGGCACACAAAGTTTATATCACCAACCAGCAGAAAACCGTCAAGGTGCCGTCCGGGCTGCGCATCCTGATACGGCGCTCCTGCAACGCCGTGCTGGAGCTGGAGCATTTCGGCCAGCCAGCCGAGGTTAGCGTCACGTTTGTGGACAATGCCGAGATTGAAAGGTTGAACACCCAGTACCGCAGCCACCCCAACCCCACCGATGTACTGAGCTTCCCCCTGGGGCAGGATGGCCAGTACGACAAAAACCCCGAGACCGGGGCGGTGATGCTGGGCGACATCGTCATCTCCATGGAAAAAGCGGTGGAGCAGGCGGCCATTTACGGCCACACCCTGCAGCGGGAGGTGGCGTTCCTCACCGTGCACGCCATGTACCACCTGCTGGGGTACGACCACGAGGCCGGCGGTATTGAGGCCGTGCACATGCGCGAAAAAGAGGAGACCACCCTCACCAAGCTGGGCCTGCCGCGCACGGTGTCTTACACCCGCCCCGGCGAGGAGCCTTGATGCGCCGTTTCTTTAAGAGCTTTGCCTGGGCCGGGCGCGGTTTTGCCACCGCCGTGCGGCAGGAGCGCAACCTGCGCTTCCACCTGTGCGTGGGCGTTTATGTTTACCTGTTGTCGCTGTTTTACCCCTTCACGGCCGTGCACTATGTGGTGCTTACCCTGCTTGTGGCGGGGGTGCTGGCGCTGGAGCTTGTCAACTCCGCCATCGAGCGGATTGTAGACCACCTGGCGCCGAAGTACAATATGCAGGCCGGCCTCATCAAGGATATTGCCGCGGCGGCGGTGCTGGTGTTTTGCATCGGCGCCGCTGTTTGCGGGTTTGTGTTGTTTTGGAACCTGGAGGTTTTTGCGCAGATTGGCCGCTGGTTTGCCGCAAGGCCCTTGTTGATCGTGCTGCTGGCAGCCTCCTTGGCGTTGTGCGGCTGGCTCGTTTTTGGGTTGGGCCCAAAGCAAAAGGAAGGTAAGGATACGGAACCCTATGAGCAATGAAACACGTTCGGTCTTTGTGGCCATTACGGGGCGGCCCAATGTGGGTAAGTCGTCGCTTTTGAACCGCCTGGTGGGCGAAAAGGCCGCCATTGTCACCCCCAAGCCCCAAACCACCCGCACCCGCATCACCGGCATCCTCACGCAGGGGCCGGTGCAGTATGTTTTTTTGGATACACCGGGCATCCACAAGCCCAAGAACAGCCTGGGCAAGCAGATGGAGCGCACCACCGCCGGCGTGGTGGCCGAGGGCGACGTGACGTTGATGCTGTTCGACCCTGTGGCCCCGCTGCGCCCGGTGGAAACCGAAATGATCAACGCGCTGGGCCAGGGCGGCCACGCCATTGCGGCCATCAACAAGGTGGACACAATAAGCGACCTGCCCACGCTGGCCGCCAAAAGGGACGAGCTGGAAGCCTTTGGCGTCTTTAAACAAATCCATGCCATCAGCGCGCTTACCGGCGACGGCTGCGAGGGGCTGCTGGAGGACCTTTCGCACTATGCCAGCCCCGGCCCACACTTCTTCGCCGACGACATTTACACCGACCAGCCCGAAAAGCAGCTGGTGGCCGAAATTGTGCGGGAAAAGCTGCTTTTGCACCTGCAGGAGGAGATCCCCCACGGCACCGCGGTGGAGGTGGAGCGCTTCCACGAGCGGGAGGGCGGGTGCGTCATCGACATCGACGTGACCATCTACTGTGAGCGCAAAACCCACAAAGGTATGATTATTGGCAAGGGCGGCGCCATGCTGAAGCAGATTGCCATGGAGGCCCGGCAGGACTGCGAGGCCTTTTTGGGCGCCAAGGTGTTTTTGCAGTGCTGGGTAAAGGTGCGCGAGGGCTGGCGCGGCAACGACAACATGGTGAACCGCATGGGATTTGGGCGGTGATTGTCGGCACCTTGGTATTTCTTCAAACTGCCATAAAAGAGGTTTTGACCTTTGGGGTTGTCAGGGGTGAAACCCCTGACCCGTCGGAGACATAAATACCTTTGAGCGAAGCGAACGGCGCTTGCCCTTGCAAGGTTCCAAGCTCCTCAAAATCGAGAGCAGGTCGCCTTCGGCTCCACTGTAGTGTGATTTTTCTCTTGTAAGGGGCTTCGCCCCTTACTACCCCAAAGGTCAAAATCGACCCCCATTGTGACATAATAATAATTCAGGAAATTACCTATGAAAATAACCGAAAAAGGCCTGGTGCTGAAAGAAGTCAAGCTGCGCGAGAGCGACCGCATACTCACCCTGTTGACCGCCGGTCACGGGGTGATTTCGGCTTCGGCGCGGGGCAGCCTGCGCCCCGGCAACAAGCTGTTCAGCGCCAGCGGGCTTTTCTGCTATAGTGAGTTTGTGCTGCACGAGGGCAAAACCATGTACACCGTAGACGAGGCCTCCCCCATCGAGGTGTTTTTTGGCCTGCGGCAAAGCCTGGAGGCGGTGAGCCTGGCGGCCTACATTGCCGACATTGTGCAGATACTGTCCCCCACCGGCGCCGAGGCCGAAAAGCTGCTGCGCCTGGCGCTGAACAGCCTGCATATGCTCAGCCTGGAAAAACGCAGCCCCGCCTTTGTAAAAGCGGTGTTCGAGCTGCGGGCGCTGGCGGAAAGCGGCTACCTGCCAAACCTTTTGGCCTGCGGAAATTGCGGAAAGTATGAAGAGGCCACGTTTTTCTTCGACGCCGGCCAGGGCACCCTGCTGTGCGGCAGCTGTGCGGGCGAAGCGGAAAAAACGCCCAACCTGAACGCCGCCGCCCTTTCCGCCCTGCGGCACATTGCCCTGGCCGACGACGCCCGGCTTTTCAACTTTGAGCTGGGCCCCGAAAGCCTGGCGCTTTTGGCCCGCGCTACCGAACAATACCTGCTGTTTCACCTGGACTACCCGCCCAAAACCCTGGCGTTTTTAAAAACGGTATTATAAGCCAAAAAATATGCTAAATATACCGCAAAATGCCCTGCACACAATGCACCCGGATTTTACCCCAATTTTAGCCATTTACAAAGCGCGGCACAGGAACAAACAGCCTGTTTCGCCCACCTGACAGTTTCAACAAACAATGCGCACTCATACCTTCGAGGCGCTGTAATTAAAACCCCGAGGAAACCCATGAAAAATAAATATTTGAATAACCTGGAATATTACACCATTTTGCGGATGGCCGCCGAACGGGCCGTTTGCCCCGAGACCCATGCCCGCCTGCTGGAGGAAACCCCGCTGACGGACGCGGCCAACGTGCGCTACCTGCTGTTACAGACCAACGCGCTGGCCAATCACCTGCTGAAAAACGGCACGCCACGCATCTCCTCCTGCCAGGGGGCCGATTCCGCCGTGCGGCGGGCGGAAAAGGGCGGCCTGCTTTCCATGGCCGAGCTTTTGACCGTTTCCGGCGCGCTGCGCAACTTTTCAACACTTGTGAACTGGTTTTCCACCGTGGAAGAAACGGAAAACGGGGCGGCAAACCCGGTAAACGACCTGTTCTACAGCATCACCCCGCAGCCGGTTTTGGAAAAGCGCATCCCCGAGGCCATCCTGTCTGACACCGAGATGGCCGACACCGCCAGCGACGAGCTGTACAGCCTGCGGCGCAAAATACGCCAGGCCGAGAGCGCCATCCGCGACAAGCTGGACGCCGTGGTGAAGAACCCCAATAACAGCCGCTATTTGCAGGAGGCGCTGGTCTCGGTGAAAAACGGGCGCTTTGTGGTGCCGGTGAAGGCCGAGCACCGCAACGACATCGCCGGCGTCATCCACGACGTATCGGCCAGCGGGGGCACGCTATTTGTGGAGCCCACCGCCGTGGTGGAGGCCAACGCCAAAATTATGCAGCTGCGCAACCAGGAGCAGGCCGAGATCGAACGGATATTGGGCGAATTTTCCCAGCAGGTGGCGGAGATATCGCCGCTGTTCTACGCCGCGTGGGATGCCATGCTGGAGATTGACAAACGGCTGGCCAAAGCGGCGCTGGGCCTGGCCATGGACGCCGTGCTGCCCGCCGTGAACGACGAAGCGGCCTTCTCGCTGGTGAAGGCCCGCCACCCGCTGCTGCCCAAGGGCCATGTGGTGCCGGTGGACATCCGGCTGGGCTTTGAGTACGACACCATGATCATCACCGGGCCCAACACCGGCGGCAAAACGGTGAGCCTGAAAACCGCGGGCCTGCTGTGCGCCATGGCGCAAACCGGCTACCTGCTGCCGGCGCACGATACCTCTGCCGTGGGGGTGTTCGAGAACTTCCTGGTGGACATTGGCGACGAGCAGAGCATTGAGCAGAGCCTGTCCACTTTCTCGGGCCACATGAAGAACATCACCGGTATTTTTGAGCAGGCCGGCCCCCGCAGCCTGGTGCTGCTGGACGAGCTGGGCGCCGGCACCGACCCTGCCGAGGGCGCCGCGCTGGCCATCTCCATCATCGAAAAACTGCGCGAGGCCGGGGCGCGCATCATTGCCACCACCCACTACGCCGAGCTGAAGATGTTCGCGCTGGAAACCCCCGGCGTGCAAAACGCCGGCAGCGAGTTCAACATCGAGACCCTGCGCCCCACCTACCGGCTGGTGGTGGGCGTGCCGGGGCGCAGCAACGCCTTCCTCATTGGCGAAAAGCTGGGCCTGCCCGCCGGGGTGATACAGAACGCGCAGCGGCATATGTCTACCGAGCAGCGGCGCTTTGAAACCGTGCTGACCCAGCTGGAGGACATGAAGCTGGAGATGAAGGCGCAGGAGGAAGAGATAGAAAACCTGAAGCACGCGGCCAGCCACCAGCTGGAAAGTGCCCGCGAAAAACGGGACGCGCTGATACAACAGGGCGAGGACGAGCTGGCCGCCGCGCGCCAAAAAGCCAAGGCCCTGGCCGACGACGTGCAGAACGCCGCGTTTGGCCTGATGGACGAAATAAAGCAGATGCAAAAGGACAAGCGCCAAAGCGACGCGCAGCGCGCCCAGCGCGCGCGGGAGATTGCCCGCAAGGATTCCGAGCTGCTGGGCCGCCGCGCGCTGGACGGTACCGTGCAGGCGCCGCGGCAGCACATCCCGCTGCAAACCGCCCAGCCCGGCGACGAGGTGTTTGTGCCCGACATGGGCAAAACCGCCACGGTGGTGGCCGCACCCGACAAAGCCGGCGGGGTGGAGGTACGCATCGGGGCCATTAAAACCAAGCTACCGCTGGCCGAGCTTTCCGCCCTGCCCAAAACCGGCGGCCGGCAGCCCAGGCCCGGCACCCCCATGCCCGGCGCCCGCAAAGGCGACACCGCCCTGCGCACCCCGCAAACCGAGCTGAACCTGCTGGGCAAAACGGTGGATGAAGCTTTGATGGAGGTGGACCGCTTCATTGACGGCGCGGTGATGGGCGGGCTTTCCACGCTGTACATCATCCACGGGCGGGGCACCGGCGCGCTGCGCAGTGCCATTACCCAACACCTGAAAGCCCACAAAGGCGTGAAAAGCTTCCGCCTGGGCCAGTATGGCGAGGGCGGCGACGGCGTGACGGTGGTGGAACTGCGATAAATGATTTAAATAGGCGTAAATTATCTCTGCCAGCAAAAAGCAGCGCCAAAAGCGCTGCTTTTTCATCTGAAGCGTAAGGGCCATCCATTTTTATGCAAGCTGATCTACTTTACAGAAATTATCCAATTTTAGACGCCTTATCGTTTTCCGGCGCAAAATAAGGGCAGCGCCCATAAAGGCACTCGTTGTTTTGGCCGTAGAAGGTGCAGGGCTGCTCCCCCACCGGTATTTCCACGCCCAGCAGCTCCCGCGTGAAATCGGCGGCGGTTTCCAGCGCGATGCGCGAGCAGCGCTTGCAGCAGCGCGGGCCGCCCAGCTCGGCTATGTTGCCCAGGCATTTTGCCGTCAGTATTTGCGGGAAGCCCCATACCTCCCCATTCAGCGGGCTGCCGCCCAGCACGACGCTGGCATAGATGCCTGCGCCGATGGCGGCCCCGCACGCCCCCCAAAACCCGCAGATGCCCCCCGGCACTTGCCCGCCCCGCTGGGTGGCGGCCTCCAGGGCTGCGTCCAGGTCTATTTCGCCGCCGTTGTTGCGGTAAACAGCCAGCAGGATACCGGGCACAATGGCATGGTGCTCCGGCCCGTGCATGTGCACCCCCGGCAGCCGGGTGACCTGCCCAAACAGGCGGATGGGGTCGCGCTCGGTGGTGGCCAGCATCAGGCCTTTAAGGTCCGGCTGGCCGGCGGTGTGGCAGGCGTCGCAGATGAAATGCCCAGCCTCGCAGGTAGCGTTGGCCTCAAACCGCCCGCCGCACATACTGCACGTATGGGGCAAGGCCTGCGTTGTATACACAAGCGGGCTGCCACAAACCAGGCAGCCGGTGGTGTGGGCTTGTTGCTCGGGGTACGGGTGCATGGGCCCTCCTTAAATGTCAATGCCGTAGGTAACCAGCATTTTGCAAAAGCTTTTCACGTTTTTAAACTGGATGCCGGTAACGCCCGCCTTGAACGCGGCGGCGGCGTTGTCCTTGTCGTCGTCGGTGAAGATGGTGTCCTGCGGCACCAGGCTGTATTCCTTTAGCAGCCGCTTGTAGATATCCAGCTCTGGCTTCACGATGCCCACATCATAAGAGATCAGCCCGCCGTCAAACAACTCCCAGAAATCGCGGGGCTGTAGAAAATCATAGACATACTGCGACATATTGGAAAGGTAATAGAGCGCGAAGCCCTTCTTTTTCAAAAGGCGCAGCAGCGTAACGGTGGCCGTGCGGGTGGTCAGCATGTCGGTCCATTCGTCCAGCACCGCCCGCATCTCAAAGGCAATGCCCTTCTCCTTGCCGCGCCGCAGAAATATCTCCTGCGCCTCACCCCAGCTTATTTTGCCCTCGTCCAGCAGCACCCATTCCTCGCTGCCAAACACGGCGTTGTATATTTTGTTCTCGGTGGCTTCGTGGTAAAATTTGTCCACCAGCCAGTCTTTGGGGCTGTAGTCTATCACCACACCGCCCAGGTCGAATACCAGATTATCGTACATGGTGTCACCTGCTTTGCTTGGTTGGCGCCGCGCGCGGCGGCCATCGTGCCAACCATTATACTATTGTTTGGCCGAAATGTGCAACTTTGGCCGGGCGCGCCTTAAATTCCCTCTTGTATGCCGGCCCATTGGCGCGGTATACTGGTGGCAGCAGAAAAACGCATACATATGTTTGGAGAGACCACCGTGCGAGAGAAAACTTTTCCAGGAGGGTGAACCATGAACAAGCTGCTGGGCCAGCCGGGCAAAATTGGCAAAATGACCACCAAAAACCGCATTGTGATGTCGCCGATGGAGGTGGGCCTGGCCGACGCCGCCGGCCTGCCCACCGAGGCGTATATCGCATACTATGAGGCGCGCGCCAGGGGCGGTGTGGGCCTCATCATCCCGGGCATTGCGCGGGTGAACGACGTGCACGGCGGCTTCAGCCGCACCCAGCTGTCGGTGGCGGGCGATAACTGCATCGCGCCGCTGGGCAAGCTGGCCGAGGCCATGCACAGGCATGACTCCCGCATTTTTATTCAGCTGCAGCACCCCGGGCGGGAGAACAGCAAGGCTTTCGCGCCGCTGCTGGCGCCCTCGGCCATCCCCTGCAAGCTAAGCCGGGTGGAAACACGGGCCATGACGCTGGAGGAGATCAAAGAGCTGATCGGCCAGTTCATTGAGGGCGCGGTGCGCTGCCAGAAGGCCGGCATCGACGGCGTGGAACTGCATGCCGCGCACGGCTATCTGATCAACCAGTTCCTTAGCCCCTACACCAACAAGCGCGAGGACGCCTATGGCGGCAGCTTTGAAAACCGCATGCGCTTCATCACCGAGATCATCGAGGGCATCCGCGCCCGCTGCGGCGATTACCCGATAAGCGTACGCCTCACCGGCGACGAGCTGCTGGCCATGAACGGCGTGACCGAGCCGTATCTGGACCTGAAAGAAAGCATTAAAATTGCCCAGCGGCTGGAACAGCTGGGCATCGACGTGCTGAACATCTCGGTGGGCATTTACGAGACGGGCATGACGTCCATCGAGCCCATCTCCTTCGCGCAGGGCTGGCGCACCGATATCATCCGCGCCGTGCGCGATGAGGTGAAGCTGCCGGTGATTGCCAACAACCTGGTGCGCGAGCCGGCCATTGCCGAAAAGATGCTGGCGGATAAACTTGTGGATTTTGTGGGCGTGGGGCGCGCCCTGTTTGCCGACGAATGCTGGGGCAACAAGGCGATTGACGGCACCATGAACATCCGCAAATGTATCTCCTGCCTGCACTGTTTTTCCAGCCTGACCAAAAACGCGCCGGCAGGCCTGCCGGCCGAGTGCGCCGTGAACCCGCGCTTTTGCCGCGAGCTGCGCTACCCCGACTACCCGGCCACCTTTGGCGGCAAGAAAGTGGTGGTGGTGGGCGGCGGCCCGGCCGGCCTGAACGCCGCCCGCACCCTGAAAAAACGCGGCGCCGACGTGGTGCTGTTTGAAAAACGGGAGGAGATTGGCGGCCAGCTGGTGCTGGGCAAGGTGCCCCCCTGCAAGGAGAAAATTGGCTGGGTGGCGGACTTCTACCAGCGCGAGCTGAAAGCGCTGGGCGCAGACGTGCGCCTGGGTACCGAGGCGACCGCCGAGCTGATTGAAAAAGAAAAACCGGATGCCCTGGTGGTGGCCACCGGCGGCGTGCCCATTGTGCCCGGCGCGCTGAAAGGCGTGGACGGCCCCAACGTATACGGCGTGGAGGATATCCTCTCGGGCGGCGCCGCGCTGCAGGGCAAGCAGGTGGTGGTGGTGGGCGCCGGCATGACGGGCCTGGAGACCGCCGAGACCCTGGCCAAACAGGGCAACCAGGTAACCGTGGTGGACATGCTGAAACGCCCGGCCCCCAAGGAATACCCCACCAACGTGGGCGACGTGATGAGCCGCCTGAAGGGCGTGCCCCTGATGCTGGGGCAGGAGCTAAAAGAAATCGCCTCCAACAATGTGCTGCTGAAGGACGTGGAGAGCGGCGAGGAGAAAAGTGTGCCGGCCGACGCGGTGGTGCTGGCCATCGGCTACAAGCCCAGCCACCCGCTGGCCGACGCGCTTGCCGGCAAGATAACCCCGCTGGCCGTGGTGGGCGACGCCAACGACGTGGCCAACATTGCCGGGGCCACGCGCTCTGCCTTTGACGCCGCGTATGATTTGTTTGGCTGATATCCCAAAGTATCGAGAGAAGACGGGCTGAGACACCTCAGCCCGTCTTTATTATGCTTGCCCTCTAAAATATGCCACAAAGGTGCTGTATCGTCTCATATCCTACGCACGCGCGGCTGCCTGCTCCATGCCGCCGGTTCTGCGGTAGGCCAGCAGCAAATCCACCATGCGGCCATAGCTTCTCACGCCCTCGGTCTGGCCGTTTGCTTTCAGGTATGCGTCGTTGATGCTGCTTTGCACCTCCTGCAGCGGGCCCTCGAACTGCTGCCAGTAAACCCTGTTGGCCTCCAAATCCCGCAGGATGCCCGCGTCCAGGTCATAGACGATATCATAGTAGCCGCTGGGGTCATAGTCATACAGGGCGTTGAGCGCATAGATGAGCGCATACAGCGTGCCCGAATACCGGAATGATACGTCCGGGTGCGCTTTGCACGCCAGGTAGGCAATAAAATTGCTCTCATCCTCCCGGCCAAAGCCCAGCGCGTGCGCCGCCTCGTGGCTGGCCGTAAACGGTGTGATGGCCGCAGGCATGTCCGCATTCACATTGGCTTCAAACGTAAAGGGAATATAGATGCCCGATATATCCAGCGCCGACAGCGCCCGCGAGGCCAGCACCGGCTTGGGCCGGGCATAGGTGCCGGCAAGCGCGGGGAACGCCTCCGCGGCTGCCGCATACCCGTACCGCACCTGGTTCATGCATTCATATCTATCATACGGCAGTGTGAAAACGCCGTCTTCGTTCTCTGCCACCTGGGTGCGCAGCTGGCCGGCTGCCGCGCCCAAATCGGTGCAAAGCGCGGCAAGCTCCTGTGTGTCTGCCGCCTGCACCGGCAGGTTTGCCAGCTGCGCAAAGGGGTAGCGGTAGTAGCTTACCCCCCAGCCGGCAATAAAAACAAGCGCCACCATGCCAACACATACAACCCCGCGAAAGAAACTGTAGCCCAGCTGCCGGTACCAAAGCCCGCGCGCCCTTACCACCCGGATGATAAACCGCACCAGGAAAAACAGCAGTACCAGCGGCAGCAGGTATGCCACAAACTCGGCAACCGAAAAGGGCAGCAGCCCGAAAAGGTTGACAAAGATGGCAGCCAGCACGCGGTACACGCTGCCCATATACAGGTTGGCAAAACCCGGAAACAGCCGCGCCAGCACAACCAAAACAATTGCCACGGCCAAAGGCAGCAGCAGCTTCCACCTTGCAAGCAACTGCGGCAGCAGCTTTTCCCCCAAGTTAAACGCCGGTTTGGGTTTTTTCATGCGGTATTGCCACTGCCTTTCTTGCGCTTTCTGTTTATCCTGATATTAGTATTCAATAAAGTTATGTTAGAATCAAGTCTTTTAAAGACGAACGCGCCAAAGAGATGACATTTTATAGCGGCATTATGCAAATGGAGACAAGATACATGCGTGAGAGAAGCAGAAATGTGGTATGATGGCACTGATGCAACAATAAAGGAGGCATTATAATGCTGGGAGGATTTGTTGACTCTCTGTACGCGGACGGAGGTATTCCGGCGATAGTGGCGGGCATTTTGGCCATGGCGCTGGGGCTTTTGGAAAGCTTTTTGGGCTACCGCATTTTTAAAGTACAGGTGGCGATCATTGCTTTTTTGGCGGGGCTAACCATTGGGATGAACGCATTTGACGCCGCCTTTGGCATTTTCTGGCTGTCCATTGTGCTGGGCGTGGTGCTGGGCGTGCTGTTGGCCTGGTTGTCTGTAAAGATATACAAAGTGGGCGTGTTTTTGCTGGTGGGCGCCTTTGCCTATCTGGTGGCCATCGCTTTTGTGCAAAACTTCTGGTTTGGGCTAATTGCAGGTATTGTGGTGGGCTTGCTGGGCGTGTTCCTTACAAAGCCCGTGATCATCCTTTCCACCGCCTTTGGTGGCGCCAGCATGGCCGGCGGCGGGCTGGCCATGCTTATTTGGGGCTCGGCGCAGGGCGGGCCGGGCTGGCTGCAGTGGGTGATTGTGGCGGTGCTGGGTGTGCTGGGCGCCGTGGTGCAGTTCCGCACAACGCGCGAGATAAAGTGAGTTCGGCGTTGCCCTGGTTTTGGGGACGCGGACATGCAATTACTACTTGTGGTATTGTTTCTGGCACCATTTTACCATTAAGATGATTGGCACCGCCACACCGGACAAGATGGGAAAAGGCGAGGGCCGCACAGACAACCGCTCGATTGTAAGTCTATGTCAATATCATGATGTCCCGCCAGGCGACATCATGGAATATGAGGAGGGCGAGCAGATGGACACCGAAGGTAAACAGCTTGGTGAAGAGTACCAGATGATCCGGGCGGAAATAATGAATTGTATTAATCTGCAGAATACATTGTCTACTTTTTTGGTGACAGCGGTGACCGCTTTGCTGGCTTTGGCATTTACCAATATGAATCCCTGGCTTTTCCTGCTGCCCTATGTTGTCATTCTGCCCATTGGCTGTGGTATTTTACATTATAGAACCAATGTTTTAAAGCTGTCGTCTTACTTGATTGCTTTTTTGGAGCCCCATATGCAGGCCATGCAATGGGAAACACGGCACGCCGAGTATACCAAGGCGAAGGACTTGGACAGGCTTTTTGTTTTCCGCAACTATTTGAGTGTTTTCCTGTCGGTAATCGTATACCTGCTTTTCTTGTACAGTTATCTGTCGCCGGCGCGTTATATTGGTGTTTTACAAATACTGGTTTGTGTGTTGCCGCTGCTGCCCACGGGCTACATGATATTTTTGTCGGTGCTGACCCACAGAAAATATTCCAAACGAGCCGAATTCGTTAAACAGTGGAAAGAGATTTCAGTCAAGCAGAATGGTATGGACTGATCCCTTGCACCCACACGCGCCCCACACCTCACTGTGTGGGGTTTTTTCATTTACAGGCCATTTTATCTCTCACAACCACAGTGCCCTGCTTGGCCCTATCATATCTGGCTGCATCATGGTTGGCACAGATACGGGACCAGTGTTTAACGGTTTGCAATATACGTTAATGTGTAATTTTTTGATACAACTCAACTATTTCGTTGAAGCGTCATTTATTACCACTATTTCCAAAATAGGCGGCAACTGCACATGACGCACATTTGTATAAAGCAAATGCGCCGCGCTATCCAACGATAACACGACGCATATTTTGGAGCTGGTGATCGGATTTGAACCGATGACCTGCGCATTACGAGTGCGCTGCTCTACCCCTGAGCCACACCAGCACGGCAAACAAACCGCATTATTCATTATAGAGCTTTTGGCCGGCAAGTCAAGCACTATCTGCCTGCAAAGCACCGCACTGCGGCCAAACAGCCGTATTTGCTGGACAAACGGCCCGCCGATGATGTAGAATTGATGCGTAAGTGGTAACCCTGTGCCCCATGCTGAGGAGATATGCGGTGGTACGAGAAGCTGCGGCCATATTGATAGTGGAGGCACTGTTGCTGGTAACCTTCTGGCGTAGAAGGTACCATTCCTATGCAGTAGCCGTATTACCCCTTTGCATTGTGCCGGCGGTGCACCTGCTTATCAACCTGATTCTTTACGCCACCCAGGGGCAGTTTTTTGGCGTACGGCCGGCCACCGTTATTGCGTTTGCCGACGTGCTGGCCCTGGCGGTTACCTGCGTGGTGGTGGTGCTCATCAGCCAACGCTCCGGCTCCAAGCGTAACCGGCGCATTTATGTTATCACATCGCTTATTTATTCTTTTGTTTTATGCTGGGCATTTATTTTCGAAAATGTAATAAAAATTATGTCTTAAATAGCGCAAGGGCCCGTAAAGGGCCCTTTTCTTGTGCTGTTCTTTGTTAAAGCCGGAAATCTTCGGCGTTATATTGGGGCAGCTCCGGCCGTTTTTTGGGCACCCGCTTCAGGGGGTCGTACCGGAACTTCTTGCAGGAATAAAACGGCGCCACCGGCCCAAACTTGCGGCAGAGCACCATCACGCGGTCGGGCGCCGGGCGGCCCTGCAGGCAATAGGCACAGGCGGGGTCTATGTGGTTGCCAAACAGTTTTTTTGCCATCCCCTGCGCCGCCCTTTCTGCTATTTCAGCCTTTTGTGCCTGTTTTCCGTACCCATTATATCGGAATTGCCCTGTTTGAACAAGCCACTTCCCAGCTTTTTTCGCAAAGGCGTTTATCTATTCTGTTTTGGAACCGCCGCTGCCGCGCCGGGGCTTGACTTGGCGCGGCATTTACTTGATAATTAAGTTTATGTATAAGTACCCACCCAGAAGCAAATAAGCAAAGTATTTTGTGACAAAAATCAGCACGCAAAAGGGAGAGTTGTACCGTGGAGTTGACCAGACTTTTTACCCCCATCACCATCAACAAGCAGTTGGAACTGAAAAACCGCATCATTATGGCGCCCCTGCACCACCTGTATACGCCCGATGGCCACGCCACCGACCGCTTTAACGCCTACTACTGGCGCCGGGCCGAGGGCGGCGCCGGGCTCATCATGGTGGGCGGCGCCAAGTTTGACGATTACGGCGGTTCTCATCAAATGATCAGCCTGCGGAGTGACGAGTTCATACCCGGGTACAAAAAGTTTACCGACGGCATGCACGAGCGCGGCGCCAAGGTGGGCGTGCAACTTTACCACGCCGGGCGCTACACCCACCCCGAGGCCATTGGCGGCAAAACCCCGCTGGCGCCCTCGCAGGTGTTCAGCACCTTTTCCAAAGCCATGCCGGAGGAGATTACCAAAGAGCAGATCCAGGAGGTTATTGCCAACTGGGCGGCGGGCACCGTGCGCGCGCGTGAAGCCGGGTTTGACCTGGTGGAGATTGTCGGCTCGGCCGGGTACCTGATTACCCAATTCCTCTCCCCGCTTACCAACCAGCGCACCGACGAATACGGCGGCAGCTGGGAAAACCGCACCCGCTTTGCCCGCGAGCTGGTGGCCGCGCTGCGCAAGGCCGTGGGCCCCGACTACCCGCTGGGCATGCGCATTGCCGGCAACGACTTTGTGCCCGGCAGCAACACCAACGAAAACTCGGTGGAATTCTGCAAGGTGATGGAGACCGCCGGCATCAACCTGTTCAACGTAACGGGCGGCTGGCACGAGTCCCGCGTGCCGCAAATTACCGGCGATTTGCCCCGCGGCGGCTACGCCTACCTGATGGCCGCCATCAAGGACGCCGTGAAGGTGCCGGTGGCCGCCAGTAACCGCATCAACGACCCTATTTTGGCCGAGCGCATTTTGGCGCTGGAAGAGGCCGACCTCATCAGCCTGGGCCGCCCGCTGATTGCCGACCCCGATTGGCCCAAGAAAGCCCAGGCCGGCAAAGCCAACGAGATTCGCCGCTGCATGGCCTGCAACCAGGGGTGCCTTGCCAAAACCTTCTTTGGCAAACCCATTGAGTGCCTGGTGAACGGCGAAGCCGGCCGCGAGTACGAGATGGAGGACGTGCCCCTTACCCCTGCCCAGAACATTTTGGTGGTGGGTGCCGGCCCGGCCGGCTGCGAGTTCGCCATTGCGGCCTCCGAGCGCGGCCACAAGGTGACCATTTGGGAAAAAGCCGGCAGCATTGGCGGCCAGCTGCAAATGGTGGCGGTGCCCCCGGGCAAAAGCGAGTTCTTCAGCCTGATTGACTACTACGACACCATGCTGAAAAAACACAAGGTGACCGTGGTGCTGGACAAAGAAGCCACCGCCAGGGATGTGGCCGCCGCCGGCTACGACATTGTGGTGACGGCTACCGGCATGATCCCCAATACCATCCCGCTGGACAACCCCCATGGCATCCCCGTGCTGTCGGCCTACGACGTGCTGCAGCAAGAGGTGGTGGCCGGCAAGAACGTGGTGGTGGTGGGCGGCGGCACCGTGGGCTGCGAAGTGGCGCAGTACCTGGCGCACGAGGGCTCCATCAGCCCCGACCAGCTGTACTTCCTGCTGGAGCACAAGGCCGAGACGGTGGACAAGGTGCTGAACATGCTGAACACCACCCGCCGCCAGCTGGCCATTGTGGACATTGCCAAAATAGGCGCCGGCTTCGAGCCGGGCACCGGCTGGCCGGTCATCCAGGACCTCAAGCGCCTGAACGTGGGCATGCATTCCTTCTCCCAGATCAACAAGATTACCGCCGACGCGGTGGAGATTACCGTAACCGACAAAAAGACCGGCGAGAGCAAGGACCTTTCCCTGCCCTGCGACACCATAGTGTTGTCGGTGGGGGCCAAGCCCAACAACGCGCTGTACAACGCCTTGGCCGAGATGGACGTGACGGTGTTCAACCTGGGTGACAGCGACAAGGTGGGCAAGGTGCTGGACGCCGTGCGCGACGCCGACGCCCTGGCGCTGAAAGTCTAAGGAGGCCTGCCCCATGCTCAAGATTGCCGACAGCTGCATCAAATGCGGCGCCTGCCAGGAATGCTGCCCCTCGGTGGCCATAGAGGTGACCCGGGAAAAAGGCCCGGTGCTGGTGAGCGACGCCTGCATTGCATGCGGCCACTGTGAGTCCATCTGCCCGGTGGGCGCGCTGGAAAAAACCGACCTGCTGCACAACGAGGACGTACCGCTGGACAAATGGCCGGTGCTGGACGCCCGCACCGCCGAGCTTTTCCTGCGCGCGCGGCGGTCTATCCGCGAATGGAAGCCGGGCATCGTGCCGCGTACGCAGACCGAAAAGCTGCTGCAGATTGGCCGCTACGCCCAAACGGGCAGCAACATGCAGGGCATCGACTATCTGGTTGTTGAATCACCCGAGGTGATGGACGAGCTGCTGGTGCTGCTGACCGAATGGTTCCGTACCCACCCCGACCCCGTGCGCCAGGAGACCTACCAGCGCTTCAAGGACGAGCCGCGGCGCTTTTTCCGCGGCGCGCCCCAATGCCTGCTGGCCCTGCACGACCCCGCCACGCCCAAAACCTTTCGCAACGGGCAGTTTGCCTTCACCTATGTGGAGCTATACGCCGCCTCGCTGGGCCTGGGCACCTGCTGGGCGGGCTACCTGGAGGCCTACCTGAATACCAACGATGCCGCCAGCCGCAAGCTGCTGGGCATTCCCGAGGACCGGGTGGTGTGTGCCGCCATGCTGTATGGCCTGCCCAAGTACCCCTACCACAAGCTGGTAACCCGCAACCCGGCCGAGATACACTGGCGGTAAAAAAACCGCATAATTTCAGTTTTATACATAAGAGAGCGGAGTGCCAGCCACTCCGCTTTCCCATTTACTCCAGTGCAGGATGAAAGGATGAAAACATGGGCATTGCTGTAAGAACGTATACAGACAGTGATTTGGAAGCCCTGTGCGCCATTTGGAACAGCGTGGTGGAGGACGGGCGCTCCTTCCCGCAGGAGGAAGGCATGGACCTGGCCCAGGCCCGGCAGTTCTTTGCCGGGCAGTCGCACACCGGTGTGGCCGAGGAAGACGGCGAGGTGTTGGGCCTGTATATTCTGCACCCCAACAACGTGGGGTGCTGCGGGCACATAGCCAACGCCTCCTATGCCGTTAAAAAGAACCTGCGGGGCAGGCGCATTGGCGAACGGCTGGTGAGCGATTCCCTGGAAAAGGCTGCCGCGCTGGGCTTTAAAATACTGCAGTTCAATGCGGTGGTGGCCGAGAACACCGGCGCCATCCACCTGTATAAAAAGCTGGGCTTCACCCAGCTGGGCACCGTGCCGGCGGGCTTTAAACTGATTGACGGCACCTACTCGGATATTCTGCTGTTCTACAAAACACTTTAATATGCCTGGATAAAAAGGAGTAAAATGGCTGAAATAATACAACACCCCTATGGCAGGCACCGGGGTGTTGTATTATTTCTATATTTAATGCTATTTTACCGGTGCTTATGCAAACAAGCGCGCCGGATTTTCCACCAGTATCTGGTCTATCTGCGCCTGGGTAACGCCGGCGGCCAGTGCCGCAGGCACAAATTCGCCTTGCAAAATGGCAAAATGGTCGGCGGTATAGGGGGCGTCCGCAGGGGATTTATGCGGCAGCGGGCGGGCCATGTTCACACCGGTGGCGTCCTGCGACAAAAACACCTGGCCGCCCCAGCCGCCGGCCAGCAGCTTTTGCAGCAGCTCCAGGCGCTGCTCATCGCTGGGAAAGCCCCATTTGGTGATGCCCACACGGTCCAGCGCCACACTGGCCCCCAGCTTGAGGATCTGCTCATGGTAGGCGGCATCCGGCTGGCCGCACATGTGGCCAATCACCACCTTGGCAGGCGCGGCGCCGTTCCCCAGCAGGCGGCCGGCCAGCTCCAGCGCTTCGCTGCCGTTCTGTGTGTGGCTGATAAGCGGCACACCGGTAGCCTTCTGGCTTTTGGCCCCGGCAGTGGCAAACCAGCCGTCGGCGTTGGTGATATGGTTACTGATGCACACCTTGATCACCCCAGCCTTGATGCCCGTCTTGCCAATGCCTTTTTCCACCTCGGTGGTGAAGAGTTCCTCTATCTCTTTCACCACATCGGTAAAGATACTGCGGTGCTTCCAGTAGCCCAGGCCAGAGGAGCGGTCGAAATAATACCCGGTGCAGCATATGATCTGCAGGCCCGATTTTTCCGATATCTCCTTCAGCCATTCCGGGTTGCGGCCGGCGTCGTTGGTGGTGGCGTCTATCACCGTTTTAAAGCCCTGCTCCAATAGCAGCTTGGCCACCACAACGCCACGCGCCACCACCGTTTCGCGGCTTACCTCCCACATGGTAGCGTCGCCCGTGGCGCCCGGCCATTCGTAGAAAAAGTGCTCATGCATCCGTGTTTTGCCCAGTTGCTCCGGTTTTATCGGCCCGGTCACTGTGTTTATCATCTGTCCCACTTTCGCTCCTCCGTTCATCTTTTGGTTCTTTATTCGCCAGGGTGCTTACGCCCACAGCCAACAGCGGCTTGTCGCGCATCAGCACCAAAACCAGCCCCAGCAGCACCAGCCCGGTACCCAGCAGTATCCATTCTATGGGTATCACGTCGGCCAGCGGGCCAAACACCAGCATACCAATGGGCATCATGCTGGTGTTCACCATGGTCATCAGGCCAAACACCCGGCCCATGTAGGCGGGGTCTACCCGCTCCTGCAGCATCACCACGCCCGCGGTGTTAAAGATGGGCATGGCCACCCCAAACAGCGCCATCATGCCGCAATATAGCCAGAAGTGGATGGGCAGCCCCAGCGCCAGCGTACAGCCCACCATCACCGCGCCGGCAATGGCCATGGTATACACCCGGTTTTTCAGCCCGCCCCAGGAGGCCATGGCCAGCCCGCCCAGCACCATGCCCACCGAGAAGGATATCTCAATGGCCGACAGCCGCCAGAGGTCGCCGCCGTAGTTGCGGGTTACCTGCAGGGTGGTTAAAAACGCCACCGGCGCGGCCATCACGCAGAATATGATCAAAAATACGAAAAAATGCTTGAGAAATTTCTGGTTTAATACATATTTAAAGCCCAGCTTCAGCTCGGTAAAATAGCTGCCCGCCGCCTGGGCGGCCGCCTTTGCCTTTTGCGGCAGGCGGAAGAACAACAGCAGCACCACAATGGCCGCCACGGCGGTAACCACGTCGATGAAAAAGATGACCTGCAACGGCGCGAAGCCCAGCAGCGCGGCGCTGAGCATGGGCGACAGAAGCGTGATGACCGACTGCAGGCTGCTGTTGATGCCGTTCACCCGGGTAAGCCGGGCCTCGGGCACAATGTCGGGCAGCATGGCGCCAACGGCCGGGTTTTACACGGCGGCGCCCAGCGCCCGCACGGCCAGCGCCACAAACAGCAGCCAGATGGCCCCGTGCCCCAGCATGAAGGCTATGGCCACCAGCAGCGTGCATAGCGCAATGCTGCCGTCGGCCAGCATGATGAGGGTCTTGCGGTTGTAACGGTCGGCCCACACGCCCCCAAAGGGCGACAGGAAGAAGGTGGGCAGGATGCCAAACACGATGGCCAGCATGGCGTAAACACCCGACTGGGTGGTGATGGTGATATGCCAGGTAATGGCATACTGCACCAGGGACGAACCGAAGATGGAAATGGCCTGGCTGGATAAAAACACCGCGGTGTTTTTTACCCATTTGCTTGGGGTTTTGTCCATTTAGTGCTCGCTTTCCTCGCTTAGTATATACCTGTTTCGCCGGGCAAGCCATGCCGATTGGGCATAAAACCCGATGTCTGCCCAGTATACCACATTCGGTTGCGCAAAAAAACCACCAGGCGGGCCGCCGGTGGGTTTTTGCGTCAATATTGACCAACTGTTGTGCCTTATACGCCAAAGTAGCGGCAGATGGCGCTATAGTAGCTGTCGGCGGCGGTTTGGCAGCCGGTGTCGCTGGCAAAGGCCCGCACGTCGGCTTCGTTGGTGATGTAGCATTGCTCGGCCAGCACGGCCGGGCAGCTGGCGCGCTCCAAAATGCCCAATGTGGCGTCGCTGTAGGTGCTGGTGTCGCTCACCTCGCGGTACATGCGCTCGTAGTTGCCGTTGCCCTGGTCAATAAAGTAGAGGTAGCGCACCCCATAATCTCCCCGGGTGCCGGCGCCTGCCGCCCGCATTTCCTCGGCAATGTAATTGGCAAACGTCAGGCCGGCGTCGTGGTGGGTGCGGCCGGGCGGCTGGGGAAAGCACTCGAAGCCGGTGGTGGAGGCATAGGTGGGGTCGGAGTTGCCGTGCACCGACAATAGCAGCGCCGCCCCGGCGTCCTTGGCCCGGGCCACCCGTTCATCAATGGTGGCGCCCTGGCCTGCCTCGCGGCAAAGCACCGGGGTGAAGTTGGCGTCGTCCTCCAGCAGCTGGTACAGGCAGGCCACCGTCTTCTCGGTCATCTCAATCTCCTGGATGACCCCCTCGGCGCCCACGTCGTTGCCGCCGTGGCCGGCGTCCAGCGCCACCACGTAGGGCGGGCCGCCAGCCGGCAGCCCGGCCTGCTGCCTGGGCGCTTCCGCCACATTGGCGTTCGGCTGGGTGCCGCTACCAGAAAAGGCGCCAAGCATCATCAATATCACGGCCACTGCCGCCGTAAAAAGCAGCAGTGCCAGTACCACCACCGGCCAAAAACGTTTTTTGCGCTGGGGGGCCGTTCTGGCCACCGGCCGGCGGGCAGGCCCCGGGCTTTGCGGAGCGTTTTGGGCATAGCCGCCGCGTTCGTAGTCGTAAAAAGGTTGGTTGCTCATTCAATAAACTCCACATTTATATAGTTGGGGCGGCTGTTCACGTAGTCGTCCTGGGTAATCAGCGCGTAAATGGGTGTTTCCACTTCAACGGGGTACAACTCCCCCACCTTGCCGTCGTACATCTCGGTGCGTATGTCGTAGCCGGAAATCACCAGGAACCTGTCGCCCACCTCGGTGATGATCTGCACGGGATCCGTGCCCCAGCCGCCGTTGGTAAACACCACATGGGGTATGGCCGGCGCGGCGGGGGCATCATCCAGCAGCGGGCGCACGCCGCCGTTTGCCACCAGGCCCGAAAGGTAGGCCACATCGGGGCGCATGGTCATCTCCTTCACTTCGCCGCTCTGGCGGTTCACGGCCAGGCGGCCGGTGGTGTACAGCTCGCCCTCCTGCTGGCTGTAATCCAGGAACATCCATTTGGTGTACACGCCGCCAATGTAGTAATTATTGAAGGCTTCATCGTTGGCGGCATGCTTGGGCAGCTTGTCGGTAACCACAACGGCCTCGCCGGTGGCAATGTCCTTCTTTTTCAGTACGCCCAGTTCGTTCTCCACATAGTAGATACCGTCCGGCATCAGGTACCAGCTGTCCTCCATCTCCTTGCGCTTCCACGTGTTCAGCTGCTGTTTTTCGCCGCTGTCCACATTCAGCAGCTGCATGATGATCCGCTCTTCCCCCTGGGCCTCTTCATATATGGCACTGTAGTCGCTTTCCACCGCGGCAAAGTCCTCGTCGGTGTAGGCCTCGGGGTCGGCGTACATGGTCTGCATCCGTTCTTCCAGCGCCTGCAGCTTGTCCTGGTCAATCGTTCCCTCAGCTTCCTCAAAGCTTTGCAGGTAAATCTCGCGGCCCTCCGCGCCGGTGAAGTAGCTCCAGCCCTCCAGCCCGCAGATGGTCTCCAGAGCGCCGCTGGCCAGGCTTACCCGCACCAGCTCCCGCCTGTAATCCACCGATTCCGTAGTCTCGCTGATGAGCGTACTGCGCACAAAGTAGGCGTTTTCACCGTCGTGCATGGCGCTGTAATCCAGCGATTCCTGCTCGCCCAGCTGTATCAGCGTTTTACGGTTGGCGCCGTTCAGGTCCATCATGTCAATGCGGGGCAGCACAGCCGGTGTTCCCTCGTAGCCCATCATACCCTGGTAGAACACCAGCAGCTTGTCGCCCACCGCCATAATGCTGGCGCCGCCGGCGTTGGCGTCCACATAGCTGGTGCAGCTGTCGTCGTTATGGGCACAGCTGAGGTTGCTGCACAGGTACACGTGCTTCTGGGTGGCGTAGTCAACATAGGTAATGTTCAACTGGTTGGAGTTCCATACGTTTTTAAGGAAATAGAACCCCGCGTCGGTGCCGGTGCCCAGGTAGGCGTAGTTGCCGGCGTATACCAGCGGGCCGCCCCTGGGCGTCACATCGCCCCCACCACCGCTGCCGGAAGTGGTTTGCGAGCCATCCGCCCCGCCGCCCGGCTGCGTGCCGCACCCCGTTAGCAGGCAGGCCGCCAGCACCACAAAAATCAGTAGCTTTTTCATAGCATTTACACCCCTTTACCTTCCTGTGTCAGGATCTGCGTGTCGGTACCGATCCTTTTTTGCCGCCATCTTCCCTTGCTTTCACGCTGGAGCCAGCATAGCATCGGCATGTATCAAACTTGTATCATTTCGCGAAAACGCCGGAAATGGCTGCTAACCATTGTAAGCTGTCAGGTCGAAGTTGAGGTAATCTGCCCCCACGTTCAGGTTTACGGCCAGGCCCAATTTGGCATTGCCCCAGTACTGTGAGACAAGAAACCAGTCATCCGTTTCTGACGTATAGGCATCGGTGGATAACAGCTCCCAGTTTTCCAGCTCGCCCAGGCCCAGCCAGGCCAGATATTGCTGCATGATTTGCTCGCCGTTGTAAGCCAGCTCTTCAAAAAACCAGCTGTGCTCCGGCAGGTTGCTGTAGCAGTACATTTGCACCACCTTGCCGGTGCGTTTTTCGGTAACCATGTTGATAGCAATACCCAGCGGGCCGTTGCCGGTGCTGTATAAGTTCAGAACCTCAAAGCCATAGTTATCCAGCGTGTTTTCCGTCTGTACCTCAAGGCCAGCCTGGTAGATGCTGTCCATCAGCGCGGAGGGCATATCCAGCTGAAAAATGCCCGCTTCGGCCATGGTATACAAACGGGTGTACATTGCGTTGGTCACCTCGTAGGCCTCCAAGTTGTTCTGCGCGCTGAGGCGGGGCGTTTCGTTGGAGCTCACACGGGCCAGGAACACCCAGGCCAAGTAGCTGCCGTCGCTTAAATCGCCGCCCTGCTGATGGCGGGGCTGGGCGGTTTCAAACAGCACGGTGTCCTCCAGGTGCAATATGGCGGTGGGCGCCAGCGCCGCCGCGGCCACCACCACGGCCGCCAATGCAATGGCCACTACATTGCGCACCCAGCCCCCGCGCTTTTCAGGCGGCGCCTGTGCACTTTCAGCTTTCGTTGTCATCGGCCTGACCCCCTTCCTCGCAATAGGGCAGTGTAAAGGAGACCGTTGTTCCCACACCCACCTGGCTTTCAAACTGCAGGTGGCCCCCGTGCAGCACGGCAATGCGTTCGCTGAGGGCCAGCCCCAGCCCGCTGCCGCCCGAAGCCCGCGCGCGGGATTTGTCCACCATGTAGAAGGGCTCAATGATACGCTCCAGCTCCTCGGGTGGGATGCCGCGCCCGGTGTCCCGTACCAGGATGCGCACCCGCTCCCACTCCAGCTGCCAGCTGATGTGCACGGCCTCGTCCTCGGGCTCCGCTTTGGCGGCGTTCAGCATCAGGTTGCGCAGCAGGTCGGCCGCCAGGTCCATATCGGCCAGCACATGCACCGCCCCGGCGGGGGTGAAGTCCAGCCGGGTGCCCTCCATCAGCGGCACCACGCTGCGGCCGGCCACTGCAAACAGGGTGTTCAGCTGCACCGGTTTCATCACCGGCTGTTCCTGCGAAAGGCCCATCAGCATCAGCAGCTTTTGGCTCAGGGATTCCAGCCGCTTGGACTCATGAAAAATATAGTTGGCCGCCTTTTGCCGCACGGCCGGCTCGTATTCGGTGGAGCGTAAAATATCAGAATAGCCGATGATGGAGGTCATCGGCGTTTTTATCTCGTGGGTAAAGGCGGCCACAAAGTCGTCCCGCTGGTGCACCGATGCATTCAGCGCCTCCACCTTTTGCTCCACCGCGCCGGCCATTTTGTCGAAGTTCCGGCCCAGCTGGCCCACCTCGTCGCCCCCGGTAAAACCGGTGCGCACCGCGTAGGCGCCCGAGGCTATTTTGCGGCTGACCAGGTTCAGCCGGCGGATGGGCCGGGTGAGCCGGGAGGCCAACAGCACGATGACAACGGCCGAGCCCGCCAGCACAATGGCGGCCATGCGCAAAAAATTGGCCATCTGCCGGTCCCGCTCGCCAAACACGGCGTCCATGTCGTAGCCGTTCAGCAACCACAGCTGGCGGCCCATTGTTTCCACATTGCTGGCCAGCAGCATCACATGGCCGCCCTCCACCGGGCGTATCAGGTAATTATCTGTGCCGCTCTCGGTGGCCGCCAGGCGGTCTTCCTGCGAAACCCGGCCATCAAAATTTGAATAAATCTCCGATAAATCCCCGGCATAAAAGGCCGTCCACCGGCCGCCGCCGCCCATGTACTCGGTAAGGTGCTGGCCGTAGCGGCGCAGCTGGTTGTCGTCGGGCGCAATGCCGGTACTGGTCAAATCCAGCAGCTCGGCCTCCAGGGTGTATTTCTCCATGATATGCTGGTTCAGGTTCTGCCGCACCACGTTTTGCAGGCTGTCCTGAAAGTTCTGGCGTACCAGCAGGTAGCCCCCCACCGAAAGGGACACCGCCAGCAGCACCGTAATGGCCAGCGCCAGCTTGATGGAAAACCTCATGTGTCCTTCTCCAGCATGTAGCCTATTTTATACACCGTGCGGATATGCCCCTGCCATCCCAGCTTTTTGCGCAGCCGCTGGATGTGTAAATCCAACGTGCGGGTGTCGCCCTCCGGCTCGCCCCCCCAGGCGCGCTCGAACAGCACCTCGCGGTACAGCGCCACCCCGCGGTTGCGCAGCAGTATCTCCAGCAGGTCAAACTCGCGGGGCGTTAAGGCAATCTCGGTATTGTCCTCCTGGCGGGTAACGGTGCGGGCCACGGTGTCTACGCTGATGCCAAACGCGATAAGCTGGGCGCTGCCCTTGCCCAGCCGGCGCAGCACCGTTTCCACCCGGGCCACCAGCTCGGGCGGCTCAAAGGGCTTTACGATATAGTCATCCGCCCCCATGCGCAGGCCCTTCACCCGGTCGTTCACCGAGGCCATGGCCGTCAGGAAAATCACCGGGGCGGCCCCTGCGATGAAGTCCATCAGCTCGTACCCGCTGGCCCCCGGCAGCATGATGTCCAGAATGATCAAATCGTGCCGGTTTTCTTCAATGATATCGGCCGCCGCCACGCCGTCCAGCGCGATGTCGCACTGGTAGCCCGCCTGGGTCAGTGTCATCTCAATCAGGTCGGCAATTGGCCGTTCGTCCTCCACAATCAATATCCGGTTCATGGGCTCCCCTTTTTTGTGCCGCTGTTGCCGCTGTGTCCTGCCCCATTGTTGAACACCACTGTATCCAAGTTGTATCGGCCTATACCCAGCATACTGTTTTGCCGGGTGTTTTGTCTCAGGTTATCCTGCCTTTTTTCTGATATTTTTCCAACAAATATATAGTCAAACCAATCGCCCTCTGGGCGATTCCCGCGCATTGTCATGCGCGGCTTCAAAACTGTTTCGGTTTTGAAGTGGTTCCAGTATAATTATACCATAACAGCAAAGACCGAGGCACCCGGCGGGACACCTCGGTCTATCAAAATAGCCGTTATAATTTATAAAAATTCCCAAACAAAATATTCCCCTATGCCTGGGCGTTGAAGGCCTTGAAGGCCAGGTAGGTGTTGTAAACGTCCAGTTTTGAGGTAAGCTCCAGCGGGGCGTGCATGCTGAGCACCGGCACGCCCAGGTCCACGGTGTCAATGTTCTTGTTGGCCACAAACATGGCCACGGTACCGCCGCCACCGCTGTCCACCTTGCCCAGCTCACCCGTCTGCCACACCACGCCGGCGGCGTCCATCATGCGGGAGATTTCGCCCATGTACTCGGCCGAGGCGTCCGACGTGCCCGACTTGCCCCGCGCGCCGGTGTACTTGGAGAGCACCACGCCGTGGTTGAGCAGGCTGCTGTTGCGCTTCTCAAACGGCTCGGGGAAGGTGGGGTCGTAGGCGGAGTTCACATCGGCCGACAGGCACTGCGACGCCGCGAACATTTTGCGGTGGTTGGCGCCGTTGGCCTCGGCCAGCTCCTCCAGGAAGTGGAACAAAAACTCGCTGGCAAGGCCCGTGTTGCCGTTGGAGCCGGTCTCCTCTTTGTCGGCCAGCACGCATACGGTGGTGGCCTCGGGGGCTTTGGTATCTATCTCGGCCATCAGCGCGGTGTAGGCGCACACCCGGTCGTCCTGGCCGTAGGCGCCCACTATGCCGCGGTCAAAGCCGATATCGGCGGCCTTGAAGGCCGGCACGAATTCGATCTCCGCGCGGTTGAAGTCGTGCTCGGTGATGCCGTATTTCTCATTCAGCAGGCGCATGGTCTCCAGCTTCACGCCCTCCTTGGCGTCAGGCTCCTCAAACGGGAAAGACCCCACCAGAATGTTCAGCTCCTCGCCCTTGATGCCATCGGCCAGGGTGCGCTTGTTCTGCTCGCCGCTTAAGTGGGGCAACAGGTCGGTGATGGTGAACTGCGGCTCGCCCGCTTCTTCACCCAGGCGCAGCTCCACCACGGTGCCGTCATTTTTCACGGCAACGCCGTGCATGCTAAGCGGAATGGCCACCCACTGGTACTTACGGATGCCACCATAATAGTGGGTTTTGAAATAGGCAATTTCATCCCGCTCGTAAAGGGGGTTGGGCTTTAAGTCCAGCCGGGGCGAGTCGATGTGCGCAATAGATAAACGAATGCCTTTTTCCAGGTTTTTTTTGCCCATGGTGCCGGCAATCAGCGCCCGGTCACGGTTCACAAAGTAGAACTTGTCGCCGGCTTTCAGGCCTTTCAGCTCGGCGCCCACGGCCTTGTAGCCGGCCTTTTTCAGCAGCTTCACGGCGGCCGTCACGGCCTCGCGCTCGGTTTTGCCATCGTCCAAAAAGGTTTTGTAGCCCTCGCAGAAAGCCTGCGCGTCGCCACGCTCATCGGGCTTCACCGCGGCGGAGTGCTTGGCCTGCATCAGCAGCTTTTCGCCCAATTTCTTGGCTTTTTTCTCTTCTTTTTCTTTTCCGGTTTTCTCCTTAGACATTACTTTCGTCTCCTTTATTGTCACTGCCCTGCCCGGTGGCCGCACTGCCGCCGTACAGGTCTTTATACGTTTCGTAGTTTCGGTTTATCTTGTTTACGTAGTTTTGCATTTGGTTGTAGGGAAAGGTGTGCAGTGTCACGCCGTCGGCGCTATAGGCGGTATCCTCCAGCAGGCCATCCACCGTGCCCCAGCCGCTGTGGTAGGAAGCGGCGGCGGTGGATACATCATTGCCATAGCGCTGCAGCGAGATGGCATACAGGTAGGTGCCAAAGCGGATGGCCGTCTCGGGGTCGTACATGTCGTCAAAGGTCAGGGCCTCGTCGGGCGCGATGCGGCCCTTTATCCAGTCAAAGGTGTCGTCCATCACCTGCATCAGGCCGCGCGCCCCCACGTTCGATTCCGCCTCGGGGTCAAACCCGCTCTCGGTTTGGATCACCGCGAAGATCAGCAGCGGGTCCACCCCGTATTCGGCCGCCCATTTTTCCACAATTTCGCCGTATTTTATGGGGTGGATAACCTTGCGCCCCGGCCCCCAGGCCAAAATGCCCACCGCCACCACCAGCACCAGCAATATGGCGCCCACGGCTATCAGCCTGCCGCGCTTTTGCTTTTGCGCCTGTTTGCGGTTGCGCTTGCGGTTGCGCTTGCGCTTGGGGGCTGGTTTCTTTTTCTTCAGCGTTGCTCCGCCTCCTCTGCTTCCCGCAGCAGCTTTTCCAGCACGGCGTCGGCTTTTTGCAGCAGGGCTTCCTCACTGGTGTTGTTTTCTATCACATAGTCGGACGCTGCAATCAGCTCCTCCACCGGCTTTTGGGCGGAAAGGCGGTGGGCCGCCGCCGTTTTGGAGATGCCGTCCCGCAGGATGATGCGGCTGATGGAAAGGCGCTGGTCGGCCACCACCAGCACAATGCGGTCGCACCGGGCCTGGTAGGGCCCGCCGATGATGGCCGCGCCGTCCACGAAAAACAGGGGGGCGCCCGCGGCGCGGGCTTCGTCCTGCCGGCGCACGGTTTCATTGTGAATATGTGGGTGGGTGATGTTGTTCAGCAGCTTGGTTTTTTCCGGGTCGCTGAAGGCGATCTGCCCCAGCTTTTTGCGGTGCAGCGTGCCGTCCGGGTTCAAAATCTCCTCACCAAAGGCAGCCACCAGCTCCTCAAGGCAAGCGCTGCCCGGGCCGGTCACCTCGCGGGAGACGGCGTCGCCGTCCATGGTGGGGTGCCCCAGCGCCGCGTAGTGCTTGGTCACCGTCGATTTACCGCTGCCCGAGCGGCCGGTTACGCCTATGATGAGCATATTGTCACCTCGCGATAAATAGTAGCATAAATCACAGTGAAATTACATTGAAATCCGCCGCGCGCAGCAGGCGGTTGCGCACCGCCTGGCCCACGCCGCCGCCGGCCGGCATGCGGGCGTAAATGTATTTGGCGCCCTCGGCGTCCAGCCGGCGCAGCGCGGCATACAGCCCGGCCGCCTGCGAGGCCGCCTCGCCCGCTTGGCCGTAGGCCAGCGCGGGCAGGGGCAGGCGGGCTTCCTCGCCGGCAAAGCAGAGGGCACAAGCGCCCGGCTTTTCGGCGGCATTTTCCTGCAAATAGTGTATGAATTGTTCCAGCGTACCATCCAGCAAGAGCAGTTCCGCCTCGGGGGCGTAGTGGCGGTACTTCATGCCGGGGCTGGGCGGCGCCTGGGTGTGGGCATAATGCGCGCCGTCGGCGGTGGCTACCGGCCTGTCCAGCACGGCGGCTATCTCCTCGGCGGTAACAAAGCCGGGGCGCAGCACGGTGGGCCCGCCGGCCAGCGATACCACGGTGGACTCCACCCCCACAGGGCAATCGCCGCCATCCAGTATAAGCGGGATGCGGCCGGCCATATCGTGCCACACATGCCGGGCCGACGTGGGGCTGGGCCGGCCCGAGCGGTTGGCCGAGGGCGCGGCCAGCGGCAGGCCGGCGGCGGCTATCACCGCGCGGGTGGCGCGGTGGGCCGGCAGGCGCACCCCCACGGTGGCCAGCCCGGCGCTCACGGCATCGGGGATGCCGGCCGCCTTGGGCAGTACCAGTGTAAGCGGGCCCGGCCAAAAGGCGTCGGCCAGCAATTGGGCTTCCCTTGGGAAAGCGGACACCACCTGCGGCAGCCTGTCCAGCATATCAATGTGTACGATCATCGGGTTGTCTTTGGGGCGGCCCTTGGCCTCGAACACCCGGGCAGCGGCTTCGGCGTCCAGCGCGTTGGCGGCCAGGCCATATACCGTCTCGGTGGGAATGGCCACCGGCTGGCCGGCGCGCAGAAGCTGGGCGGCCAGGGCAACGGCCTTTTCGCCGGCTGGTAATATCTCTGTCGTCAAACCGTTACGCCCCCGACGCTTTCTGCAGCTTTTCGGCCTGGTCGGCGGCAATCATCGGGTCGATCAGTTCATCCAGCGCGCCGCTCAGCACCGCGTCCAGCTTGTAAAGCGTCAGGCCGATGCGGTGGTCGGTGGCGCGGCCCTGCGGGTAGTTGTAGGTGCGGATGCGTTCGCTGCGGTCGCCCGAGCCCACCTGCTGCTTGCGGGTGGCGTCAATCTCGCTTTTCTGGGCGGCCTGCTTGTCGGCCAGCAGGCGGCTGCGCAGCACCTTCATGGCTTTGTCGCGGTTTTTGTGCTGGCTGCGCTCGTCCTGGCACTCCACCACCATGCCGGTGGGCAGGTGGGTAATGCGGATGGCGCTGGAGGTCTTGTTCACGTGCTGGCCGCCGGCGCCCGACGCGCGGAAGGTGTCTATCTTCAAATCGGCGGGGTTGATGTCCACGTCCACGTCCTCGGCCTGGGGCATCACCGCCACGGTGACCGCCGAGGTGTGGATGCGGCCCTGGGCCTCGGTTTCGGGCACGCGCTGCACCCGGTGGGTGCCGGCCTCGAACTTCAGGCGGCTGTATACGCCGTCGCCCTCCACGCTGAAGGACACCTCCTTCATGCCGCCCAGCTCGGTCTCGTTCACGCTGAGGATCTCCGTCTTCCAGCCTTTGCGCTCGGCGTACATGGTGTACATCCGGTACAGGTTATAGGCAAACAGCGCCGCTTCGTCGCCGCCGGTGCCGCCGCGTATCTCCATAATCACGCTGCGCTCGTCGTTTTCATCCTTCGGCAGCAACAAAACCGACAGTTGCCGGCCCAGTTCCTCCACCTTTGCCTGGTTTTCGTCCAGCTCGGCGCGGGCCAGCTCTTTCAGCTCGGCGTCGCTGCCGCTGTCGTCCAGCAGCTCCCTGGCCTCGTCACAGGCGTCTTTGGCCGCCTTGTAGGCGTCGTAGGTTTCCACCAGCGGGCTCAGCTGCTTGTAGTCCTTCATCAGCGTCCGGTATTGCTCAGGGTCGCCCACGGTGGCGGGGTCTTGCAGCCGCCGGTTTATTTCATCGTAGCGGTTGCGCACCAGTTCCAGCTTGTCAAACATCGCTTCCATCCTTACATCTATAGAGGTTGCAGCGGCAGAAACCCGCCGCTTTCATTACTTTTGAATATGCACACCACGCCGCTACCGCAGGGGGATGTCCTCCCCGGCCCGCGTCAGCTTTTTGATGCGTTTCTCTATCTTGCCGCGCGGCAGCATGATTTCGTGCCGGCATTTGTCGCAGCGGATCTTGAAATCCATGCCCACCCGCAGCACCAAAAAGCTGCTGCCCCCGCAGGGGTGCGGCTTTTTGGTAACGATATTGTCGCCCACACGCACATCCATGGCTTGCTCCCACTTTTTTGCTGGTAACTGCCCGTATACCAGACGATAACCTTATATATTATACACGAAAGCAAGGGTACAGGCAAACCTTGCCCTCTGGCTTTGCCGGTGGATGGCCTTTTGGCACAGCACCATAAAAAAGCATCTGCCGCCGGCACAAACGCCGGCACTGCAGATGCTCGTCACTGGCCCGGCGCCAAGCGCGCAGGCCCATACTTTAAGCCATGTTCAGGTTGGGCACCGGGCGGCGGAAGGTCTCGCGCATGCTGCAAGCCTTGTCGTGAAACAGCACCACGTAAGACTCCGGGTGGCGGGGCGGGATGACCGTGAGCGGCCACATGTGCTTTAAGATGATCTCCCGCTCTTTTTTGCTCAGGTGAAACTTCCTCTCGGCGTTCTTCAGCGCACTGCCCGGGTGGGTAAAAGCGTGCATTTTGCCGCCGGTGATGCTGGAGTGCAGGTGCCAGTCGTAGAGGAAAAGGTCATGCAGCAGGCCGGCGCGGGCGGCGGCGCGGGCATCCAGCCCGTATTTCAGGCAGGTTTTATAGCTCAGGTAGGACACCGCGATGCTGTGCTCCAAACAACTGGTGGTACCATGCTGGATGAAGGTTTTCATCGATTGCACATCTTCATCCTGTAAAATATCTTCCACAATCGCAAGATATTCGGCATCGTCCGGTACCATCACATCGTCTGGCACACCGCGAAAAGTCAATTCCATTTAGTCGCTCCCTTTTTCATTTCAGCCCTGTTGCGGGCTTGCATAGTATACCTCAAACTTCGACAAAGGTCAACTGTTTGTGCGTATATTATACAGCGCACCTACGCTATTACACCAATATATCGCATGTTTCGGGGCGCGTGCACAGCCCTTCCCGGGGTGTAGGTTTCCGCTTACAAAACAAAACGAGAATACCTGGTACCTGTTTACAGTGCAACCTGCGCATGAAAAAAACACCCTTTCTTGCGGAAAGGATAGCGGTTTGCATATAATCATCTATTCTGCGTTTAATTTTGAGTATGACAAATGTCTCAACAGCACCCGTAAAGCTTATTGACATTACTCTAAATTTTTTCGTTATATCGACTTTTACCTGTTTTTCATATTTTATCGTCTTGTGTTGTTTTCCGCATTTTCCAAGCTTTCCGGCTTGTGTAAAGCGGATGCAGTGACTATAATATAAGCACCATCCATGCAACATTCCACCCGCGGCATGGCTTCCGGGAAAACAAATAGAGGTATCCCAAATGTCTGAACTCACTTTCAATGAAGGCGTGAAACCCGGCGGCCTCACATCGGGCACCGAGATCCGTATTCTGCTGTGCTACCTGCTGGACAACATCCCCGGCGCGGTGAGTCGCACACAGCTGGAGGAGGCGCTGTTGGGCGAGGCGCTGGTGAACTACTTTGCGCTGGCAGAGAGCTTGGCCCAGCTGAGGGAGCAGGCACTGGTTGCCGGGCCGGACGACGCGCTGGAAATAACCAAAGCCGGCCGCACCGTGGGGCGCACGCTGGCACACGATGTACCCCGCACCGTGCGGGAGGCTGCCGTGCGGGGGCTTATTCGCGCACAGCAATACGCCGCCAAAGCGGCCGCCCACCACAGCGAGATTTTGCAGCTGGAAAGCGGCCGTGCGGTAGCCTGCAGTATACAGGACGGCAGCGGCCAGCTATTCCAGATGCAGCTGTACATGCCCGACACCCTAACGGCCGAGGCCGTGCGCGAGAAGTTTATTGAGAGCGGCGATGTGATTTACAAGCTGGTGCTGGCAGCCCTCACCGGAGACAAGCGCCTGGCGCAACAGAGCTTGGGGCAACTGGATGAGACCGAAGGCAAAGCGCTATAAGAAGCACAAAAAAGCCCCGCCGGAGCGGGGCTTTTTTACTTGGCAGCATTTAATATCGGGACGATATGGCTTCCACAAAAGCATTGTATGATTGCATGTTGAATATGGCCCAAATAATGGCGCCGATAAACGCGATGGCCACCAGAACCTGCATTACAAGGCTAAGCGTTGGCGCTTTTTTACGCAGCACCATAGCTAAAACAGAGAACACAAGCCCAAGGCCCAGTATGATATATAGCCAAACCATAATCATCACCTCATCATTATTATAGCATGGTTGTGTGCTGGCTACCGCGCTTGCACAAAGAATTAACAATACCCCGTCCCGCATGCCCCGGCGAAGCGGATAAACACACGGCCGGAAAAAAAGCCCTGCGCAACTATGCGCAGGAGCTCAATCTTCTTTATCCTGCTGGTGGCCCTCCACCACGCCGCTGCCGCGGAACACATAGGTGATGCTGGAAAAGAATATCTTCATGTCCAGCTTGAACGAGAGGTTTTGGGCATAGAACCCGTCCATCTGCGCCTTTACAGGAATGGGCAGCTCGTCGCGGCCATTGATTTGCGCGTAGCCGGTAAGCCCGGGGCGCAGGGCATTGGCGCCATATTTGTCGCGCTCGGCCACCAGGTCGTCCTGGTTCCACAGCGCCGGCCGCGGGCCGATGACACTCATCTGCCCCGCCAGGATGTTCAGCACCTGGGGCAGCTCATCCAGGCTGAAATGCCGCAAAAACCGCCCCATGCCGGTGATGCGGGAATCGGGCGCGCCCAGCAGGTGGGTGGGCACGTCCTTGGGCGTATCGGACGTCATGGTGCGGAACTTCAGAATGGTGAACAGCTTTTTATCGCGCCCCACCCGCTTTTGCAGAAAAAAAACCGGCCCTTTGGAGTCGATTTTAATCAGGAGGGCAAACACGAGCCCGAAGGGCAGCAGCACAATGGCGCCAATGAGGGAGAGCAGGATATCGATAAGCCGCTTGAATAAAGCAGGGTACATATCAGCCCTCCACCGTGCCGGATTCGTGCTGGAAGGTGGGCACCATGTCCATCAGCACCTGCACCAAATTCTCGCTGTTGTTGGAATAGGCAATCTCCTTCAGCGTGGCAATGTGGTGGAAAAAGGTGTTCTTGTTCAGCCGTATGGGCGAACCAATGCTGATTTTATTGTTCTCGGTCTGGCGCAGGCCCTCTTCGTCCATCATCAGCTCTTCGTACAGCTTTTCGCCGGGGCGCAGGCCGGTGAACACGATGTCGATTTCCTCATAAGGAATAAACCCGGCCAGGCGGATGAGGTTCTCGGCCAGCTCCAGAATGGGCACCGGCTGGCCCATGTCCAGTACAAATATCTCGCCGCCCTTGCCCATGGCGCCGGCCTCCAGCACCAGGCTCACTGCTTCGGGGATGGTCATAAAGTAGCGCACAATCTCGGGGTGTGTCACCGTCAGCGGACCGCCCGCGGCAATTTGCTCCTTGAACAGCGGCAGCACCGAGCCGTTGGAGCCCAGCACGTTGCCAAAACGTACCGCCACAAACGTGGTTTTACTTTTTTGGGCCATCGCCTGCACAATCATCTCACACAGGCGCTTGGTGGCGCCCATCACGCTGGTGGGGTTCACAGCCTTGTCGGTGGATACCAGCACAAAACGCGACGTGCCGTACTTGTCGGCCGCCGTGGCCATATTGAAGGTACCGCAAACGTTGTTTTTCACCGCTTCCTCGGGGCAGTCCTCCATCAGCGGCACATGCTTGTGGGCCGCCGCGTGGAATACCACGTCGGGGCGCAGGCGGTCGAACAGGTCGTTCACCTTCTTGGTGTCACGTACCGAGGCAATCTCCACCCGCACCTCCACGGTGTCGCCATACTCGCGCAGCAGCTCCTGCTGGATGCTGTAGACGCCGTTCTCATAAATGTCCAGCATGATCAGACGCCGGGGGCTGTATTGCGCAATCTGGCGGCAAAGCTCGGAGCCAATGGACCCGCCCGCGCCGGTAACCATTACCACCCGGCCGGCCAGCAGGGTGGCCGAGCGGCTGCTCAGCGTTACCGGCTCGCGGCCCAAAAGGTCCTCCACCCGCACCTCACGTATCCGGCTGGAAAGGTCTCCCCCCTCGGTCATGATCTGGCGCAGGTCCGGCAAAATGCGCAGGTTGCACTTGGTTTTGTAGCACTGGTTCAAAATGCGCTGGCGGTTTTCGTCGTCCAGCGACGGAATGGCCACCACAATGGTGTCGATCTCGCACTGCACCGTCAATTCCGGGATATCATCGGTGGTGCCCATGATCTGGGCGCCCATCATGGAGCGGCCCACCTTCTCGGGGGCGTCGTCCACCACACAGATGATGCTCATGTCGCTCTCGGCGTTGCGCTGCTGCTCGTGCAGCAGGGTGGCCGCGGCCTCGCCGGCGCCAACCACCATCACCCGCTTGCGCCGGCCGCGCTTTTGCAGGCGGGTGTTGCGGTACATGCGGTAGGTCAGGCGGGAATACAGGGTGATGGATACGGCAAACAGCGCGCTGAGCAAAAATACCGAGAGCGGTATCCGGCGCTCGTTGAATATAAAAAGCGATAACAAAAAGAATGCGGCGATACCCACGACAAAGGCCAGTACCAGGCGGAAGAACTCCACAATCTCCGCGTAGCGCCAGAGGCTGTCGTACATGCCAAATACGCCAAAGGATATTTCCACGCAGCAGACAAACAAAAAGCAGCTGGATACCAGCATGGGGATGCTGTCTGCCCAGCTTATACGGCCCTGGATGAGCACCCAGGGCAGCACATAGCAGATGATCAGCACCACAATATCGAACAGCATCAAAATAGCCTTGCGGTGCCGGCTGACAAACGCGCCGAACGACGCCTGTGCAGGCGGCTTGCTCTCCACTGTTTTTTGCGTTGGGTTGCTCAATACAGGTGCCCTCTTTTTATACATAAATATATAGCAAACTGGATGTGTGAAACGCTTGTCACTCAGGCCGGGGCGAAGTCGATTTGCCCGCGGGAAACATCGGCGGCCAGCAGGCGCACCGCCATGGCGTCCCCCACCCGCCAGCTTTTGCCGGTGGCAGGGTCCAGCAGGCGCACGCCCTCCTGCACTTCCAGCTTGTAGTCGGCCAGGTGGGCGTTGTGCACCAGGCCCTCCACGGTGTTGGGCAGGGCCACATACAGCCCATGCGGCGCCACGGCCACAATAACGCCGTCAAATGTTTGGCCGATATAGCGTTTCATATACTCTGCCTTATAGCTGGCGTCGCAGTCCCGCTCCAGGCGCTGGGCCAACAGCTCCCGCTCGGAGGATTGCTCGGCTGCCTGCTTTGCAAAGTGGCCATAGCGCTTTTGCAGCTGCTCACGGGTGGCGCCGGCTACCACATCGCTGAGTATCCGGTGAATGGCCAAATCGGGGTAGCGGCGGATGGGTGAAGTGAAGTGCGCATAGTCGTCCAGCGCCAGGCCATAATGCCCCTTGGCCTCGGCCTCGTATTTGGCCTTGGCCATGCTGCGCAGCACGGCCTGGTGCACGGGAATCTCCAGGTTGGTGCCGCGGGTTTTGTCCAGAATAGCGCCCAGCTCCGCCTGGGTGGGGCGGTCGGACGCAAAATGCACCTCCAGGCCCACGGCTGTCAGCACCGCTTTCAGCTGCTCCACCTTGTCGGGCGACGGGTTGTCGTGCACCCGGTAGATGAATGGTATATTACGCTCTTCCGCCAATTGCGCGGCGGCGGTGTTGGCCAGCAGCATAAATTCCTCTATCAGGCGCTCGGCCTTGCCGCGCTGGCGGCGTTCTATGCCCACGGTGCGGCCCTCGGGGTCCACCAGCAGCAGCGGCTCTTCGCTCTCTATCTCCATGCTGCCACGCGCCTGCCTAAGCGCCGCCAGCTTGTGGTAAATCTCCTCCATCAGCCATATTTTTTCCAACACATCGCTGTATCTTTCGGCAATCTCCTGGTCGGCCGTGCCGTCAAACAGGGTGTTTATCTCACTGTAAACCCCTTTCACTTTACTGCATATCACCGACTTCTCAAACCGGTACTGCTGCAGACGCGCGTCACGGTCCAGCTCCATGATACAGCTGAACGCCAGCCGGTCCTCGCCGGGGTTCAGGCTGCACGCTTCGTTGGAGAGCGCACGGGGCAGCATGGGCACCACGCTGTCGGCGTAATAGATGGAGGTGCCGCGCGCCAGGGCTTCTTCGTCCAGCAGAGACTTTCCCGGCACATAGTGGCTCACATCGGCAATATGCACACTTAAAACGTATCCGTTCTCGGTTTTGCGTGCGCTTACGGCATCGTCCATGTCCTTGGTGTGGGCGGAGTCAATGGTAAAGATAGTCTCCTTGCGCAGGTCGCTGCGGCCCTTCAGCTGCTCTTTGGTCAGTTTCAGCGCCGCCGCGCTTTTGGCCTCCTGCTTCACCGCATCGGGGAAGGATTTTGTGATGCCCGCTGAAAACAGGATGGCCTTGGCGCACTGCTTGGCCGAATCGGCCGAGCCAAACCGCTGGATGACACCCACCCGATGGTCGTCGTGGCGGTCGCCGCGCTCCAGTATCTGGGCGGCCACCTTTTCACCGGGCTTGGCGCCGCCGTCTGCGCTGCGTTTCACCGGCAGCGGGGTATCGGGTGCGTTGTCGGGCAGCAGCACCAGCCGGCCGTCTTCAATCTCCACCGTGCCGGCCAGGCGGTCGTTGGGCTGCAGAATACTGCGCACGCGCCCCTCGCGGCTGCCGGCCACGCGGGGTTTGTCTGCCAGCACCACCCGCACCACATCCTGCGGCATGGCGCCGGCCAGCTTGCTGCCGGGAATGAAAATATCCGCGCTGCCGTCCAGCGGCGCCACAAAACCAAAGCTGGCGCCCAGCTTCACCAGGCGGCCATCCACCAGCGGGGCGTCGGCGTCGCCGGCCAACGCATACTGGCCGCCATCAAACACAATTTTCTGCTCGGCCAGCAGGGCTTTCAGGTGCTTGGCCAGTTTTTTGGGGGGAGCACCCAGCTTTTCACGCAGCTGTTTCAGGCTTTTGGGGCCCTGCCCCAGCGTTTTCAGCAGGTTGGATCTCAATGACATGGCGTCTCCTTCGCAATTCGAACACAACAAAGCCACCGGAAATGCAGGCGACGCGGCTCCCCCGGTGGCAACATCGGCCTGCGCTGCGCGTGGGCCTTGGTATTCCTAATTAACTGCCGGCCATGATGCTGGAGATGTTCACCAGAATCGTTAGCACCAAAAACACAATGGCAGCGTATTTTGTGGCCTTGGCCAAGCGGGCATCCTTCGAGCGCGAGCGGGACTCGTTCGACATCATCTCGGTGCCCGTCATCACGCCGGACAGGCCCTGCCCCTTCGATTCCTGCGCCAACACGATAAAAATAATCACCAGGCACGAAATAATCATCAGTATGCCCGATATAATCTCGAAAATGGTCATGATTGCACCTCCAAAGTATACGACACAAATTGTATCACAGCGGCCCCAAAAAAGCAACAAAAGCCGCGGGACTTCCTATTGCAGGGCTGTCTGCTCGCTCACATCCTCGGCCCGCAGCAGCGCGCCCATTGCCGGCAAGCTGCGCACACGGTAGCGGTGGGGGTCTTTCAGCTCCAGCGTATCCGCGTTTACCACCGTGGTAATCTGCTGCCCCTTTTTGAGAGTTATCACATTTACACCCGCGGTATTCTTGGTGGTTTTTTGTGGTATCTGCGCTGTGCTTACCATCAGCATACGGCCGGCACTGGTTTGGATGGCCAGCTCAGTCTCCTCGGCAAACTGGCCCATCCACACCAGCGGGGCCTTGTCGCTGTAGGCGTTTATCAGCTTCTTGCGGTTCTGCTTGGTGGCGTAGCTCTCCAGTGGCACCCGGGCGCCCTTGCCATTGGCAAACAAAAACAGCACGAAGCCCTTGTAGCCGTTTGTGAGGGCCATATACACCGGTGTTTCGCCCTCGTCCATGCCCAGGCTGGCGGGCAGATAGTCGCCCATCACGCTGGCCTTGCTGTCCTCAAAGTCGCCCACACGGCACTTGTACACCTGCTGCTGGTTGGTGAAAAACAGCGCTTCCGTGGCATTGGTGGTCTCTGCGCGGGCGGCCACGGCGTCGCCGTCCTTCAGCTTTTGCACACTGCTCATGCGCAGGCTGGCCGGGGTAATTTTCTTAAAGTAGCCATCCCTGGTGAAGAAAACCGTCACCGGGTAGTCGGGCAGGGTGTCCTCCTCCAGCTCGGCCGCCGTTTCCTCCACCTCGTACAGAATCTCGGTCTTGCGCGTCTGGCCGTATTTTTTCTTCACCTGGCCCAGCTCGTCTATGATGATGCGCCGCACCTTGGCCGGGCTTTTCAGCACGGCTTCCAGCTCCGCGATATCGGCCTCCAGCCCGGCAATCTCCTCAGTACGCTTCAGGATATACTCGCGGTTCAAGTTGCGCAGGCGGATTTCAGCCACATACTCGGCCTGCACCTGGTCGATGCCAAAGCCGATCATCAGGTTGGGGATGACCTCGGCGTCGGCGTCCGTCTCGCGCACAATCTTTACGGCCTTGTCTATGTCCAACAGGATGGCCGCCATGCCGCGCATCAGGTGCAGGCGCTTTTGCTTGCCGGCCAGCTCGTAGCTCACCCGGCGCCGCACACATTCTATGCGAAAAGCCGTCCATTCCAGCAGGATTTCCCGCACGCCCATCACGCGGGGCATGCCGCTCACCAGGATGTTGAAATTGGCCGAGAAATTGTCCTCCAGCGGTGTAAGGCGAAACAGCTTTACCATCAGCTTTTCCGCATCCTGCCCCCGCTTCAGGTCGATGGTGAGGCGCAGGCCGTTCAGGTCTGTTTCGTCCCGCATATCGTTTATTTCTTTCACCCGGCCGTCCTTCACCAGGTCGGTGATCTTGTCCATCACCGCCTCAATGGTGGTGGTGGGCGGCAGCTCGGTAATTTCGATGCGGTGGCCGTCCTGCTCGTACTGCCAGCGGGCGCGCACCCGCACACTGCCGCGGCCGGTCTCGTAGATGGTCTCCAGGTCTTTTTCGCTATACAGCAGGATGCCGCCGCCCCGGAAATCGGGCGCGGCCAGTGTGGTTTTGATGTCGTGGGCCTCGTCGCGCATCAGCTCAATGGTGGTGTCGCACAGCTCGCCCAGGTTGAATGAACAGATGTTGGAGGCCATGCCCACGGCAATGCCCAATGTATTGTTGGCCAGAATGGTGGGAAAAGTGACCGGCAGCAAGGTGGGTTCTGTGGTTGTTGCGTCATAGTTTGGCACAAAATCCACGGTTTCTTTGTCAATATCGCGGAAAAGCTCCTCACACACTGCTTCCAGCTTGGCCTCGGTGTAACGATGGGCGGCATAGGCCATATCGCGGCTGTAGGCCTTGCCAAAGTTGCCCTTGCTGTCTACAAAGGGTACCATCAGGCTTTCATTGCTGCGGGCCATGCGCACCATAGTCTCGTAGATGGCGCCGTCGCCATGGGGGTTCAGGTGCATGGTGGCACCCACAATGTTGGCGCTTTTGGTGCGGCCACCTTTCAGCAGGCCCATGTCGTACATGGTGTATAGCAGCTTGCGGTGAGCCGGCTTGAAGCCGTCTATCTCCGGCAGCGCGCGGGAGACGATGACGCTCATCGCGTAGGGCATGTAGTTGTCTTCCAGCGTCTGGGTGATGCCGGTCTCCACCACCACGCCCGCGCCGGGGATCTCCACATGGTCGCCCAGCTGGGGCCGCACCGGGGCTTTTTCTTTTGCCGCTTTCTTCTTTGCCAATGAAATCTCCCGTTCTGTTGTATTTGCACACCCATTTCATATGCCAGGACGATTCAGCTCACATCCAGCTCATCCAGATACTCATACCCGTGGTTGGCAATGTGCTCCTTGCGGCCGGGCAGGTTGTCGCCCAGCAGCAGGTCAAACACGTCGGCGGTGCGCTGGGTTTCCTCAGCCGTCACCTTCACTAGGCGGCGGGTCTCGGGGTTCATGGTAGTCAGCCACATCATCTCGGGGTCGTTCTCGCCCAGGCCCTTGCTGCGCTGCAGCCCTATCTTCACACCCTCGCCTATTTTTGCAAGCACTTCGGCCTTTTCGGCCTCGCTGTATGCAAAATATGTCTTATCTTTGGTGGTCAGCTCATACAGCGGCGTCTCGGCAATGTACACATAGCCCTCGTTTATCAGCGTGGGCATCAGCCGGTAGATCATGGTCAGAATCAGCGTACGTATCTGGAAGCCGTCCACGTCGGCATCGGTGCAGATGATCACCTTGTTCCAGCGCAGCGCGTTGATGTCAAAGGTGGCCAGGTCCTTGCGGCCCTTGCCGCCGTCCAGCTCCACCCCGCAGCCCAGCACCTTGATCAGGTCGGTGATGATCTCGCTTTTAAAGATGCGGCCATAGTCGGCTTTCAGGCAGTTGAGGATTTTGCCGCGCACCGGCATAATGGCCTGGAACTCGGCGTCGCGGCTGGTTTTCACCGCGCCCAGGGCCGAGTCGCCCTCCACAATGTAGATTTCCCGGCGGCCGGGGTCCTTGGAGCGGCAGTCCACAAACTTCTGCACCCGGTTGGCCAGGTCCATCTGGGTGGTAATCGTCTTTTTTAAGCTCTGCCGTGTTTTTTCCGCCTGCTCGCGGCTTTGCTTGTTCACCAGCACCTGCTGGGCTATCTTCTGGGCTTCCTCCGGCTTTTCAATGAAGTATATCTCCAGGTTCTGCTTCAAAAACTCGGTCATTGCCTGGGCGATGAAGCGGTTGGTGATGGCCTTCTTGGTCTGGTTTTCGTAGCTGGTGATGGTGGAAAAAGACGAACTGATGTACACCAGGCAGTCCTGCACATCGGTGAAAGTAATGCGGCTCTCATCCTTTTTATACATGCCCTTGCTGCGCAGGTAGGCGTCTATCTGGTTGGTGAAGGCCGTTTTCACCGCGCGCTCAGGGCTGCCGCCGTGCTCCAGGTAGCTGGAGTTATGGTAGTATTCCAGCAACTGCACCTTGTTGGAGAAGCAAAAGGCCGCGTTCATCAGCACCTTATACTCGGGGCGGTCCTCGCGGTCGCGCCCGGTGGCCGACGACGAGACAGACAGCACCGGCGTAAAAGCGTCCTCGCCCGCTATCTCTCCCACATAGTCGGTGATGCCGTGCGCGTAGAAGAACTCCAGCGTTTGCTTGCTGCCCTCGGCGGTCTCGTCCACAAACTCAAAATGCACGCCGGCGTTCACCACCGCCTGGCGCTTGAGGGTTTCGGTAAAATAGTCCGCAGGTACGTTTATATCTGTGAAAACGTCCAGGTCGGGCTTCCAGCGAATCAGGGTGCCGGTGCGGCGGGTGCGGGTGGGCTCGGCCTGCAGGCCGCCCACATTCTCCCCCTTTTCAAAGTCCAGGTGGTAGTGCTGGCCGTCCCGCCACACGTCGGCGGTCATCCAGGCGCTGGCGTACTGGGTGGCTGTCAGGCCCAGGCCGTTCAGCCCCAGCGAATACTCATACCCCTCGCCGGCATCGTCGTACTTGCCGCCGGCGTACAACTCGGTGAAAAGCAGCTCCCAGTTGTAGCGGTCCTCCCCTTTGTTGAAATCCACGGGGATGCCCCGGCCAAAGTCCTCCACCGAGATGCTAGCGTCCTTGTGCCTGGTGACGACGATCTTGTCGCCAAAGCCGCCGCGCGCTTCATCAATGGAGTTGGAGAGGATCTCGAAGATGCTGTGCTCGCAACCCTCCAGCCCATCCGACCCAAAAATGACGCCGGGGCGCTTTCGCACCCGGTCGGCGCCTTTCAGGCTGGTGATGCTTTCGTTATCGTAAACCGCCGGTTTTTTCGGCATGTATGGGCGGCCTCCCATCTATTTTCGCTGGTGTGGGGCGGGCAATTGCCCACCCCACATTGTTCAAACGCTATGCTTTGTTGTTAGGTTCTTCGCCTTCGTCATCCTCAAAGGCTTCCTCATCTTCAAGGTTGTCTTCGTCCGCGTAATCGTCGTCCTCATCGTCAAGGCCGGCGGCGTTGGCATCTACGCCGGTATACCCCAGCTCATCCTCCACCCGCTCATCCGGGCCCTTGTCGCGGTCGGCGTCCAGTGCCTCTACGCCGTCCGCCTCCGGCTCGGTGGCCGGCTCAAACATCTTGGGGTCCTCAAACGGGGGCAGCTCGCCGCCCTCCATCAGAATGCGAAACTCATCGCCGCTCAGCTTTTCGCGCTCCAGCAGCGTAGCGGAGACCAAATGCAGCTGATCCATGTGTTCTTCCAAAATACGCGTTGCAGCATCAAATGCATTGTCCAGCATGGTGCGCACTTCGCTGTCTATCTCGCTGGCAATCTCCTCGCTGTAGGTGCGGGTGTGGCCATAATCGCGCCCCAGGAAGGTTTCGCCGGGATCGCTGTCGTACACCACCAGGCCCAGGCGCTCAGAAAAACCATAACGCGTCACCATGGCACGGGCTGTATTGGTAGCACTTTTCAGGTCTTGTGACGCACCGGTGGAAATGTCATCCAATACCAGCTTTTCCGCCACGCGGCCACCCAGCATCGAAATGATTCGTTCCCGCATCTGTGTTTTAGTCTGGCTTGTGGCGTCATCCTCCGGCCGGTACATGGTAAAACCACCGGCCGGGCCGTGCGGGATAATGGTGATTTGGTGCACCGGGTCGCTGGTGAGACAGTAATAGGACGCAATGGCATGCCCGGCTTCGTGATAAGCGGTCAATCGGCGTTCTTTTTCGGTCACCACACGGCTCTTTTTCTCGGGGCCCATCATCACTTTAACGCTGGCCGCTTCAATATCAGCCTCTATAATGGCTTTGCGGTTGCGGCGGGCGGCCAGCAGCGCCGCCTCGTTCACCAGGTTTTCAAGGTCGGCGCCGGTAAAGCCGGGGGTGGTGCGGGCAATAATTTTCAAGTCCACGTCGGGCGCCAGCGGCTTTGTCTTGGTGTGAACCTTCAAAATCTCCTCGCGGCCCTTTACGTCAGGGTAGCCCACATACACCTGCCGGTCGAAGCGGCCGGGGCGCAGCAGGGCTTTGTCCAAAATGTCGGCCCGGTTGGTGGCCGCCACCACAATAACGCCCTCGTTGCCGTCAAAGCCGTCCATCTCCACCAGCAGCTGGTTCAGCGTCTGCTCACGTTCATCGTGGCCGCCGCCCAGGCCGGCGCCACGCTGCCGGCCCACGGCGTCAATCTCATCAATAAATACGATACATGGCGCTGTTTTTTTGGCTTTGTCGAACAAATCGCGCACGCGGGAGGCGCCCACGCCCACATACATCTCCACAAAGTCGGAGCCGGAGATGGAGTAGAACGGCACGCCGGCCTCACCGGCGCAGGCACGGGCCAGCAGGGTTTTACCGGTACCCGGCGGGCCCACAAGCAGCACGCCGTGGGGAATGCGCGCACCCAGCACACTAAAGCGTTTGGGGTTTTTCAGGAACTGGACGATCTCCTCCAGCTCCTCCTTTTCCTCGTCGGCGCCGGCCACGTCCTGGAAGGTGGTCTTGGGCTTGTTCTTGGCGTCGGCCTGGTTCTTCACCTTGGCCTTACCCACGTTCAGGGCGCCCTTGCCGCCGCCTTCGTTCTGCATGAACATCACGTAGTAGATAAGCGCACCCAGCGCCACCAGCAGAATGATGGACGGGATGAGGTAGAGCCACATGCTGTTGTCGCTGGAATATTTAAGGTCATACCGCATGCGGGCGCCGTTGTGCTTTTGCTCGTAGGCGTCCACATAGTCAGGCAGTGCTTCCACAAAAAGAGCGGCGTAGGGCATTTTATAGGTTTCGCTGTTCGTCATGCCATCCAGCTTGTACTCCAGGTTTCCGTTGCCCACGTCCAGCGTGAACTCAGACACCCGGCCGTCTTCAAAGTAGCCTATTACTTCGGAATAAATAAGCCCCGGCTCCTGGCTGTTAAAATTGGTCCTGAACAGAACAAACAGCAGCACCAAAATGCCAACCAGGATAATGACGTTGATAAAGCGCGGCTTTTTCGTCAAAAAATATCAACTCCAGAAAGTGTTATTTACAATATATGGGGTCATCTGTGTGTCAGGTTGCGTATACTTCGCGTTTCAGTACGGCCACGCCGGGCAGGTTGCGGTAGCGCTCGGCGTAGTCCAGCCCATAGCCCACCAGAAACTCATCAGGCACTTCAAAGCCGGTGTAGTCGGCCCGGATATCCACCGTGCGGCGGCTGGGCTTGTCCAGCAGGGCCACCACACGCATGCTGGCAGGCTCGCGGGTGGCTAGCAGGGCCATCAGGTGGCTCAGCGTTTTGCCGGAGTCCAGGATATCCTCCGCGATGAGGATATGCTTGCCGGCCAAGCTAATGTCGATGTCCTTATCGATGCGCACCATGCCGGTGCTTTGGGCGCCCTGCCCGTAGGAGGACACCGCCATGAAATCTATTTGCACCGGGATGTCTATCGCGCGCATCAGGTCGGCCATAAACACCACCGAGCCCTTCAGCACGCCAATCATCAAAAGCGGTTTGTCGGCATAGTCCCGGCTGATGGCCTGGCCCAGCTGTGCCACCCGCGCGCTGATCTCCTCGGCGCTTAGCAGCATGCGTTCCAGGTCGTCATGCATCCCGGCTGGGTTGGGCATCGGGTCTCCTCCGTTCGTTGGTGGTGGTTTTTCAGGGCTTTCAGGCGTGGGGCTCTGTGTGTATCGCCAGCAGCCTGTGGGTGTCATCGTCCGGCTCAAGGCCGGCGCAAAAGCCCGCGCCCCATACCCACAGCACACGGCTGCCCTGTGCCAGCAGCGGCAACTGGTCACGCAACGCAGGCGCCACACCGGCCTCCTGCATCCACTTTTTCACCGGCTTGGTTATGCCCCGGCCGGGCAGCGCAAAACGGTCTGCCGGCCGGCGGGTACGAAACACACCATATTCTGATATTTTATCATAGTCGGCCACAAAGGTTAAGCCCTTTTTTGCAGTTTTTTTTGAATATGACGCCGTCTTGTGGCTCTCCAGTACCAATATCGACAAAAAATACCCCCCGGGGAGGCGATGCTCCCCCAGCGAAAAGGGCACTTCATAGGCGGGCAGCGGCTGAGGCAGGCTTTCGTCGACCAACAGCAGGCGGCCTTTTTTCAGGCGGGCCACGGCGCCGCCGGGCAATTGCACCGCCCCCAGCTCCCCGCGCAATACCTGCTCCAGCCGGGCCAGCGCCGCGCGGTCGGCCGCGCGGCCGGCCAGCAGCGCAAGCGCTTTCAGGCGTATAGGCTGCGGCGCGGCCAGCAGCAGGGCGGCGTCAAAGCTGTTTATCGTGTTTTTATGCCAATCATCTGCTGCCAAAGGCGCCAGAAAACCGGCGTCCGCGTACCCCAGGGCACTTCTTTCCTGCCAGTTCCACTCGGCATCCGGCGGGTGGCTCCCCTCCACAGCCGCCTGGCACAAAAGCTGCCCGGCCAGCGTGGCCAGCCAATCATCCAGCACCCGCATGTCGGCGGCGGTGCGGGCCATGGCCTGCTGCGCGCCGGGGTGGGCCTGCTCCAGCAGAGGCAGCACCTGATTGCGCAGGCGGTTGCGGCTGTAGTGGTCGTCGTGGTTGGTGGCGTCGGTTACATAAGCCAGGCTGTGGGCGGCGCAATAGGCCTCCACCTCGGCGCGGGTAACACCCAGCAGCGGGCGCACCAGATAATCGCGTTTGGGCGGGATGCCCGCCAGCCCGCGCGGCCCCGCGCCGCGTATCAGGTTGAACAGCACGGTTTCGGCGTTGTCGCCAAGCGTATGCGCCGTGGCCACCACGGCATTGTGTTGGCGGGCCAGGCTCTCCAAAAAAGCATAGCGCAGTTGGCGCGCCCAGGCCTCGGTGCCCAGGCGGCCAGGCTTTGGTTTGTCGCTCATATGTCCATATTCAATGTAAAGCCCAATGCCTTCACTTTTGCACAGCTCTTGCACAAAATTTGCGTCCTGTTGTGATTCTTCTCCGCGCAGCCCATGCTCAAAGTGCGCAGCAGCCACAGTAATGCCCAGCGCCTGCCGCAGGCCAAGCAGGCAATGAAAAAGCGCTACCGAATCAGCCCCGCCACTGAGCGCCACAATAACATAGGCGCCGGGGGCGAACAACCGGTGGTACCGGATGGCTTTGAGCACTTTTTCTTCCATAGCCTCACCAAAAAACATCGGCCGGTGCGTCCAGCGCAAAGCGCAGGTAGACGTGCCGGGTGGAAAAATCCTGTTCCAGCTCCTTGATAAGCGCCGCCGGGCGCATGTGCCCCTGTTCCAGGTAGGGGCCGTCGGTTTCGGCCAGGGTAAGGTGGGCGGCGGTGGCGCCGGTTTGGTCGGCCAGGGCGGCCAGCAGGGTGTCGGCCGCGTCATCGTCTTTGGCAAACAGTTCGGCCACCAGCAGGGTGTCCTCCCGCTGGGTGAAAATGGCGTAGCCGCCCAGCGTCTGGATAGAGCGGAAGCCCCCCGCGTACAGGTCGTCCAGCACCAGCTCCAGCCGGTCGGCCGAGAACATCACTGTGGCCGCAGTGGTATATTTTTCGCGCAGGCGGGTAAAATCCGCCGCCGACAGCCGCGAGAAGTTAACAAGCCCCCGCGTTTTGGGCGCCAGCGGCTTCTCCAGGTGCCGCAGCACGATATCCTGGGTGTAGCCGCGGTTCAGGTAGTAGCCAAACAGGCTGAGGCTGGCGGGAATCAGGGTGGAAAAGGCCGCGTCGTCGGCCATGGCGCGGCGCTCGGCGTAGGTCATCAGGCCGGTCATGATACCACCCGAACGGGCGCTGGGGCTGGTGGCCAAGGCGTACATATAAACCCCTTGATGAAAGCCGATGCGGCAAGGCACCGCCGACAGCACCGCGTTTACCAGGCCGTCCTCCGCCTGCGAGAGGTAGACATTGCCCGGCCCGGCAAAATCGTCCAGGCAGCGGTTGATGAAAGCCGGGTCATCACCAAAGACCTCCTGCCACAGCGCCACCAGCGCGGGGCGGTCCTCCCCTGTTGCCAAACGGTACATGGTTACATCCCCCTGCTTGTTGCTACTTTATCAGCTCCGCCGTGTACTTTTCTTCCAGCATCGCCGGGTGGTACGAAAGCTTGGCGGCCCGCAGGCCTTCCTCGTCCACGTCGTTTTCGCGGTTAATATAGGCGTACCCGCTGCAAAACCGGCGGGCCATCTCGCGGTTAATCATCGCATAGGCGCCGGTATAGTCATACAGCGCTTTCTCCACATGGGTAACAAACATGTCTTTGCCCAGCGGGCTGCCAAAGGAGAACGCCACCACCTCGCCGCCGTTAACGGTGAGGTAGCCCCCTCTCAGGTGCAGCTCGTCGTAGTGGCTGCAGGCCAGCTCGATGGCGCGGTGTTCCTCGGCAATGCCGGCGTCGTCGCGGTTGTCGTACAGCGCGCACCAGCGGTTGTTGAAAGCGCTCACCGCCTCCATGGCGTCGGGGGTTATCTCATGGAAGGCCCAGTCGGGGTGCTCCCGCTCAAAGCGCGAGCAGTGGTTGCGCTTCTTTTGGAAGCGCTTGCCGGGCAGGTTGGCCAAATCGCTTGAGTTATAGATATAATCGGCATCCCCGCGCGGCTTTTCTATGTGGAAGCGGCCGGGGTACTGGGCTTCCAGCGCCTGCACGCCCGCCTCTGTAAGCGAAAAAAGGATGGGGGTGCGCCCGTCGTCCTCGGCGTCCTGCAAAATGGCGTCGATGGCGCGGTTCACGTCGCCGGTACCGGCGGGGTACAGATAATGCAGGCGGTGGTGCCCCTCACTGCGGGCAATGACAAAATCCTCAAACCGGGCAATTTTGGTGTGGTAAACAGCGCTCCACATATAGATATTGACGAACGCGAACTCGCAGCTGCGGTAACCGCCGGCCTCCAGCAGCGGCCGCGCCCATCGGGCATCTTCGGCCTGTACTTCGTTAAAATTCATGGCGCCTCCGTGTGAAATAGGTCAGATTTTATGATAATGCGCTCAATTTCATTGGCAATGGCCTCGCGGCTGCGCATGGCGCCGTTTTGGCTGCCGGCCACCCGGTGCCAGCCCAGGCGTTCGGCGCACCACAGGGCGGCTTTACGGCTGCGCAGCAGGTAGCCCAAATCCTGCTCGTGTATGTCTTTTTTACCCGCTTCCAGGTAGCGCTCGGCCAGCAGCTTTTGGCTCAGCTGGGGCTCCACATCCAGCAAAATGACACCATCGGGCACCGGGATACCCAGCTTGTGGTACTCAAAGTCCTCCAACCAGACCACATAGCTTTCCCATTCATCTTCGGGCAGCTTGGAGCATTGGTGGATGGCGTTGGAGGTGGTGTAGCGGTCGGCCAGCACCACGCCGCCGCCCGCGTAGAAGCTGCCCCACGCCTGTTTGAAGCCTGCGTAGCGGTCTACCGCATAAAAGGCGGAGGCCGCGTAGGCGTTCACGTCGTCTGGCCGGGGCCCGAATTCGCCCTTCAGGTACATGCGCACCAGCGCGCTGGAATCACTTTTGTAGTTGGGGTAAGACACCACCCGCACCTTGCGCCCCTGCCCGGCCAGCGTTTCAGCCAACAGGGCGGTTTGGGTGGCTTTGCCGGCGCCGTCCAGCCCTTCTATTACCAGCAGCTTACCCATGTTTGGCCTCACTTAGCAGGGTTTGGTAGTGCTCGCGCACCTCGGCGGCCCGGCCGCAGGTCATTTTGCCCTCGCTGCAGGCGCCGTGAGCGCAGGCGGGGCCGGCGGCAGCAAACAGCGCCGGCGCCACACCCGCCACCAGCCGCAGCATTTCGTCGGCCAGGGCGTGTATCTCCCACTGGGCGCGGGTGCAACAGCGCAGCTGGAAGAAGTTGTTCAGGCTGCGGGCGTTCATCGTCACCACCATCTTGGTGGTGCAGGCGTTGGGCAGCAGGAAGCGGGCGTCCTCAATGGCCTGCTTTTGGGCTTTCTGGCGGGCCTGCTTCTCATCCAGGCCTTCAGCCAGCAGGCGGGCTGTATGCTTCTCGGCCAATGTGGCGGTCAGCTGGCGGTATAGCTCGGCCTCATGCGCCATGGCATCGTCGTAAAGGGCCTGCGCCTCGGGAATGGCGGCAATCTCCGGCGGGGTGACATAATCGAAGTTATCCAGCTGCACATAGCGCTGGCTCTGCACGCTGAAAGACGCGATGCGGTGCCGGGTGATCTGCGCCAGCAGCGACCGGCTGACCCCCTCTATGGCAAAGGTGAAACTGGCATGCTCGGTGGGGCTGGCGTGGCCCAGGCCGGCCAGCATCTCCACAAAGTCACGGCTTTTTTCCTCGGTCAGGCCATCCAGCAGGTCGTCTATTTGGGCGCCCGAATAGCAGAGCTTGGCGGCGGCGGCCACCACCTTTTCCGGCTGGGGCGTGTGGGCAATCAGGCGTACTTTCATCGGGTTCCCCTCTTTAAGAAACACATCCCTGTGCATTATGATACACGTTACCACGGCGGGTTATGTCAGCATTTGGTGAGCGGCGCGTAGTTGGCCATGGTTTTTTTGGTGCCCACCTTGTCAAACGCGATCTCCACAATGCTGTCTCCGGCCACCGGCGTTACTTTTTTTACGGTGCCGCGGCCGAACACCTTATGCTCCACGGCGTCGCCCACCGCAAAGCTGACGCCGGCGTTCTGCGGCTTGGATGCCACCGGGGCCGACAGCGTAGAGGTAGAGGCCGGCGCGGTGCGCGGGGCGGACGGCCTGCGGCCACGGGCAGGCCCGGCGCCACGGTTGTAGTCGCGGTCAAGGTAGCCATTGCTTTGGCGGCCGCGGCTGGCGGTGGAATCGCTGCCGTCCCAGCCACCGCCGTAGCCGTAGCTGTCGGACGTGGCGGTGAAGGGCGACTCCTTGCGCTCCAGCAGCTCGTCGTCAATCTCCTCTAAAAAGCGGCTTTTGGGGTTGCGGCGGGTTTGGCCGTACAGCAGCCGGCTGTTTGCGCTCAGCAGCACCAGCTCTTTTTTGGCGCGGGTAATGCCCACGTAGCACAGGCGGCGCTCTTCTTCCACATCCTCCTGGTTCCAGCGGGAGGGCTCGCTGGGGAAGATGCCCTCCTCCATGCCAATGATGTAGACATAGGGGAACTCCAGCCCCTTGGCGGCGTGCAGGGTCATCAGCACCACCTTGTCGGCGGTTTCGTCGTAGTTGTCAATGTCGGCTATCAGCGCAATTTCCTCCAGGTAGCCCTCCAAGCTGGCCTCGTCGCCGTTCATGTCGGCGTAGCTCTTCACGTTACTCACCAGCTGGCCAATGTTCTCAAGCCGGGTGAGGCCCTCTTCCCCCGCCGCCTTCAGCATGGCGTTGTAGCCGGTAATCTCGGGCAGCTCGGCGGCAAAGTCCTCCAGCTGTAGTTCAAACTCCGCCTGCACCAGTTTTTGGTAGATATCATAGAAGCCCTTGAGCGACCCCGCCGCGCGCGAGAGCGCCGGGTAGTCGTCCACGTCGCGGATAACCTCCAGCATGGGCACGTCCAGCCCGGCGGCAATCTCGGCAATGGCGTCCAGCGTCACCGCGCCTATCTTGCGGCTGGGCTCGTTGATGATGCGGCGCAGGCGCAAATCGTCGCGCGGGTTGGCCACAATACTCATGTAGGCGTGCAGGTCGCGTATCTCCTTGCGGTCGTTAAAGCGCAGCCCGCCCACAATCTTGTAGGGGATGCCCGCCCGGGCGAAGTAGTTTTCTACCGGGCTGCTCTGCGCGTTCATGCGGTACAGCACGGCGTTGTCCCGCAGCGGCACCCCCTCTTTTAAATGGTTGCCAATGTACTCGGCAATGTGGGCGGCCTCGTCCTGCTCGTTGGCGGCGCAGTAGTGCTCCACCCGCTGGCCCTCGGGGTTGTCCGTCCACAGGGTTTTGCCCTTGCGGCCGGCGTTCTTCTTGATCACGCTGTTGGCCGCGTTCAAAATGCTGGTGGTGGAGCGGTAGTTCTGCTCCAGCCTTATAACCTTGGCGCCGGAAAATATCTGCTCGAAGCTGAGGATATTCTCGATGGTGGCGCCCCGGAAGCGGTAGATGCTCTGGTCGTCGTCGCCCACCACGCACACGTTCTTGGCGTCGCCGCTCAGCAGGTTTACCAACTGGAACTGCGCCACGCTGGTGTCCTGGTATTCGTCCACCAGAATATACTTGTATCGGCTTTGGTAGGTTTTGCGCGCCTCGGCATGCTCCCGCAGCAGGCGCACGGTGAAGTAGATCAAATCGTCAAAGTCAAAGGCGCCGGCGCTTTTGCAGCGCCTGGCGTACTCGGCATACACCTGCGCCACTATCTTGGCGCGGGCGTCGCCGGGGGTCTCGGCGGCTTCGGTGGGGCTTATCATGCGGTCCTTCAGCCGGCCAATGGCCGAGGCCGCCGCGCGAGGCGGCAGGAATTTTTCGTCGATGTTCAGGCTTTTGTAAACGTCCTTCATCACCCGCTGCTGGTCGTCCATATCGTAGATGGTGAAGTTCTGCGGGAAGCCCAGCTTGTCGGCCTCGCGGCGCAAAATGCGCACACAGGCCGAGTGGAAGGTGGAGGCGTTGACATCGCCGCCCACGGCCTCGCCCAGCAGGCTGGCCAGGCGGGCTTTCAGCTCGCCCGCGGCCTTGTTGGTAAAGGTGATGGCCAGGATGTTCCAGGGGCGCACCGGCTCCACGGCCAGCATTTGGGCCAGCCGGGCAGAAGGCTGCGCGCCGCTGTCCAGGCAGCTTTGCAGCTCGGCCAGGTCGGCCTCGGTGGGCGCGGGGTTTACCACGTTCGCGTGCCAGGCGTTGCCAAACCGGATGAGATTGGCCACCCGGTTTACCAGCACGGTGGTTTTGCCGCTGCCGGCGCCCGCCAGAATAAGCAGCGGGCCCTTCACGGTTACCACCGCTTCACGCTGCATGGGGTTCAGGCCCTCATATTGGCTGTCTATATACTGCCGGCGCAGGCCGGTAAACTGCTGGGTAAGGGTTTGCATGCATTCACTCCAATACTTGATAGGCAGCGGCCCAAGCTGGCCAAAAAATAACTTCAAACAGTATACCACAAAGCCGGCGGGGGTGAAAGGGCCTGCCACAGGCAAAACCCCCGCAGCGTGCACGGGGGTTTTGGCATGGTTTCAAAATAAAAGCAGGTACGTACAAAGCAAGCGGCTACCTGAAAATATTGATTAAAATGCCCGCCGCCACAGCACTGCCGATAACACCGGCCACATTGGGGCCCATGGCATGCATCAGCAGGAAGTTGTGGGGGTTCTCCTGCGCGCCCACCTTTTGGCTAACACGCGCAGCCATGGGCACCGCCGACACACCGGCCGAGCCGATGAGCGGGTTGATTTTGCCCTTGGTAAGCACGTACATCAGCTTGCCCAGCAGCACGCCGCCCGCCGTGCCAAAGGCAAAGGCCACCAGGCCCAGCACCAGTATCAATATGGTCTCCGTCCTCAGGAAGGTGTCGGCGTTGGTGGTGCAGCCCACACTGATGCCCAAAAAGATGGTGATGATGTTCATCAGCTCGTTGCCGGCCGTTTTGGTGATGCGCTCCACCACACCGGACTCGCGCATCAGGTTGCCCAGCATCAGCATGCCTATCAGCGGCGTGGCCGTGGGCAAAATCAGGCAAACGACAATGGTAACGATGATGGGGAACACGATCTTCTCGGTTTTGGAGACGGTGCGCAGCTGTGTCATCACCACACCGCGCTCTTTTTTGGTGGTAAGCAGCTTCATGATGGGCGGCTGGATGACCGGCACCAGCGCCATATAGCTGTAGGCCGATACCGCGATGGCCCCCAGCAGGCCGGGCGCCAATATGGACGCCGTATAGATGGCCGTGGGGCCGTCGGCCCCGCCAATGATGCCGATGGCCGCGGCGTCCGCGCCGCTGAAGCCCAGCAGCCGCGCCACAATGAAAGCCACAAAGATGCCCACCTGCGCCGCCGCGCCCAGCAGCAGGCTGCGGGGGTTGGCAATCAGCGGGCCAAAGTCTGTCATGGTGCCAATGCCCAAAAAGATAAGCGGCGGGTAGATGCCCAGCTTGACGCCCAGGTATAGCATGTCGGCCAGGCCCCCGTTGTGCAGTATCTCCCCAAACAGCGGGAAGCTTTCCTGCGTCAGGACCGCCGTGTTCACGCCCTCCGCGGCCAGCACCTCAAAATTGGCCGGGTCGTAAATAAAGTACTCCATGTGAATGATGCCGCCAAACGGCAGGTTGGCCAGCAGCATGCCAAACGCGATGGGCAGCAGCAGCAACGGCTCAAACTCCCGCGCGATGGCCAGGTACATCAGCAGCAGCGAAATGCCAATCATCAGCAGCTTTAAAGGGTTTTCCACCAGGCCAACGAAGCCGGAGTTTTCCCAGATGCTTACAACGGTATCCAAAAATTCAGCCATGTGATTCCCCCCTTAAAACGGCTCGGTGCTGGAGATCACACCGGCAAGGCCCCATTGGCCGCGGCCTTTTTTGGCGGCAGATACCGCCCTGAGCGTATAGGCGCCGCCACTGGCCGCCGTTACGGCCGCGGCGATAACGGCCACCACTTCGGGGGGGATGCCCGGCTCCACCTGTGGCGGTAGGGGTTGCTGGGCGGGTGGTGGGGCCGCTGGCGGCTGCACCGCCACCTGGGCCAGCCCGGCCTTTTTGGCGGCCTTGATGGCCGCTTTCTCGGCTTTTTTGGCCTCGCGCTGGGGGCGGCGGCGGTCTATGGCGCCAAACACCTTGCCCTCTATCACCAAAATTACCGTAAGCAAAACCAATATGGCAAATACCAGGGCAACCCCCGTAATAACCACCACCGCGGTTCCAGGCTCTTGCTTGCCCCCGGCCGCGGCGGCCGCGCCATACAGCGGCAACAGCCGCAGAACCAACAGCCCCATACGATTCCTCCCTCTTGACAACGCCCTGCGCAAACGCCCTGCGCATGCGTATCACATGCGTATTTTGAAACGCCGGGGAATAAAACTGCCGCACCCCACCGTAAAGCGTATCACAGCCAAAAATCATTCCCATTATATCGGAACAGCGGCCAGGTTTCAACAGCGAAAACGCGGAGGCGGAAAATTCTCTGCCGCAGGGGTCTCTGCTTACCAGTCGGCAGCATCCAATTATTTACACAAAAGTTCTGTCTTTTTCGCCTGCATAATGCTAGAATATAGGGTAACTTACAAGGAAAAGGGGTGCGTGCCATGCTGGACAAGCTGAACCTGGACGTTACCATGACCAAGGAAGCCTACCGAGAAGAGATAAAACCTTTAAAAGAGCGGCTGGCGGTGCTGCAGCACGAGGTGAAAAACAACGGCCTGCCGGTGATGGTGATATTTGAGGGCTGGAGCGCCGCCGGCAAGGGCAGTGTGCTGAGCGACGTGATTTTGCAGCTGGATCCCCGCAACTTTACCGCCAAAAGCACCCAAAACCCCACCACTGAAGAGAAGCGCGAGCCCTTTTTGTGGCGGCATTGGCGCAGCATCCCGCGGGCGGGGCTGTTTGCCATTTACGACCGCAGCTGGTACCCCGAAGTGGGCGCCGCCCGGGCCGAAAAGCTGGTCACCTCGGCGGCGGCGCTGGAGAAAATGGATTCCATCAATGTGTTCGAGCGCCAGATGGCCGACGACGGCGCACTGATCATCAAGTTTTTCCTGCACATTAGCCAGAAAGAACAGAAAAAGCGGCTGGACGGCCTGGCGGCCAACAAATCCACCGCCTGGCGTGTGAACAAAGAGGACTACCGAAACAACAAACAATATCACAATTTCTACCGATGCTATGACGAAATGCTGGAGCGTACCCACACCACCCACGCCCCCTGGCACCTGGTTCCCGCGCACGACCTGCGTGCCGCGCTGGCGGAAATTTACCGCACGCTGGTGGGCCGCATCGAAGCGGCGCTGGCCGAAAAAAAAGCCAGGGAAGCCGCTCCCCCGCCCGATCTGTCGGCCCTGCCGCTCTCGGCCGGCAAGTTCACGCTGGTGCAGCGCCCCACGCTGGAGGAAGTGTTCCTGGGGCAGGACATGGAGCGCGAGGAATACCGCAAGCGCCTGAAAGCTGGCCAGAAAAAGCTGGCCAAGCTGCACAACGCCATCTATCTGAAGAAGATCCCCCTCATTATTGCCTACGAGGGCTGGGACGCCGCGGGCAAGGGCGGCAACATCAAGCGCCTGACCGAAGCGCTGGACCCGCGCGGCTACGAGGTGATTCCCATTGCCAGCCCCACACCGCCCGAAAAAGAGCGCCAGCACCTGTGGCGCTTCTGGAACGCCCTGCCCAAGGACGGCCACATTGCTATTTTTGACCGCACCTGGTATGGCCGGGTGCTGGTGGAGCGGGTAGAGGGCTTTACCACCGAGGCCGGCTGGCGCCGCGCCTACCGCGAGCTGAACGAGTTTGAGGCCGAGCTGGCCGGCTGGGGCGCCGTGGTGCTGAAATTTTGGCTGCACATCGACAAAGATGAGCAGCTTAGGCGCTTCAAGGCCCGGCAGGAAACCCCCGAAAAGCAGTGGAAAATAACCGACGAGGACTGGCGCAACCGCGAAAAGTGGGACGCCTACCAGGTGGCGGTGGACGACATGGTGCGCCTGACCAGCACCGGCTTCGCGCCCTGGACCATCATCGAGAGCCAGAACAAGCTGTACGGGCGCATCAAGGCCATCGAGACGGTCATCGACGCCATCGAGGCACGGGTATAGCATGCGGGTATTGCTGGCACTCTCCGGCGGGGTAGACTCCTCCGCCTGCATCCCGCTGCTACAGCAGGCCGGGTACGACGTTTCGGCCTGTGTCATCGCCTTCTCGCCCGCCCATGCCGGGGCGGTGGCGGCGGCGCAGCAGGTGGCGCAGCAGGCGGGCATTCCGCTCACAGTTGTGCACCGTGAGGACGCCTTTGACGCGCTGGTGGTGCAGCCTTTTTGCCGGGAATACGCCGCCGGGCGCACCCCCAACCCCTGCCCCATGTGCAACCCGCTGGTAAAGTTCCGCGCGCTGGCCGACGAGGCCGACCGCCTGGGCATTGACGCCATTGCCAGCGGGCATTATGCGCAGGTGCGCGAAGTGGACGGCACCTTTTATGTGGCGCAGGCGGCCAGCGCTGCCCGCGACCAAAGCTATATGCTCTACCGCCTGCCGCAGGACATTCTGCGCCGGCTGCTGCTGCCGGCCGGGGCTCTGGAGAAGGCGGACATTCGGGCGGTGGCCGCCCAAAGCGGCTTTGCCAGCGCCAACGCGCCCGACAGCCAGGAGATTTGCTTTGTGCCCAACGGCAACTACGCCGGTTTTATTGAGCGGCGGGGCGTACAGGGACTGCCGGGGCGGTTTATCGGCCCGGGCGGCGAGGACCTGGGCCCCCACCGCGGGGTACTGCACTACACCGTGGGCCAGCGCCGGGGCATTGGCTTGGCGCTGGGCAAGCCGGTGTTTGTGAAAAGCATCCTGCCCGGCGGGGATATCCGCCTGGCCTGGGGCGACGGGCTATACGCCGCCGGTGTGGTGCTGGAAGATATGCTGACCACCGCGGGCGCCCCTCTGCCGCCCGGCCCCTACACCGTAAAGATACGCAGCATGGCCAAGCCCGCCCCCTGCATGCTAAGCTATCATGATGCCGGCCTGCCCACCCTGCTGTTTGACACCCCGCAGCGGGCCCCGGCCCCCGGCCAGCACGCCGTGCTGTACCAAAACGATCTGGTGGTGGGCGGCGGGGTAATCCGCACCGTGTTGGAAACCATCGACAATTAGTATTATTGTTTGATTACGCATGTTCAATAGAATGTTTTAACACTTTATCTTTGTTTTCATTTACATATTTTGTGTTTTATGCATTTTTGAGTAATTGACAAGTTTTTTTGCTTCACACTCGTTTTCAATCCCATTTTCTACCCAGCATATAAAGGAGCATTCGCATGAATATCAAGTATTTTAGAAATATATTTGCTATAATCGTCGCCATTGCATGTGCGGGCAGTTTATTGGCCGCCTGCACAGCGGACAGCAGCTCCAGTGCTTCAGTTTCCGCGCCATCTTCGGTAGCAAATGCTGATTCCAGCGGTTTGGCAGGCGCCTCCGCACCAGATTCCAGCAGCGCTGATTCCTCCAGTGCCAGCCAAGCTGACAGTGCGTCCAGCAGCGCGGTGCTGCAGTCGGTCACGGGGGTTATCGAGGACGCCGGCATGGGCCGGTACTATGTGCGCTTGCCGGATGACCGCCTGGTTGAGTTTGTGCATGATGGCGTGGACCAGGACGGCCTTACCGACACCCGCCCCGGCAGCCCCATCACCGTTATTTTTACCGGCACCCTGCAGGGCACCGACACCAGCGGCATTACCATAGTGCGTATGGAAACGCCTTAGCCGGAAGGCCGCCACCAGAACCCACCCTAAAGGAGACCCCTTCCCATGGCCGATTCCTCTACTTCACAGGTGATTGACACTTCTTCTATCATCGACACCTCTCAAGAGCCCGTTGCCACCCCGTCCTTCTGGACAGACCACCAGGACGTGATAACCACCGTTGTGCTGGCGCTGGCTGTTTGCCTGGTGTTCTGGGTGGTGTCTTCCATTTTGTACCGCAAGGTTTTCCCGGCCATCACCAAACGTCTGGATGCCGACAAGCACCCGATGATAGACCTGTTGGTCAACGGCTTCCGCCGGCCGTTGGCGCTGCTGCTGAAAATCACCGGCATCTGTGTGGCTGTACTGATGATCGCCTCCTGGCTGACCTACCAGCCATTGGATGACCAAACGCTGAGCTTCTTCGTGTCTTTGGAGCAGGTGACCACAAAAATACTGCGCATCGCCATTATTCTGGGCGTTACCTGGGGGCTGGTGGCCAGCAGCGATATTTCCAAGCTGTTTTTGCGCGGCGCCCGCCACAAGCTGGACATCGACATGAGCCGCAGCGTGTCGCGCTTTTTGTCGGCAGTGTTCAAGGTGGTGGTGGTCATCATTGCCCTGGCTGCGCTGCTGAACGAGTTCGGCTTCAACATCAGCGCGCTGGTGGCCGGGCTGGGGCTGGGCGGGCTTACCGTGGCGCTGGCCGCGCAGGACTCCGCCGCCAACTTCTTTGGCGGGCTGGTGCTCATCACTGAAAAACCCTTTGACATTGGCGATTGGATTACCTGCTCGGACGTGGAGGGCACCGTGGAGGACATCAGCCTGCGCAGCACCAAGGTGCGCACCAACTCGGGCGCGCTGGCCGTAGTGCCCAACTCCCTGCTGTCGGGCGCACCCATCTCCAACTGGACCAGCGGCATGAAGCGCCGCCGCGCCGATTTCACCCTGACGCTGGTGTACGACACCCCCAAAGACGCGATAAAAAAATACGCCGACGCGGTGTATACCCTTTTGGAAACCGACCCTGAAGTGTCCGACGATGGGCTGATTGTGCGGTTCTCCAGCCTGTCGGCCTCCAGCCTGGACATCCGGGTGATCTTTTACACCATCAAGCCCGCCATGGCCGACCATCTGCGTATTCTGGAGCGGATTAATTATGCGCTGCTGGGCCTGGCCGAGCAGCAAGGCGTCGGTTTTGCCTACCCCACCCAGTCGCTGTTTATTGAAAGGCCGGAGGATTCCCAGCTACCCGACAGCCCCCAGCCGCCCATTGAAAAGCAAGACACGGCCAAGGACGATACCTCAAAGGATAATGCGCCCAAGACCGGCCCCCAATAAATTCAGCTCTTAACAGATAAGCGCTGATTTTTATTGCACGGCGGCAACGTGCATGGTATACTGATGCCAGGCGAAAAAACCAGCCCGTATGCTATTTTACAGGGAAACACCACGCCCGGTACAAGGCGTGACAAACTGCCGAACAGAAAGGATGGGTTTTAATGAGCACAGAGATCAAGAAAACATTTGTAACTGCCAATGGTTTCACCTTCTCCTGCCGCACCTGCGGCATGGACAACAGCGGTGAGTTGGTCCTTTTCCTGCACGGTTTTCCGGAGACCACCATTATGTGGGTGCGGCTGATGCAAGAGCTGGCGGCCAAAAACTACCGCTGCGTGGCCTTTGACCAGCGTGGCTACAGCGATGGCGCCCGCCCCGACGGCATGGAGCACTACGAGGTGAAAAAACTGGCCGGCGACGTGGTTGCCGTGGCCGATACCTTCCCGGATTCCCAGAAGTTCCACTTGGTGGGTCACGACTGGGGTTCCGCCATTGGCTGGGTTACGGTGACGCTTTATTCCGACCGCATCATCACCTGGAACTCGCTTTCCAACCCCCATGCCGAGCCCTACCGCTGGGGCATTGATAACGACCCCAGCCAGAAGGAGCAAAGCGCCTACATCCACTACCTGATGGGCCCGGGCGACCCCGAGAAGGTGTACCTGGACAACGACATGGCCCGCCTGAGGGGCGCCTGGGCCGGCTTCCCGCAGGAGCAGTTCGACGAATATATCGCCCTCTTCCAGCAACCGGCCGTGCTGAAAGCCGCCACCCATTACTACCGCGCCATCATGACCTACCCCATGGAGATCGACTTCCAGCCCCTCACCATGCCGGTGCTGTCCATCCTGGGCATGAAAGACGTCTACGTCTCCATGCTTACCAGCGACAAGAGCCACGCCTACATGCGCGGCTATTATAAATACATCCAGCTTCCCGACGCCGACCACTGGCTGCTGGAAAAGAACTATGACGACGTGGCGCCCGAGATCATTGAGCACATCACGAAATTCCCCGCCGGCAAATAATCTGACACCCGCAAGTGCAAAGGCCCTCCGCGCCCTTTGCACTTGTTTTTTACTATCTGTATATATAAAGGAGGATGGAATCTATGGGCACCGAGATCAAAATGGACACCATTGCCGCCAATGGCTTCACCTTTACCTGCCGTACCTGCGGCATGGACAACACCGGCGAGCTGATTCTATTTCTGCATGGCTTCCCCGAAAGCTCCATCATGTGGGTGAAGCTGATGCGGCAGTTGGCGGCCAAAAACTACCGCTGCCTGGCTTTTGACCTGCGCGGCTACAGTGACGGCGCCCGCCCCGACGGGCTGGAGCATTATGAGATAAAAAAACTGGCCGCCGACGTGATGGCCGTGGCCGACACACTGCCCGGCTCCGAACGTTTTCATCTGGTGGCACACGATTGGGGCTCCGCCATTGGCTGGGTGGTGGTTACGCTGAACGCCGACCGCATCATCACCTGGAGCTCGCTGAGCAACCCGCACACCGAGCCCTACCGCTGGGGTATTGACAACGACCCCAGCCAGAAGGAGCAAAGCGCCTACATCCACTACCTGATGGGCCCAAACGACCCCGAGCTGGCCTACTGGGCCGATGACCTGGCCCGGCTGCGCAACCTGTGGGTGGGCTTCCCGCAAGCGCAAATAGACGATTATGTGCGCATCTTCCGTGACAAAGCCGCCCTGAAAGCCGCCACCCACTACTACCGCGCCATCATGACCTACCCGTTTGAGATGGATTTCCCAGCCATCACCATTCCCACGCTGGCCATACAGGGTATGGAAGACACCGCAGTGTCAATGCTGACCTGCGATAAAAGCCACGCCTACCTGCGCGGGTACTACCAATACATCCAACTGCCCGGCGCCGACCACTGGCTGATGGAGAAAAACTTCGACGACGTGGCCCCCGAGGTGATGGCACACATTGCGAAATTTCCCGCCAAATAGTAAAACCCCATACACGCCAGAGTTTGTTTTCAAATGGGAGAAATAACCAAAGCCGAGCGTAGTTGGTGGCCCTGCAAGGCGTTTTTCCGCAGCAAACCTTGATGGTTTGCAAGGGAAAGCCACGCGGCAGGGGCGCCGAAAACGCTGGATTTGGGCGTTTTGGAGATTTGAAAACAGACTCCAGGAAAACCAGGAGGGAACCATGGAAAAAAACTATGACTGGAAACAGCTGCTGGCCGATTTTTACGACCTGCTAAAAGTAAAGGCCACCCCCCACCGGCCTTAAATTCCTGGAGGACAAGGCAGCGCTGGAAAACATCCCGCGGCTGGTGCGCCCCAAAAACGGCGCCCGCTTCACCGCCTGCCAGCTGATTGGCCAGGCCACCCGCTGGCAAAGCACGGTGGGCTTCACGCTGGACGACCTGGTGGCCCCCCAGTGCGCCCCGGTGCTGGGGCTGGAGGAGGATGTTACCAAGTTCCTGCAGGGTGCCCACATGGAGGGGGTGTGGTTTGAAACAGCCGACAGCGCCATCCGCCACCAAAACGCGATGTATCGGAACCCCAAGCGCTGCCAGGCCGTGGTGGCCTACCCGCTGAAAGCCCCGGTGTTCCCCGCGCCCGACCTCTGCCTGATCTATGCCACACCCCAGCAGATGGTACTGCTGGGCAACGCGCTGCAGTACGAGGATTTCGAGCATATTGAAATGAGCTTCGTGGGTGAATCGTCCTGCAGCGACTCCTGGGGCAAAGCCCTGGCCACCGGCAAGCCGGCCATCACCATGCCCTGCTACGGCGAGCGCAGCTTTGGCGGCGTGTTGGACGACGAGATGCTGGCGGCTTTCCCGCCGCAGTACTTTGAGGTGATTGTAAGCGGGCTGAAAAAGCTGAAAAAGAGCGGCGTACGCTACCCGGCGCCCGTTTACGGCAATACCCACGACATACGGCCCCATCTGGAGGCCATTTATGGCCTGGATGTGCTGGAGGGGCGGGCGTAAATCATTGACTGCAGCAAAAATCCCGGCAGGGCCCTGCCGGGATTTTCTATGCTTTCCTGCCTATTGGCGCGGTTTGTTCATGCTTGCTCAGGCATCCAACAAAACGTCCTGAAAGCGCCCGTTTTGCAGCACCACCATGCTGCGGAAGCCCGCCTGCGCCAGCAGGGCCTGCGCCTGCTCAAAGTGGGCGTTCAGCTTGGTGCGCTGGTGGGAGTCGCTGGTGATGATGACGCGGGCCTTGCGCCCGGCCATGTGCCTGAGCAGGAAGGGCGCCGGGTAGGGCACACTGCGCAGGCCACGGGCCATGGCCCCGGTGTTCACCTCTACCAGGCCGCCGTAGCTGTCCACAATGTCCAATAGTGCGTCCATGCCATCCAGCGCCGCCCGCTTATAGGCGGCGCTTTCTTCGTCAAAAAAGGCGCCGGTGCGGTTGAATTTGGCAATCAGATCAAAATGGCCCACCACGGTAGGTTTATCGCGCTGGGTGTGCGCCACGGTGCGGGTAAAAAAGTCCGTCGCCATGGCCAGGCTGCTGCTGCCGTACTGTTCGTTTTGCAACAAGCGCAGCATTTCAGGGCTATTATCTACCGCCACATATTCATTGCCCAGCGGCAAATAGTGTGTGGAGCCAATCACATAGTCGTAGCTGGCCGCGTTCACCGGCGCGCAGGCGTCCTGCTCAATGCCGCACAGCACCGCCAGCCGGCCGGCGTACTCAGCCTTTACCGCGGCGATATCCGCCTGGTAGTCCGCCTCCGACGCCACGCCGGGGCAGGTGGGGTCAAATTTTGCAGGCGCATGGGACGAAAACCCGAGGTCGGTGAAGCCCAGCGCCAGGGCGGCTTCGGCCATCTGGCGGGGTGTGTCGGTACCGTCACACCAGGTGGTGTGGGTATGCACGTTCGAGCGTATGGTCACTGCATCGCCTCCTGCTTCACTTTGTGGTCCACCACGTGGCGGCCGGCCAGCTCCTGCTTCACCTGCGCGGGCGTAATGCCACATTCGGCCATCAGCACCAGCAGGTGGTAGCACAGATCGGATATCTCATAAACCGTCTCCTGTTCGTCTCTTTTCATCGCCGCGATCACCACCTCGGTGGATTCCTCCCCCACCTTTTTCAGTATCTTCTCCCGGCCTTTTTCAAACAGGTAGCTGGTGTAGCTGCCCGCCGTCATCTCGGCCTTGCGGCCCAAAATCAGCGCATAAAGTGCCTCCAGCGTAAACTTCTGCTGCACCTCATCCTGATATAGTGTGTTGAAAAAGCAGCTCTCCGCGCCTGTGTGGCAGGCCGGGCCGTCCTTCAGCACCTGCACCACCAGCGCGTCGCCGTCACAATCGGCGTGAATGGCCACCACATGCTGCACGTTGCCGCTGGTCTCGCCCTTGCGCCACAGCGCCTGGCGGCTGCGGGAATAAAAGCAGGTGCGCTTTTCCCGCAGCGTGATGTCCAGGCTCTCGCGGTTCATGTAAGCAACGGTAAGCACCGCGCCGGTCTCAAAATCCTGCACCACGGCAGGAATCAGGCCTTTTTCGTCGAATTTCAGCTGGGACAGCTCCATAACTTTCTCCTATCGCTGTGGATGCAAAGTCCACAGTCATAAACATCACGAATAATCAAGATATCACATATAATACAGCATAAACTAAATTATTTATGTCTTTTCATGCATCCTTAAGCATACGCATGGGCACACCGCGGGCAGACAGAAATGCTTTCAGTTCAGGGATGCCCACCTGCTTATAGTGGAAGATGGAGGCCGCAAGGCCGGCATCCACGCCCGGATGGGTAAACAAGTCGGCAAAATGCTGCATGTTGCCGGCCCCGCCCGACGCGATGATAGGGATGCGCACCCGCGCGGCGATGGCATCCAACAGTTCCAGGTCGAAGCCGTCGCGCACGTCGTCGGTATCCATGCTGTTCACCACCAGCTCGCCGGCGCCTTCCGCCTCACCGCGGGCCGCCCAATCCAACGCGTCAAGGCCGGTATCCACCCGGCCGCCTTTGGTAAAAACATGAAACTTTCCCTCCACCCGCTTAATGTCCATCGACAGCACCACACACTGGCTGCCATAACGGCGGGCGCCCGCGCCAATCAGGCCGGGGTTGGCCACCGCGCCAGAATTCACACTGACCTTATCGGCGCCACATTTCAGCACACGGTCAAAATCCTCCAGGCTGTTAACAGCGCCGCCCACCGTCAGTGGTATAAATATCTGCGACGCCACGCGTTTTAATATGTCTGTAAAAAGCCCGCGCCCCTCGGCGGAAGCGGTGATGTCATAGAATACCAGCTCATCTGCGCCCTGCTCGTTGTAGAAAGCCGCCATTGTCACCGGGTCTTCCACATCGCGGATACCCTCAAAATTGACACCCTTTACCACCCGGCCATCGCGCACATCAAGGCAGGGAATAATACGTTTTGCAATCATTTATGTTCCTCCCGTTCGCCTGCGGCCACCAGCGCATCACCCAAAGCAAGCATGCCCGTGTAAAGCGCCTTACCCAAAATGGCGGCATACAGGCCCATCTGGCGCAGCGTCTCGATTTCTGCCAAAGTGGACACCCCGCCAGATGCCGTAATGGAAAGCCCCTCAATGGCTGAAAGCTTTTCGTAGGCCGCCAGATTGGCGCCTTTCTGGGCGCCGTCACGTGAGATATCGGTATAGATGATATATTGCACACCGATATCCCGCATATTAACACAAAATTCCATGCTGTCGGCTTCAGACGTCTGCAACCAGCCCTCTACCGCCACTTTGCCGTCGCGGGCATCCACACCCACCGCGATTTTCTCGCCATATTTTTGAACCATTGCTTTTGTGAAGGCAGGGTTTTTAAGTGCGGCCGTGCCCAAAATCACCCGGCCAACGCCTGCCTCAAAATAGCGCTCTATGGTAGCTTCATCGCGAATACCTCCGCCCAATTCCGTAAACAAACCACAACCGGAGGTGATACGCCTGACCACTTCAAAATTCTGGGGGGCACCGGCTTTGGCGCCGTCCAAATCCACCAAATGCAGGCAGGACGCCCCGGCGTCTTCAAAGCTTTTTGCAAAAACTGCAGGATCTTCCCCAAAAACCTGTTTTTGGTTGTAGTCGCCCTGGAACAACCGCACCGCCTGGCCGCCTATGATGTCTATGGCTGGAAAAATCAACATTCAACGTACCTCCGAAAACGCTTTAAGCATCCGCAGGCCAACAGCGCCACTCTTCTCCGGGTGAAACTGGGTGCCAAACACCTTACCCGCCTGCACCACACCGGGCACGGCCACACCATATTCGCTGGTAGCCACAAGGCTGCTATCGCAATATTTTGCGTAATAGCTATGAACATAATAGACATATTCGCCTGCTTCTGATGCCTTGAGCAGTGGACAATTCTGCTTTATAAAACGCAGTGGGTTCCAGCCCATGTGCGGCACTTTATAGCTAAAACCAGCTGCTCTCAAGTCATCCTCAAGCGGGCAAATTTCGCCGGAGATCAAGCCCAAGCCCTGATGCAGCCCAAACTCGTGGCTGGTGTTAAACAGTAGCTGCATCCCCAAACAAATGCCCAAAAGTGGCTTGCCTTGTTTTGCCAAAGACCGTACCACTTCGGCAAGTCCCGTTTGGTTCAGCTTTTCCATGGCATCGCCAAAAGCGCCCACTCCGGGCAAGATCACCTGGTCGGCCGCAGACAGTGCGTCTGCCTCATGTGTCACCACCGACTCCAGCCCAAGCACTTCCAACGATGAACGCAGGCTATAGAGGTTGCCCACACCATAATCCACAATTGCAATCATTTGTCCCGTTTCCTTTGCTATTTATGTCTAAAGAATGGTGCCTTTCGTGGAAGGAATGATGTCCGGCATTGTCACATCAATTTCAACCGCCTGCGCCAATGCACGCGCCGTGCTTTTAAAGGCAGCTTCTGCAATATGATGGCTGTTGTTTCCGGCCAATTGGCACAAATGCAGCGTAAGACCAAGCTCCCGCGCAAACGCCTGAAAAAACTCCTGCACCAGCTCTGCGTCAAAATCTCCAATTTTTTCTGTTGGTATGTTTAATCCAAAAGCCAGATGGGCGCGTCCGCTGATATCCAGGGAAGCCATGACCAACGCTTCGTCCATAGGGATGGTCACAGTGCCATAGCGCTGGATGCCCGCACGGTCAGCCAAGGCTTCGCTGAAAGCACGGCCCAGCACAATGCCGCAGTCCTCCACCGTGTGGTGATAGTCAATATGAACATCTCCACGGCAAAACAGCTTGAGGTCAAACCGGCCATGGCGGGAAAAAAGCTCCAGCATATGGTTCAGAAACCCGCATCCGGTATCTACTTCATAAACCCCCGTGCCGTCAAGCTCCAGCGTACAGGATATATCCGTCTCCGTCGTCGAGCGTTGAATCCTGGAAATACGCATATTGCCACCTCATCTACAATAATGTTACCAAAAAATTGCCTATTTATTTGTTATACTGTCCATTATTTTGACCAGCTCATCCATCTGTGTCTCGGTACCAATGGTTATGCGCAGCCAGTTTTTTATCCTGGATTGATTGAACCAGCGCACCAAAATACCTTCTGCCCGTAACCGGCCTTGCAGCACTTCCGCCTCATATTCAGGGTGGGATACAAATATGAAATTGGCCATGCTATCCGTGCAATAATATCCTGATTTTTCCAGTTTATCCTTTGCTATTATGCGCGTATTGATAATTTTCTGTGCACACGCTTCAAAATAAGAAGCATCTTCCAGTACAGCTGCCCCGGCAGCCAATGTCATTCGGTTGAGATTATATGGATTGAAGCTGTACTTGATCAGGTTCAAATCGGCAATCAGCGCCTCGCTTGCCACCGCATAGCCCAAGCGTGCTCCAGCCATCGCGCGCGACTTTGAGAAGGTGCCCACCACCATCAAATTATCATACTGCTCCAACAACGGAATAGCACTCTCGGCGCCAAAATCGATGTAAGCTTCATCAACAATCACCAGACTGCCGGGGTTCGTCTCCAGCATTGTGGCAATCTGCGCCCGGCTCAGGGCCAGGCCAGTCGGGGCATTGGGATTGGCAAAAACGATGGTACGACCCAAACCAGCATAATCTTCCACCGCCAGTGTGAAATCATCACGCAGTGGAATGGTATGGATATCCACCTGATAAAGTTGGGCGTACACCGGATAAAACCCATAACTAATATCAGGGAACGCCACACCGTTTGGACACAACGCCTGAAAACAGAAAGCCAAAATTTCGTCGCTGCCATTGCCAAGGGTAACCTGCCCCGGACGCACCCCCAAGGTTTGGGCCAATGCCTCTATAACCGCACTGGCCGTCGGGTCTGGATAGAGGCGCATTGTTTCAACTGCTGCCATAACCGCTTGCCGCACTTTGGGCGATGGCGGAAAGGGGCTTTCGTTGGTATTCAGTTTGATCTTCACTGGTGTTTTCGGCTGCTCGCCAGGTGCATACGGTATTAGTTTTGAAAATCTAGAATCTAAATATATTGACATAATTAGCACCAATTATATTATTTATTAAATGCTTTTATCCCATTACATATCATTGCGAACAAAAGCCTCACACGTTGGACGTTTGACCTATGCTTCTTCTGTTGCTTTCCTGACAGCCACACTGTTTGCATGCGCGGTCAGCCCCTCCGACTCGGCAAATGTAATCACCTTATCCGCCACCTGTTTTAGTGCGGTTTTATCATAGTACAGATAACTGCTTTTCTTGACAAAATCATCCACCGACAGCGGCGAGTAAAACCGCGCTGTACCGGCTGTTGGCAGCGTGTGGTTGGGCCCGGCAAAGTAATCGCCCAGCGCCTCCGGGGTGTAATGCCCCAAAAAAACGCTCCCTGCGTTCCGGATAGCTGGCAGTAATGCAAATGGTTCATTTACGCATATTTCAAGGTGTTCTGGTGATATTTTGTTGGATAATTCTGCTGCTTTTTCAATGGTAGATGTCAACAAGATACGCCCGTTTTTTTGCAGGGATGCCTCGGCAATCTCCTTGCGGGAAAGCAGCGCCAACTGTTTCTTCAGCTCCGCCTGCACCTCACCCGCTAAAACTGCGCTGGTTGTCACCAATACAGCCGCGGCGTTTTCGTCATGCTCCGACTGCCCCAGCATGTCGGCTGCCACAAAAGCCGCATCCGCACTCTCGTCGGCGATAATCAGAATGTCGCTGGGGCCGGCAATCATATCAATATCCACCATGCCATACACCATACGTTTTGCCGTAGCTACGTATATATTCCCCGGCCCCACAATTTTATCCACCCGAGGAATGCTCTGGGTGCCATAGCTGAGCGCCGCCACCGCCTGAGCGCCCCCCACCTTATAGATATCGGTAACGCCGGCCACGCCGGCCGCGGCCAAAATATTGGGGTGTACACTGCCATCTTTTTCAGGTGGTGTCACCATAATGATTTGTGAAACACCCGCTATTTTTGCCGGTATCACGTCCATCAATACCGTGCTGGGGTAGGCAGCGGTACCGCCCGGCACATAAACACCCACCCGTTCCAGCGGCAAAACGCGCTGCCCCATCACAATGCCGGGGCGCTCGGCCATCACAAAGCCCTGGCGCACCTGGCGGCTGTGGAAATTTACAATATTTTCGGCAGCTTCACGCAAAATAGCAAGGTATGCCTCCCCCACCTGCGCCATGGCCGTGTCAATTTCTTGCGCTGTTACCCGCAGGGCAGCCGGGCGCACGCCGTCAAAGCGCTCGGTGTAGTCCAGCAGTGCCGCGTCGCCGCGTGTTTTTACAGCCTGTAATATTTCGCCCACCGCGGCGGAGACATCCGGTTGCGCGTCTTCGCGCTTACGCAGCATGGCGTCAATATCAACCGTACTGCTGTCAATCATATCAATCATGTCACTTCACCCAACCTCTCTGCCAACGCCTGAATAGCCGCCCCTTTGAAACGCCAGGACGCCCGGTTGGCTATCAGCCGCGCCGATGACTCAACGATCTCGGCCAAGACAACCAAATTGTTTTCCCGCAGCGTGGCGCCGGTTTCCACAATGTCAACAATAACATCTGACAGGCCCAGCAGCGGGGCCAGCTCAATGGAACCGTGCAACATAATAATCTCGACCGATCGACTCTTTTCTGCATAATACCGGCGCGCCACCGTGGGATATTTGGTGGCCACACGCAGTGGGCGGGCCAAATCCTCCTGGAACTGCTCAAAGCCGGCTACCGCCATGCGGCACTTGCCCAGCTGCAAATCCAGCAGTTCCATCACATCGGCGCGGTTTTCCAGCAGCACATCGCGGCCCACCACGCCCACATCGGCAGCGCCATGCTCCACATAGATGGCCACGTCGCTGGGTTTTACCAGGAAAAACCGCATCTTGCTGTCGTAATCTTCAAATACCAGCCGGCGGCTTTCGTTCAGAATGGCCCCGGCCGACAGCCCGCCTTTTTCAAACCGGCGGTACACTTTGTCGCCCAAACGGCCCTTTGGCAACGCGATATTCAGCCAGGGGCGCTCCCCTTTTATGGCGGGTGCCGCACCCTGTTCGGCTTCCTCCGGGGCCAGTGCGTCCAGGTAGATGGCAAACCCCACCGCTCCCTGCGCCTTGGAGAAACGCCGCAGCAGGTTGTCGTAACGGCCACCGGCCAGCACCAGGCTGGAGATGCCCTGCACATAGCCCTGGAAGATCAGACCGTTGTAGTAGGTTACGTCGTTCAGGATAGAAAAATCCAACCGTACGTCTGTTTCAGACGCACAGGCATGTATTTCACCACAAAGCGCCTCCAGCTCGCCCAACACGGCCATGGCCCGACCATCCTCCGCCAGCAGCGCTTTGGCGCGGGGCAGCACTGCCGGAAACGGGCCGGAAAGCGCCGCCAAAGCCACACAGCGCTCGGTGGTCGCATCATCCAAGGCGGCCAGCGCCGCCGCCTCACGCATGCCGTGGGGGCTTTTGTCGCGCAGGGCGTCCAGTGCCGCGGCGCGCGCCTCCTCAGCGCCAAACGGGGCCAGCATGGCCTCCACCAGCTCCATGTGCGAAAGGTCCAGCGCCGCCTGCCCTACCGCGGCCAGGCTTTGCGCCGCCAGGCACAGCACCTCGGCCTCGGCTTTCACGCCCTCGCCGCCAATAAATTCCAGGCCCATCTGCTGTATTTCGCGGTACTCGCCGCTCTGGCGGCTGCGGCGGAAAACATGCTCATTGTAGTAAACCCGGCGCACCTGCCCGTCGGGCGTGTTTTTGACGATGGACAGCGTCACGTCGGGCTTCAGCGCCATCAGGCGGCCGTCCGCCCCGGTAAAGGTAATAACATCCTCCCCGGCCAAAAACGGTTTATTCTGCATGTACAGGTCATATTCTTCAAAACTGCCCATGCGGTACAGCCCGTAACGGCCCCGCTCATACAGCGCACGCAGCTGCAGCGAAATCGCCTCTTCACGGCGCAGGGCCGGCATCTCAAAATCCATAATTATCCTCTTTTACCGGTTTCGGTTCATTTTACCACACGCGGGCGCGCAGAGCTATAGCACGCCTGTGTACAGCGTTCCCAGTATAGCGCACTTCACTAATTTAGTCAAGTAAATTGATGAAGTATTTTATAAGCCAACCTCAATGGTTTTGGTAGCGATATTTTCCACGAAGATACGGTCATGCTCCACAAACAGCAGCGTGGGCTGGCTGGCCAGCACGGCCGCTTCTATCTGCTCGCGGCTGTGTACATCGATATAGTTCAGCGGCTCGTCCCATACGAACAGATGGGCGGGCTTGGCCAGGGAGGCTGCCAAACATACCTTCTTCTTCTGGCCGGCGCTGTAGCTTTCTATCGGGCGCTCAAAGGCCTCCCGCTCGAAGTTTAGCTTGCGCAGCAGTGTCATAAACAGGCTGGCATCCACGCCAAAGTCGGCGGCGAAGGCGCGCAGGTCGCCCGCAAGGCCGTCGGTTTCCTGCGGCAGGGTGCTGGTTACCAGCGACGACAGCCGCTGGATGTGCCCGCCGGTGGGTGTAAGCCTGCCCAGCACCAACCCCAGCAGGCTGCTTTTGCCGCTGCCGTTGGGGCCGGCCACGGCTATCCTGTCTCCGGCATTTATCTCGAAGGACAAATCCTGAAACAGCGTGCGCTGCCCAAACGCCAACGCCAGCTTTTCGGCGGTGACCAGGCGGGCTTTGTCCGGCTTCAGCAGGTGGAACACCAGCGGGTCGGCCGTCTCAATGTTCTTGAGCAGGCTCTGCTTCTCCTCCACCTGACGGCCACGGCGGCGCTCGATGGCCTTGGAACGCTGCATCATGCGGGCCGCCTGGTGGCCGATGTAGCCGCGGTCCACCGAGGCGGGGCCGTGGTTGTAGGTGGCCTTGCCGTTGCCGCTCTTGCTCTTTTCAATCTTGTCCGACCATTTTTCGGTGCGCTCTGCGGCCGCTTTTAGCTGGGATATCTGCGCGGTCAGCCGTTTGTTTTCGTCCATTTCATGGGCGTCCTGCAATGCGCGGTTATGCCGCCAGCTGGAGTAATTGCCCTTTTGCAGCTCAATGTCGGCCCGGTTGATGGACAGGATGTGATCCACCGCCTCGTCCAAAAAGGCGCGGTCGTGGCTTACCAGGATAAAGCCGCTCTTGCTGGCCAGCCAGCGGGCCACCGTGCGCCGGCCTTCGGCGTCCAGATGGTCGGTGGGCTCGTCTATCAGCAAAAAGCGGTGCTTCTTCAAAAACAGCGCCGCCAACAGCAGCTTCAGGCGCTCCCCACCGCTCAAGGTCTCAAACGGGCGCTCAAGCACCGAGGGATGGATGCCCAGCCGCCCGGCCTCGGCGGTGATCTGCTCATCAATGGTGTAGCCGTCGGCGGCAGCGTATTGGGCCTCGATGTCGCCGTAATGCTCGATGGCTTCCTCCGTGCCTTGGGCTATCAATTCAGCCATCTCGGCCTCCCAGGCGTCAAACGGGGCGATGCTGCGCTTGGCCACAGCCAGAGCCGGGGCGGTGGTGTCGCCGGGGTCGAACGGGAAGTACTCAAACGCCACCGGTGACGCAATACTGCCTGTATAACCCAGCCGGCCCAGCAGCAGCTTCAAAAAGGTGGTTTTGCCGCGGCCGTTGCGGCCCACCAGCCCCAGCCGCCAGTTGGTGTCCAGGTCAAGATTCACATGTTCAAACAGGGGGTGCAGCGCACCCGGGTAGGTAAAACTCAAATCAACTACTTGTATTAAAGCCATAGGGGATATTCCGCCTTTCGATGTGAAGTGTTCATCGGTGCAGGTTCACATGCACCAATTCCGCCGCTCTGCGTCGGGACGCGTTGATTCTTCCGATGTTTTGAATTTTTACCAAAAACCCAGAAACACCACCAATAGTGTCGTCGCCTTGCGGCGGCCCGTCTTTGTCGAATCAACAAAATAAATCCGCCAGGCAGCGCAAACGGCTCCCGGCGGACCACTTGCCCCAAACAGGGCAACACATCGCCAAACGGAATCACCTTTACCCACACTGCCTGCGGACAAAACCAAAGCACCGCGTGAATCGCGGCCGTCGCCCTGTTTTGTCCAAAATCATTAGGCAGTAATGCGCAAACGAAGATTCCCCTTTCCATTCAATTCATCATACAGTTTAGCAGGCAGGCGGCCCTGTGTCAAGGGCCAGGGCTTTTCAGGCCTGCGTTTCGGCGGCTTCTGGCGTTTCAGCCGCCGAAGTGGCCGAAACCGTTTGTTTTCTGGGCCTGCCCGGCTTGCGCGGCGGTTCCGCTGTTTCCGGTTCTGCCGGCGCTGCCGCCACCGGTTCCGCCGCTTTCTTTTTTCTGCCCGGCTTTTTGGCCGCCGGGGGTGTTTCCGCGTCCTCCTGCAGCATGGGCTTGCTCAGCAGCACCTTCAGCTCGTCCATAAAGGTGTTTACGTCGCTGAACTGGCGGTACACCGACGCAAACCGCACATAGGCCACCTCGTCGGCCGTTTGCAGCCGCTCCATGGCCAGCTCGCCAATGGCCATGGAGGTCACCTCGCGGTCGTAGTTGCTGCTCAGCTTTTGTTCAATGTCGTTCACGATCTCCTCCAGCATCTGGTAGGACACCGGACGCTTATAGCTGGCGCGCATCAGCCCGCGCATCAGCTTTTCGCGGTCGAAGGCTTCGCGGCTTTTGTCCTTCTTCACCACCATCAGCGGCACGGTTTCCACAATCTCGAAGGTGGTAAAGCGCTTGGCGCACACCAGGCACTGCCGGCGGCGGCGGATACGGGTGGCGTCATCGGCCGGGCGCGAGTCGATCACCTTGGAATCGGATTCTCCGCAATAGGGGCACTTCATTGCCATCCCTCCGCTGCCAGCCGCACTTCCGGCGCTGCCGGGGCCGCGCGGCCAATCAAAGTTTCCACATATTGCATCGATTCATATAGCTCGGTATCATCGGCAAAATTATCGCGGTACAGCTCTACAATATAGTCTCCCGTATAGCCGGTGGCCTCCAAATGCCGCACCAGGCGGATGAAGTCCAGCTGGCCCTCGCCGGGGGGCAGGCAGTCACGGCCGGGGGCAAAATCGCTGATATGCACATGGCGCACGGCGCCGGCCATGGCGTCCAGCATGTCGGCCAGGTGGGCGCCGGCGCGGCGCACCTGTTTCAGGTCCAGCACAAAGGCAGCGTCCTCGCCCATCAGCGCGCGGAAACGGCGCACGGCGTCCGGCTCGCCCAGGCGGCAGTAGTAGACGTTCTCGTGGCAAAGGGTAACGCCATACTCCCGGCCCACCGCCGCCAGCTTGCGGAAGCGGTGCACATACCGCTCCATCGTGAAGCTGTTGAGGGCATGGGCATGGTCGCCGTGGAACACCAGCATGGTGGCGCCCAGCCGCGCGCACAGGTGGAAGAACTGCCGGTACAGCTTCACGCCGTCGTCAAAGCGTGTTTTGTAGTCGGAAGCAAAGAGGAAGCCCTCCATCACCGCGGAAAACGGGTGGACGGACACCACCTGGATACCGGAGGCCCGTTGGGCGGCCACCAGTTTATTCACATAGCCCTCTTCCAGCTCCGCAAACGTGTTGATAAAAACCTCGGCCACCGGCGCGCCCGCGCCAATCAGCTTGTGCAGCGCCTCCAGCGGGGTTTCGGGGTAAAAGCATGAGGTGGAAATGCCACAGCGCACCCAAGCGCCTCCTATCTGCCCAGCGGCGATCAATTATTACTAAGAGTTATTATCGCACAACTGGGGAAGAAATGCAAAGGGGGCCCGAAGGGCAAAATTTGGCTTGCATAGCAGTATCTTGTCAATTACAAGATACTGCGGCAAACAAATTTTCCAGCGCCCGGTTCTGGGATACCTCTTCGAGGTATCCCAGAACCGCAAGACTGCGCCCCGCAGGGCGCGTTTCGAGGCCAACCGACGCCGAAGGCGGCGGCACTTGGGCCGAGATGCGGCAGTATGCCGCCGAGGCGCGGGTGGGCGCTACCCAACCGCTGCAAGCGTAGGGCGAACACGCTTTTCCATCTAACAGCACATCAGGAAACTACTCAAACACATACCGCAGCCGCGGGTTACGCGCAGCCTCCACCTCGTCGGGGCGGCGCACCGGGGTGGTGGTGGGGGCGTTGTGCAGGGCGTCGGGGTCGCTGTGGGCCTGCCGCACCAGCGCACGGAAAACCTCGGCCGCGTGGTCCAGCGTTTCGCGGCTCTCGGTCTCGGTGGGCTCAAACATCAGCGCTTCGTCCACAATAAGCGGGAAATACATGGTGGGCGGGTGGATGCCGTAGTCGATGAGCCCTTTGGCCACATCCAGCGCGCTGACGCCGGTTTCGGCTTTCAGCTGTTTCAGGCTGAGGACGAACTCATGCATGCAGAGGCGGTCGTACACAATCTCCTGCGGCTCGGCTATCTGCTTCATCAGGTAGTTGGCGTTCAGCACCGCGCCCTTGGCCGCGGCGGGCACGCCCTCGCGGCCAAGGCTTAGCAGGTAGCACAGCGCCCGCAGCGTAACCAGGAAGTTGCCGTAAAAGCCCTTCACCTTGCCAATGCTGTCGGGGCGGTCGGCGTCCCAGGTGAGTATGCCGTCCTTTTCGGCCAGCACCGGGCCGGACAGGAAGGGCGAAAGCAGGGCCTTGCAGCCCACCGCCCCGCTGCCGGGGCCACCGCCGCCGTGCGGGGTGGAGAAGGTCTTGTGCAGGTTCAGGTGGATGACATCGAAGCCCATGTCGCCCGGGCGCACGATGCCCATCACCGCGTTCAGGTTGGCGCCGTCGTAGTAGTTCAGCCCCCCGGCCTTATGTACAATATCGGTTATCTCGGCAATGTTGGGGTCGAACAGGCCCAGCGTGTTGGGGTTGGTCAGCATCAGGCCGGCGGTGTCGGGGCCGGCGGCGGCGCGCAGGGCGTCCACGTCCACGCAGCCGTCGGCGTTGCTCTTGATGGTAACCACCTGGTAGCCTGCCATAGCCGCCGAGGCGGGGTTGGTGCCGTGGGCGGCGTCAGGTACCAGCATTTTGGTGCGCGTGCCGGCCTCGCCGTTCTTCTTGTGGTAGGCCTTGATCATCGCGATGCCGCAGAACTCGCCGTGGGCGCCGGCGGCGGGCTGGAAGGTCATGGCGTCCATGCCGGTCACTTCGCACAGCAGGGTTTCAGCCTGGTGCAGCATGCCCAGCGCGCCGGGCACCGTGTGGGCCGGCTGCAGCGGGTGGATGCCCGTAAAGCCGGGCAGCGCGGCCATCTCGTCGTTTATTTTGGGGTTGTACTTCATGGTGCAGGAGCCCAGCGGGTAAAAGCCGTTGTTCACGCCGTGGCTGCGGCGCTCCATCTGGCTGTAGTGCCGGGCAATCTCCCCTTCCGCCAGCTCGGGCAGCGGCAGGGGGGCCGTGCGGCGCAGCCCGGCCGAAAGGTCGGCGGCGGGCACGTCACAGGCGGGCAGCATCTCGCAGCCGCTGCCGGGGTTGCTCTTTTCAAAAATCAATTGCACGTCGTTTGTCATGGCGCCGCCACCTCCTTGCAGATGGTTACCAACTGGTCTATCTCTTCCTTGGTGTTCATTTCGGTGCAGCACCACAGGATGCCACTGTCGGTCACCAGGCCGCCCAGGATGCCGGCCTCCTCCAGCGCCGCCATCAGCATGGCGGGGTCGGCCGGGCAGGTGGTGAGGAACTCGTGGAAGAAAGCGCCGTCGTGTACACGCCGGTAGCCTGCCTGCTCCAGCTGCTGGGCCAGATAGTGGGCTTTGGCATGGCATTGCCCGGCGGCGCCGCGCAGGCCGGCGGGGCCCATGGCCGCCAGGTACACCGTGGCGGTGAGGGCGCACAGCGCCTGGTTGGAGCAAATGCTGCTGGAGGCCTTCTCCCGCCGGATGTGTTGCTCGCGCGCCTGCAGGGTGAGCACAAAGCAGCGCTTGCCGTCGGCGTCGGTGGTCTGGCCCACAATGCGGCCGGGCAGCTTGCGCATCAGCGGCTGGGTGCTGGCCATAAAGCCCAGGTAGGGCCCGCCGTAGGCCAGCGGCATACCCAGCGGCTGGCCGTCTCCTACGGCGATGTCGGCCCCCAGCTCGGCTGGGGTTTTCAGCAGGGCCAGCGCCATGGGGTTGCAGCCCATAATCAGCTTGACGCCGGCGGCGTGGCAAAGCTCGGCCGCGGCCTGCACGTCCTCTATCAGCCCCCAGTGGTTGGGCGACTGCAGGTAAAGGCAGGCCACGTCGTCGGCCAGGGCGGCCTTGAGCGCGGCCATGTCCAGCAGGCCGTTTTGAGCGCCCAGCGTCTGCACCGGCGCGTCGGCGGTGTGGCAGTAGGTGCCAATAACCGCCAGGGTGTCCTGGTGGCAGGTGTCGGCCACCAGCACCCGCTGGCGCTTGCGCTCGCGGCACATTACGGTGGCCTCGGCGGCGGCGGCGGCGCCGTCGTACACCGAGGCGTTGGCCACATCCATGCCGGTGAGGGCGCAGATCTCGGTCTGGTACTCAAAGATGATCTGCAAAACGCCCTGGCTCATCTCGGCCTGGTAGGGCGTGTAGGCGGTGACAAAGGTCTCCTTGCCGGCCACCTGCTTCACGATGGACGGGATGTAGTGCCGGTAGGCCCCGGCGCCGCGGAAGCAGCTGGCAAACACGGTGTTTTCAGCCGCCATGCGCTCCACGGCGCGGCGCACCTCCAGCTCACTTTTGCCGGCGGGCAGGTTCAGCTCTTTCACACGCAGCGATGCCGGCACGTCGGCGAACAGTTCGTCCATGGCGCGCAGGCCCAGCGCGGCCAGCATCTCGCGTTGCTGCACGGCGGTGCCGGGGATATAGCCGCCCATCTCAGCCGGCCTCCGCAGCAACCAGCGCCTCGTAGGCGGCGGCGTCCAGCAGGTCTTCCTGCGCGGTCACGCCGGTGGCCTCCAGCATCCAGGCGCCATAGCAGTCGGCGTTTATCTGGGCCGGCTCGTCCAGCAGCATCTCGTTCACGGCACTTACGGTGGCGGCCACCGGGCTGAAGATGTCGCTCACCGCCTTTACCGACTCCACGTCGGCGCAGGCGAGCCCCACCTCCAGCGTGTCGCCCACCTCGGGCAGGTTGACAAACACAATATCGCCCAGCTGGTGCTGGGCAAAGTCGGTCAGGCCGATCTGCACGCTGTCGGCGCCGGTTTTCTTTACCCATTCGTGGGTTTTGGTATACATCAAATCGTTGGGAATATTCATTATTTTGTCCTCCATCATTGTCCCCTGTGGGGTACGTTTTTACAATTATTTCTGGCGTTTATAAAAGGGTGTCGGCACCACTTCGGCGGCCACACGGCGGCCACGGATATCGATTTCCACGGCGGTACCCTTTTCGCGGGCGTCCATGGCCATCAGCGCCATGGCGCCCGGCCAGCCCAGGTATGGCAGCTGCGTGCCGGAGGTGACGATGCCCACCTGCCTGTCACCAATATACACCGGGGCGCCCTCGCGGGCGATGCCCCGGCCGGTAACGCGCAGGCCGGTGCGCCGGCGGGTGATGGGGCCGCGTTTTTCCAGCGCCGCCTTGCCAATAAAGTCCGGCTTGTCCATCTTCACAAAAATGGGCAGCCCGGCCTCCAGCGGGGTGATGGTGTCGTCCATCTCGTGGCCATACAGCGGCATGGAGGCCTCCAGCCGCAAAGTGTCGCGCGCGCCCAGCCCGCAGGGAATGAGCCCTGCGTTTTTGCCGGCGGCCAGCAGGGCGTCCCACAGGGCCGGGGCGTCGGCGGTGGCGCAGTACAGCTCAAAGCCGTCCTCGCCGGTGTAGCCGGTGCGGCTTACCAGGCAAGAGGTGCCCGCCACGGTAAGCCGGGGCACAAAAGTGTAGCTTTTTTCCGGCAGGGCGGCCGCACCGCCCTGCACCAGCCCGGCCAGAATGCCCTCGGCGTTGGGGCCCTGCAGCGCCAGCTCGGCCATGCTGTCGGAGATATCCTCCAGCGTGGCGTCCTCCGGCAGCCAGCGGCGCATCCAGGCCACGTCTTTCTCGCGGTTGGCAGCGTTCACCACCAGCAAAAAGTCGGCCTCCCCCAGCCGGTAAACAATCAAATCGTCCACCACGCCGCCGTCCTCGTTGCACATAGGGCTGTAGCGGCAGCCGCCAACGGCCAGGCCCGCCATGTCGTTGGTCAGCAGCTTTTGCAGCGCGGCAAAGGCGCCGGGGCCGGTCAGCTTCACCTCCCCCATGTGGGAAACGTCGAACAGGCCGGCGGCCGTGCGCACCGCCTGGTGCTCGGCAATAACGCCCGTGGGGTACTGCACCGGCATCATATAGCCGGCAAAGGGCACCATCTTGCCGCCATTCTCCAGATGTTTCTCATACAGAACCGTTCTTTTCTCCATCCATCTGCCTCCATTCACCTGTGGCTTTGGCCGCTTGCACAAGCAGCAAAAAAGGCACAGGAAAAAAATCCTGCGCCTCTGTAATTGGACCTGAAAGATTCTCCCGCACAGGGTGCGAAATTGCTTCTTCGGTGCCTTTTGGCAAACAAGCATCGCCCAAAGGCTCTCCAGAGTTCCGTCCACCATCGGTTCTTTTGCCTGAGAGTTTACCACCTTCGGCGCCGCGCGGTACGCGGTCTCTCCCGATGCTTTCATCCGGAATGCACACCGTTATTTTAGCCGGTGCGCAGGGGGTTTGTCAACTGTGGGCGGCAAATTTTGGCCGCTGCAAAAGCGGCAGACATAGCCTGCCGCTGGCAGTTGCCGCCGGGCGGTGATTGTGCTAAGCTATAGGCGAGTTGTGCAGCCGGTGCAAAAAAGTGAAGGGCAGGTGGGCATTATCGCGTTTAATTCACTGCATTACGCCATATTCCTGCCCTGTGTCATCCTGCTGTACTTTGTGCTGCCCCAGCGCTTGCGCTGGGTGCTGCTGCTGGCGGCCAGCTACTATTTTTATATGAGCTGGAACCCCAACCTGGTGGTGCTGATTTTGTTTACCACCTGCACCAGCTACTTTTCCGCCCGGGCCATTAGCCGCGCGGGCGACAATAAAAGGCGCAAGCGGGGCATTTTGGCGGTGGGCGTGTCGGCCAGCCTGCTGTGCCTGTTCTTCTTCAAATACTTCAACTTTTTCAGCCAGGCGGTCACCGACCTGCTGCGGGCCTTCTCCCTGCCGGTGGACGGCGTGGTATTGCAGCTTATTTTGCCCATCGGCATCAGCTTCTATACCTTCCAGACGCTCAGCTATGTCATTGACGTTTACCGCGGCAAGATGCCCGTGGAAAAGCATTTTGGCATTTACGCGCTGTATGTCAGCTTCTTCCCGCAGCTGGTGGCCGGGCCCATAGAGCGCGCCACCAACCTGCTGCCCCAGTTTTATGAGAAGCATACCTTCAGCGCCACGCAGCTAAGCGAGGGCCTGCGCAAAATATTGCTGGGCCTCTTTAAAAAAGTGGTGATAGCCGACTTTGTGGCCGGCTATGTGAACACCGTGTACAACGACGTGCATGCTTTTTCCGGCTTGTCCATCATTGCCGCCACACTGCTGTTTGCCGTGCAGATATACTGCGACTTTTCCGGCTACTCCGACATTGCCGTGGGCAGCGCCCGCATTTTGGGCTTCCGCCTGATGGAAAACTTCATCAGCCCCTATTTCTCCCGCTCCATCAAGGAGTTCTGGCGGCGGTGGCACATCTCGCTTTCCACCTGGTTCTCCGACTATGTCTACATCCCGCTGGGCGGCAACCGCGTGAAGCGCCCGCGCCATCTGTTCAATATCCTCGTCACCTTCCTGTTGTCCGGCCTGTGGCATGGCGCCAACTGGACCTTCCTGTTGTGGGGCCTGCTGCACGGCGTGGCGCTGGTGGCCGAAGTGTTTTTGCTGCCGCGCCGGGAAAAACGGCTGGCACGCAGCACCGCCGGCTGGCAGCGGGGGCTGCTGTCGGTGTGGTGGTGGCTGCTCACCATGGCGGTGGTGATGCTGGGCTGGGTGCTGTTCCGTGCCAACAGCCTGGCCGACGCCACTTATCTGCTGACACACCTGTTCCAGGGGCTGAACCCCCTGCGCCTGATGGAATATCTGGCGCCCATGGGCATTGACGCCAAAACGCTGGTGGCCATTCTGTGCCTGGTGGCTGTGCTGGCCGTGTGGGACTGGGCCAACCGCCGCGACAGCGCCCTGCGCCGGTTTGAAAAATTCCGCCCCGCCGTGCGGTACCTGCTGTATTACGCGGTGGGCTTTGTGCTGCTGCTGCGTATTTTTACCACCGCCGGCAACGTGAGCGCGGATTTTATATACTTCCAATTCTAGCCGGGTTTAGGAACAACACCAATGAAAAAATACATCCTCAAATTTCTGGCGCTGGCCGTGGCATTGCTCATCCCCTTTGCCGCGTACTATGGCTATGCCCAAAGCCTGCCGGCACAGTTTGGCGGCAGCATTATGGGCACGGTGCGGCATAAGATAGGCCTGCTGCAGAACACCCCCTCCCCCCGCGTCATTCTGGCGGGCGGCTCCTCCAGCCCTTACGCCACCAACTGCGAGGAAATCGGCCAGGCGCTGGGCATGCCCTGCATCAACATTGGCGCTACGGCTTACCTGGGGGTGGAGTTCTACCTGTCCATGCTGGAGGACGCCATGCGGCCGGGCGATGTTATCGTCATTGCGCCCGAGCACAGCATGCTGGCCGACGCGGTGGATTACCAGACCGTTTGGTCGGCGGTGGAGAACTTCCCCGAGGTATGGGCCGTGGTGCCCCCCGGCTACTGGCCGGCCATGGCCACCCAATACTTTCAGTATGGCCAGGCCAAGCTGGACTTGTACAAGACCCAGGGCGATGCCACACCCGCCTACCATGCCGACTTTGGCCCGCTAGGCGATGTGACGCTGGAGCGAGAAACCTTGCTGGAGGCGGGGTATATCCGCGACGACCCCATTGCGCTGGGGCCCGGCACGCTGGACGACGGCGTGGTGCACGCGCTCAACCGCTTTGCCGCCAAAGCGGAGCAGGCCGGGGCCACCGTTTACTTTGCCTTTGCCCCTGTTGATAAATTGGCCATTACCACCACGCCCGACCAGTGGCAGGCGCTGGAGGCGCGGATACGCAACGAAATAAACCTGCCGGTGCTGGGCACCCTGCCCGACGCCGTGATGGACGGCGCTTACTTTTACGACAGCAACAACCACCTGACCACGGAAGGCGCCCGGCTTTACAGCGCACGCCTGATAGACCTGCTGCAGGCGGAACTGCTGTACTAAAACCACTTCAAAACCGAGGGGGTTTTGAAGCTGCGCGAGAAAATCGCGCGGAACCGCCCGAAGGGCGGTTGGGTTGCCGTTCATAGCCAAACGCACACCCGCAGGGTGTACTGGCAGGCTTCGCCTGCCGTCTTGAAAACCGTTTCGGTTTGACTATATAATAGGGTATAAGCGAGGAAACAGACCCAACAGCCTGAAAGGGGATGCAGCCATGACAGCGATTTACAAGGTACGGGACGGGCACGACGGCTGGGAGATACGGGATATCCCGCGCAGGGAACCCGGGCCCGGCGAGGTGGAACTGCAGATCATGGCCGCGGGCATTTGCGGCAGCGAGCTGCACCTCTACCACGACAACCACTTCTATACGCCCCCCTCCCTCATCGGGCACGAGTGGTCGGCCCGCATCAGCAAGGTGGGCGAGGGCGTACCCGACTGGAAGGTGGGCGACAAGGTGGTCACCCTGCCCTCTCGCAACGCGTGCGGGCACTGCTTCTACTGCAGCATTGGGCAGAGCGTATTCTGCGCCGCCAGGCGGCCCTTTGGCCCCTACGGCCCCAACGACGGCGGCGGCTGGCGCGAATACTTTACCATGAAGGCCGAGGGCTTTTTGCGCGTGCCCGACAGCGTGAGCTTTGAGGAAGCCGCCATGCTGGAGCCGGCCAGCGTGCTGGTTCAGGCGCTGTGCATCAAGGCGCCCGTGCACACCGGCGACGTGGTGGTGGTGCAGGGTGCCGGCACCATCGGCATACTGGCCGCCCAGGTGGCTAAGGCGGCCGGCGCCGGCCGCGTCATCATCACCGACGTGGCCAGCGCCCGCGAGGTGAAGCTGCCGGTGGCCCGCGCGCTGCCGGCCATAGACCAGGTGGTGGACATTACCGAAACCGACCTGAAAGCCCTGGTGATGGCCGAGACCGACGGCCGCGGCGCCGACATGGTGGTGGACTGCTCCGGCTCCGAAGCCGCCGTGAACAGCGCGTTTGGGCTGGTGCGGCGCTCCGGCCGCGTGGTGGCCATTGGCGAGCCGGCCACCCCCTCCATCAGTGTCAACTGGATAGACGCCATCATTCAGAACATCGACCTGCACTTTACCTTTGGCTCCACCAATGACGCCTGGCGCATTGCGCTGCAGCTGGTGGCCGACGGCAGGGTGCAGCTGAAGCCGCTGATCAGCCACCGCATTGCGCTGGCCGACTTTGAAGAGGGCTTCAAGCTGATGGACGACAAAAAAGCCTTGAAGGTGATGATGTTCCCCCATGGCGAGGCAGCCGCCAGGTAGCTTTGTACCGCTTGCCTGAAATACCACACCCCGGATGCGCCCCTGGCGGGCAGTATCCGGGGTGTATTTTTGTTGGCGGCTTCCGGCGGTGCCGAGAGCCGCACTTGTGTTGGGTCATTTTTTGTCTGCGGCATTCCCCGCTTTTGATTGCCCATTTCCTACCTGCCGGCTGCCCACGCGAAAAACCGCCCTGCGTTTCGACTTCACCCGCCAGCAATTTGTCTTCAACTGCCCGCATTTTACATTTTGCCCACTTCCCCTTCGAGTGCTTGTGACACGCCTTGTTGGCTATAATTAATTCCACCCTACAAAACACACCTTTTTGTGCCGCCCCACAACGGCCGCACACCAGAAAGCAGGTAGCCCCATGAACACCCAAAAGCAGCTGCGTTTCAACAGCGCCCACCTGATGCGCATGGTAGATGATACCGGCATCCTGCGCCACGCGATATATGATGTGCCCAACCTGAAAGAAGGCTATGCCACCGACGACAACGCCCGCCTGCTGATGGTGGCCGCCCTGTGCTACGACCACACCGGCGATGAACGCTTTCTGGCGCTGGCCTATCGGGCGCTCAGCTTCCTTGGCTATGCGGAGAAGGGCGGCTGGTTTCAAAACTTCATGCGGTACGACCGCCGCTTTGTGGACGCCGAAGCCTCGCAGGAATGCTATGGCCGCTGCATTTGGGCGCTGGGCACCATTGCCGGGCGCAGCACCCTGCCCCAGGGCCTGCGGGCCGCTGCCGAAATCCTGCTGCAAAAAACTGCCCCCGCCGCCGCCGGCCTTACCCAGCTGCGCGCCAATGCCTATGCCGCGCTGGGCCTGGCCGGCTGGGAACACCCGGCCCGCGCCCAAACCCTGGCCGAACAGCTGGCCCGTGTGGCCGCCGCCTACCACGGCAAGGCCGGGCCCAACTGGTTTTGGTACGAGGAAGAAATAACCTACTGCAACGCCGTGCTGCCCCACGCGCTGCTGGCGGGCACCGAAGTGCTGGGCAGCAAGGGGCTCCTGGATATCGGGCTGGAAAGCCTGGATTTCCTGCTGCAGGAAACAACCCGGGAGAGCTTCTTTTGGCCCATTGGCTGCAATGGCTGGAGCCGCCGCGGCCACCCACCCGCTTTGTACGACCAACAGCCCGTGGAGGCCTGCGCCACCCTGATGGCCTGCCTGACAGCCCACCGCCTGACACAAAAAGACGTTTACCTGGAAAAAGCCCAGCTGTGCCACGACTGGTTTTTGGGCGCCAACAGCGCCGCTGTGCCCATGGTGGACGAAAGCTCGGGCGGGTGCTACGACAGCCTGCGGCAGGACGGCCCCGAACCAAACCAGGGCGCCGAAAGCCTGCTAAGCTGGATAACCGCCTCGTTATGCCTGCAAACCTACAAAGCCCGCGTACAGGAGAGCTGAGCCATGTATATCACCGAGCGCTTTGACGACTGGCTGCTGCACGCCACCGAAGACGCCGAACTGCAGGAGGAGCTGAACCTGCTGAAGCTGCGGGGCGACGAGGGCGACGAGGGCGATATTGCCGACCGCTTCTACCGGCGCCTGCCGCTGGCCGAATACGGCCTGAGCGCCCCGGTGGGCGCCGGCAGCAACCGCATCAATATCTACACCATTCGCATGGCCATTCAGGCGCTGGCTTACCACCACAAACGCTTACAGGAACGGCGCCCCGTGGTCATCGGGTACGACAGCCGGCCAAAGTCTCGCCTGTTTGCCACCGAGGCCGCGCGGGTACTGGCAGCCAACGGCATCTTTGTGTGGATATTCCCGGCTGCGCTGCCCGCCCCCGTGCTGGCCGCCAGTGTACCGCGCCTCAGCTGCGGCGCGGGCGTCTATATCACCGGCGGGCACCTGCCCTGGAACTACAGCGGCCTGCGCATCTACGACCCCCAGGGCGCGCGCATGCCCAAGGCCACCGCCCATGCCCTTACCCGCCGCATGGCCACCCTGAACCCCTTTGAGGATATATTGCTGACCGACTACGACACCCCGGCCGAAATTGGGTTGATCCGCACGGCCCACCCCGCTTTGCAGGAGCAGTATTCAAGCGGTGTGCTCAGGCAGTTTCCCACCCCACAGCAAGCAGGCACCGCGCTGCGGGTGGCATACAGCCCTTTGTATGGCACCGGCGATGCCTTCATGCACAGCCTGCTGGAGGCCAGGGGCCTGAAGGACACCCTGGTGATACCTGAACGCCTGGCGGACGGCCCCCCGCCCGACAACCAACCGCTGAACCCGTTGAGCCCACAGGCCTTAAAAAGCGGCCTGCGCCTGTGCCGGGCCATGGACGCCGACCTGTTCCTGGCCACCGACCCCGCCTGCAACCGGATGGGCGTAGCCATAAAAGACGGGGGTGCCTATCATATCCTAAGCGGGCATGAGCTTGGCCTGTTGCTGCTGGACCATTTTTGCCGGCTGTACAGCCGCGGCGGCAAGCCGCCGGTGCCGCTGTATGCCGCCAGAAGCCTGGCTGCCTGCAGCCTGGCGCAGCAGGTGGCGCTTGCGCACGGCCTGCCCCTGTACACCCTGCCGCCCGACTTTAAAGCCGCCGACCAAACCCTGGAGCCGCCCCCTCAAATCCCCAAAAAAGCGTTTACCTTTGCGTTTGACAGCGCCGGCGGATTTATTCTGGGCAGTACCGTGCGCGACCGCGACGCCCTGGCCGCCTGCGCCTGGGTATGCGACATGGCCCACGCCCATAAAGCGGCCGGCCACAGCCTGGCCGACGCCGCCCGGCAGCTATACAAGCAATACGGCCATTATGTGAACACCCACCAGCGCTATGGGCCGGGCAGTATTGAGAATGCCATCCATATGCAAAGCGCGCTGAAAACCCTGCGCACCCGCCCCTACGAGAGCATCGGCGGCGTGCCTATCACCAGTTTTATTGACTACAAGCGCAGCCGCCCATCCTCGGGCGCCGCGGTCCCCTTCCGCAACGACCTGCTGGAATACCGCCTGGAAAACGGCGGGCGTATTGTCGTGCATCCCACCATCGACCATTCCACCATCCATGTGTATATCGAAACCAACAGCCACAACCCCGCCGCCGCGCAAAACCTGAACCGGAGACTGGCCAACAGCATCCACCACCTGCTTTGCAGCAGCGGTGAACTGACAGACGTGACCCAGTCGGACGGCTTCCCCAATCGGATATCCACACCCCCGCCTGCCGATGAATTTGGCACCAACCGCCCGACGATACGCATGTGATAATCGCTTTTTTAAACGTTTTAACGTAAATAAAAACAACAAGGAGGCAGCTTATGTCCAAAGCATTGTGGAGCCTGATGGCCCTGTTCCTTGGCGTTACCCTGATTTGGGTGGGGCTGCAATCGGCCGGAGATGGCCTGGTACTGACGTCCACCGTGAAGACCCTGTGCGTTCTGCTCTTCGTTGCGGCAGACGCCATTGCCATTTGGCTGATACACCGCGAGGTGCAGCAGGTATACCCCCCGGGGCTTTAACCCACCCAGTACCTTTCCCCCATCTCAACACAGCAGCTGAAGCCCGGCGCCCTGCCCGGCTTCAGCTGTTGCGTTTTGGCAACTGGCCGCCAGCATGCAAAAAGGGAAGAGCGCCTGCTCTCCCCTTTTCCCCGTTTTATTGTAAGGCCTGCCCTGTAGGCCTTTTATGTCATAAGATGTTTTCCGCCGTTTCCCTCCGGGCCAAAGCCTTTTACAGGGCTTTCAGTCGTTTGGCTTTAGCTTCCACTGTTTGGTGGTCATCTGGTTGATAAGCACCTTGGCCCGCTTCTCGTTCTCATAGTAAGAGGGCGGAAACGGCTCGCTGTTCTTAGATTCAGGCTTGAAACGGAGGTTGTTCTCGGTCGAATTTCTGAAAATGGTCATACCCAAATCTCCCTTCTGTTTTTGGTACGCCAATATAGCACGGTAGCAAATGAATATTCTGTCGTATCGGGGCACGGGATATTACAATAAAAGCCATATTTGTAACTATTTTGCCACACCGCGCCCGGATATAAATCCTTCGCTTTTATTGGCGGGTAGAATATGGTAGACTTTTAGCAGAAGGAATGGCCTGCCGCGCTTTACGCTTTTGCCTGTTTGCCGGGTGGCATACCGGCGCGGCCTTTTGGTTTTTGCCGGTTGTTCGATGAAAAATCCAACGATGCCAGGAAAGGTGACACCATGTCTATCAAACTGATACGCAACGCCCACATAGCCACCAGCGCCGAGGTTTTCCACGGCTCGGTGCTGATAGACGGCGAGAAGATTGTGCAGCTGTTCCGCACCGGCGAGGTACTGCCGCTGTTGCCGGTGAACGCCGAAATTTTTGAAGCGCAGGGCAAATACCTGCTGCCCGGCGGCGTGGACCCCCACACCCGCCTTGGCCAAAGCGCGGGGGCCGCCCACTCGCCAGAGGACTTTTATACCGGCAGCGTAGCCGCGGCCTGTGGCGGTACCACTACCATTATCCAGCAGCTGGCCTTTGGCCCGGCGGGCGTGCCGCTTTCCTTCCAGCTGTCAGTGGCCAAAAAACCGGCGCGCGCGGCGGTGATCGACTACGGCTTCCACGCCGCGCTGCAGCGAGTGGACGATGACGTGCTGCGCGACATGGAAACCCTGCGCGACCGTGAGGGCATCACCAGCCTGGGCGCCACGCTGGCCGGCCCCCAACGGCTGAACGACGCCGACCTGCTGCAAGCACTGGTGCGTGCACAGCAGCTGGGCCTCACCCTTTGCCTGCACTGCGAAAACGAGGCCGCCACCGCCCTGCTGGCCCGCCAGCTGGCCCAGGCCGGCCATACCGACACCCGCTATTTTGCCCGCAGCCGCCCGCCGCAGGCCGAGGCCGAGGCGGTTTTCCGTGCGCTGATGCTGGCCAAAATGGCGGGCGAGGCCCGGCTGTATGTGCAAACACTGTCGTCTGCCCTGGGGCTGAACGCGCTGCACCTGGCCCGCAGTACCGGGCAGCGGAACATCTTTGCCGAAACCACCCCGCCCTACCTGTTTTTGGACGCGGTGCTTTACAATAACCCGGCCGACGGCCCCAAATACCTGGCCGCCCCGCCGCTGCGCACCGAGGCCGACCGCGACGCCCTGTGGAGCGGCCTGGCCGCCGCCGACATCGACACCGTTGCCAGCGGCCACCTCGCCTTCCGCTTTGCCACCCAAAAGCAACAGGGCGGCAGCTTTGCCCACATCCCGCCGGGCATGCCCAGTGCAGAACTGCGCCTGCCGCTGATGTTCTCGGAGGGCTTTATGAAAGGCTGGCTGAGCCTGCCGCAGCTGGTGCGCGCCTGCTGCACCCGCCCGGCGCAAATCTTTGGCATTGCGCCGCAGAAGGGCGACATTGCCCCTGGCGCCGACGCCGACCTGGTACTGTTCGACCCCGCCGTAAGCTGGACGGTGGCTCAAAGCCAGCTGCATGAAAATGTGGACTACACCCCCTACGAGGGCATGCGCCTGACCGGCTGGCCGATGCTCACCTTCTCCCGCGGGGAAGTGATTGCCGCGGGCCGGCAGTTCATTGGTGCCGCCGGCCGGGGCCGCACCCTGAAACGCACCGCCGCGCCGGGGGCATAACAGGTATTGACCCTGGGGCATAGCCCCAACCCTGCGCCTTTGGCGCTTTCCGCGGCAAAGCCGCGGGGTTAACACCTGTTGCCGCCGTTCTTGCCCGGCCAGGCAAATGCAAGCATGCACATGGCGCTCGCTTTGTCAGGCCATAGCGCCCGCGCCGGCACACCTCTGCTGCAGGGGAAACGACAGCGTTCCCGCGCTATTGACACCCATAAAAGGTATAATAGCGCCAGAAACCACTATAAAGCCGGCCTGGCCGGCGCTTGCAGCAAAGGAGTTGTGCTTCATGAACAATACCACCCGCAAAACCGGATTCGGCTGGGGCTACCTGATCATCGGCATCCTGTTCATCATCGTGTCCCTCATCAGCTTTTACAACCCCGGCGGCGATTTGACCGCGCTGGCTTTCGTGTTCGCCATTTTGGCCGTGCTCAACGGCATCCGGCTTATTATGGGCCGCAGGGGCAGCGTGCTGCGCCTGGTAGCCGGTATCCTGAACATCATCATCGGCGTTTTTCTCATCCTCAATATCTACATTGCCGCCGCCGCCCTGCCGCTGGTGTTTGCCATCTGGTTTATTGTGGAGTCCCTCTTCCGCCTGCTTACGGTGGGCGCCACACGGGCCATGGGTACCGGGTATTTTGTTTTTTCCATCATCATCAACATCCTGGGCATTGTGCTGGGCATCCTGCTGTTGTTCAACCCCATCACGGCGGCGCTCACCCTCAGCTTCCTGGTGGGCTTTTACCTGATGCTGGCCGGCATTGAGTGCATTGTGCTGGCGTTTGCCAAGCCGTCGCTGCCGTAAATAAGCCCCGCGCTTCAGGCGGGCAGCTATAAGGAAGCATCTGCCAAATCCGCGATTGGTTGCGGAATGGCAGATGCTTTTTGTTTATCGTAATAAACCCCTCGGGTTTGGCCGGGCGTTATCAATAACAAAGGTTGCCGCATGCCAGGCGTTGGTGCTTGGCATGTGGCAACCTTATTTTGTGGTCATCCCGGCCGTAAGCCCGCCGGGTTCAGCGGGGCTCCTGCCGGTCTCCAAATCACTCCGCGTCTACAATTTCCGTGATGGTCGGTTTTTCACTGGCATCCAGCGACTGGTAAATATAGACGTACACATACGATTCTTCAGGCTCGGCGGTAACGGTGGTCTTTTTTGCGTAAAAACGGTAGTTGGTGCCGTTCACCACCTGGGTGGCCACCTTTAAAGGCTCATATGTCGCGCCAACCAGGTTTTCCATCGCAACATTGAACACTTCCAGGTCCGCGTCGGTCAGTTCGCGTTCCTCGGTGTAGCCGCCCGGCATTTGCTCCGATTCAGAAGAGGGTGCTTCCACGGCAGATGATGGTGTAGCTGAGGCGGGTGTGGAGCTGGTGCTTCCGCAGGCCGCAAGGCCCAGCGCAATAAGCCCCGCAAAAATCAAGGCAACCCATTTTTTCATAATAAACTCCTCCAACCTGGCCGGGCGTCCGGTACGCCCGGTTTCTGCCTTAAGCATAGAATGCATGGCGCATCAGTTGAAGTCGAACCTTGGGTTCGTTTCAGCTGTTTTGTAAACTTTTATCTTTTTCGTTGGCGCGCGAAAGCATGCCGGGCGCGCTGGCACTTTTATGCTTCCGCAAACATGGGGGTGGTCAGGTAGCGCTCGCCGGTGTCCGGCAGCAGCACCGCGATGCGCTTGCCGGCAAACTGTGGCCGCTTGGCCAGCGTGACCGCCGCATGCAGCGCCGCACCTGACGAAATACCGGCCAGCACTCCCTCGTGGCGGGCCAGCAGACGGCCGGCGGCATAGGCGTCCGCGTCGGCCACCGGCAGCACCTCGTTATAAATGGTGGTGTCCAGAATACCCGGCACAAAGCCCGCGCCAATGCCCTGCAGGCCATGCGGCCCGGCCGCCCCACCGCTAAGCACCGGGGAAGCCGCCGGCTCCACCGCCACAATGGTGACCTCCGGGTTCTGGCGGCGCAGGCAGCGCCCCACCCCCGTAATGGTGCCGCCGGTGCCCACACCGGCCACAAACACGTCGATGCTGCCGCCCATGTCCCGCCAAAGCTCGGGGCCGGTGGTGGCCTCGTGGGCGGCGGGGTTGGCCGGGTTCTCAAACTGGTTGGGGATAAAGCTGCCCGGGCGCTGCGCGGCCAAACGCTCCGCCTCAGCTATGGCGCCGGGCATGCCGTTATCGGTCAGCACCAGTTCGGCGCCATAGGCCGCCAGCAGCAGGCGGCGCTCGGCGCTCATGGTTTTGGGCATGGTAAGCACCACCTTATAGCCCCGCGCCACGCCAATGGCGGCCAGGCCTATACCGGTATTGCCGCTGGTGGGCTCAATGATGGTGCCGCCCGGCTGTAGTGCGCCGCTTTGCTCGGCGGCGTCTATCATGGCGCGGGCCACACGGTCCTTCACGCTGCCGGCCGGGTTGAACAGCTCCAGCTTGGCCCAAAGCTCTGCGGCGGCGCCAGTGGCCTTTTCCAGCCCATGCAGCCGCACCACTGGCGTGCCGCCAATGGTTTGTTCCATCTTATCAAATTGCATTTTTTCACCTTGCCCGTGCCGCTTCACTGCACTATTCCGCCAGTTCCTCCACTATCCGTCCACGTTCTTTACTAACCAGTTCCCCCAGTGTTACGCTGTCCACATAGTTATCTATCTGTTGATACAGCCCTTCCCAAAACGAGAGGGTGGTACAGTAGCCTGCGCGCGGGCAGGGGTTGGGTTCCATGCCCAGGCACGACACCGGCGCCAGGCTCCCCTCTGTTACCCGCAAAATCTCCCCCACCGTGTACTGCTCTGGCTGGCGGGCCAGCCGGTATCCGCCCTGCGGCCCACGCACACTGTACAAAAAACCCGATTTGGTTAGGTCGTGTTGACACTACCGCAACGAATCAAAGACAAGGGCGAAACAAATGAAAGTGATGAAAACGCAATCGAGTTTATCGTAACGGGTGAAAACCCTACGAAAAGCTTTCAGTCTGCGAAAGA
>JAAYCI010000039.1 GCA_012729855.1 Oscillospiraceae bacterium
CCGGCTACTGATCGCAGACTTGGTGAGCCATTACCCCACCAACTATCTAATCAGGCGCGAGCCCATCAAGGGGTGCATTGCTGCTTTGGCCGCAGCCGGATGCCCGGCTGTGGTCTTATGCGGTATTAGCATCTGTTTCCAAATGTTGTCCCCCGCCCCTTGGTAGGTTGCTCACGTGTTACTCACCCGTTCGCCACTAAGCAACACAGGAATCCACCCGAGGGCTTCTTCCCGTGCGCTCCGTTCGACTTGCATGTGTTAGGCGCGCCGCCAGCGTTCGTCCTGAGCCAGGATCAAACTCTTTAGCTAATGGTATTTAAAGGAATTACTTCCGTTAAACCACTATCCCCATGTGCATTCCTGCACCCGGACACTGTACACTACTGTGTCCGACTCCATGGCCCATAGGGCCATTTCGCTGGATGCGGTGTTTCTGAATTTTTCCAGGGAAAAATGCGAAACACCGGATGTTTGATTCCTTTGCATCATTCCAAACACTTTCGTCTCGCAAGCACCGAAGCGCCCGCAAAACGTGCGTCTTGAATTACTGCTTGTCCTCTTTTAACAGAGGATTAAAGGAATTGTTTTGGCACACATTAAATGTGCGCCGGGACATGGCTTGCGCCATGCCCGGGGCTTTAAGCTCTTTTGCTTCTTTCAGCGGGTTGCACGCAACTTCTCAGCTGCCTGCACACAGTTTTGCAACTGCTTGTGCACATGGCTTGCACCATGTGCCCCCTGCTTTTCCGCCAAGCCTAAAGCCCTCTAAGGTCCTTCCAAGCTTTCCAATATTGTTTAATTTTCAAGGTCCGGGGTGCGGCCTTTCAGGCCGCATTTGGCCACTTCCTGCGCGGGTTTTCCCCTCGTCTCAAGGGGCGGTCCCCGTCAGCAGCGCCAGTTTCTTATTATAGCCACCCGAAAAGCCTTTGTCAACACTTTTCTACAAATATCTTGTAATTGGCATATATCACACCGTGCACTTGTATTGGCTTTTTTCATGTGTTAGTATAGCCATGCTTTAGCGGCATCATTTAAAGCCCATGCCTGTGTGGGAATGGGCGCGCCCAACCCGCTGCGAAAAGCCCCGCCCCGTGTGCGGCACCCACCGTGCCCAGGCGGCAAACCTTTGCCCTATACTGTGAGGAGGCATCCATCTATAATGAATACGCGCAAGAGAACCTTATTTCTAACCCAGTTTTCCATCCTGCTGGCCATTGAAGCCATTTTCTGCTTCACGCCGCTGGGCTCGCTGCCGTCTTTTGGCCTTATTGTTATGACACTGGCCATGATCCCCATCATCATCACAGCCATCATGCTGGGCACCGCGGCCGGCACCATCATGGGCGCGTTTGCCGGCCTGTTCAGCTTTATGGTGTGGACATTCATGCCGCCCAGCCCGGTATCCGCCTTCATCTTCACCCCCTTCTATTCGTTTGGCGAGTTCCAGGGCAACTTCGGCAGCCTGCTCATCTGCTTTGTACCCCGCATTTTGGTGGGCACCATTGCCGGGCTGCTCTTCCACAAGGTACTGCTTTTCCCCCGAAAGCTGGACTGGCTGCGCTATATCCTCAGCGGATTTATTGGCAGCCTGGCCAACACCCTGTTTGTCATGCTGGGCATCTACATCTTTTTTGGCGGTGTGTTTGAAAGCGCCTTCAGCATGGCGGTGGGGTACTACATCAGCTTCACCATCCTCACCAGCGGCCTGCCCGAAGCCGCCCTTTCCGCGCTGGCCGCGCTGGCCGTGTGCAAGCCGCTGCGCAAGGCCTTGTATAAGGACACCGGCCGCCCCGACAAGCCCAAAAAGGACAAGGCCAGTTGGCAGCCCGCGCCTTAAATAACCCTTCACTGCTGTTTACACAAAAGAATTGGATAATCCTTATTTAATCCAATAAAAAGCAGGCCCCTATCGGTTTCCCCGGCAGCGGCCTGCTTTTTATTTATAGGAATTATTTGTTTTATTTTCAGGGTATTAAACGCGATTATTGCAGGTTATTTCTGCTTCAGTCCAGCGCCGCATACACCGCGTTGCGGATGCGCGGGTGGCAGTACCAGTCCAGGTTTTGGTCGTTGGGCATGCACTGGTGCATGTATTGCACCGAGAGCTTCTCCACGGGGTCGTAGCAGCCCCAGGTGCCGGCCATGCCCGACCATCCAAACTCATTCACCGAGTTGGCCCCCGCGGCGGCGGGGTCTATCATGGTGCGCACGCCCAGCCCGTAGCCGTGCCCCACCACCTGCGACCACCGGAAGCTGGTGTTGTTGAACGCTGCCATCTGCTGAGGCGTCAGGTGGTTGCGGCGCATCAGGTCGATGGTGCGGGGGCCCAGAATGCGCACGCCGTTTAAAGTGCCGCCCATGGCCAGCATCTGGCCGAAGCGGGTGTAGTCGGGCAGGGTGCTCAGCAGGCCCTGGCCGCCCAGCTCACACCCAAAAGCCGGCTCATAATAGAAATCCATGGGGTTGTCAAAACGCACCAGCTGGCCGTTCTCGCGGTAATAGGGCGCGGCCAGGCGCTCCCGCATGGTGCCTTTATAATAAAACCCGGTGTCCGGCATGCCCAGCGGCTCAAAAATCTCATCCTGCATAAACTGGCCCAGGCTCTTGCCCGACCATACCTCGATGAGCCGGCCCAGTAAATCAATGCTCATGCCGTAGTTCCAGCTGGTGCCGGGCTCAAACATCAGCGGCACCTCTTCGGCAAACGCTTTCATCAGCTCGGCCAGCGTGTGCGGGCCCGCCACAATCAGGCGGCCCTGCACCTCGCCCATTTTCACCTGTGTGTAGTTCAGGTTGCCCGCATAGGTAAGCCCTGTTGCCATGCAAAAGCAGTCCCGCACGCGTATGGGTTTTTGGGCCGGGCGCGTTTTTTCCATCACGCCGTTGTTCTCGTAGGGCGCAATGCGCACGTTTGCAAACTCCGGCAGGTAGTCCGCCACCGGGTCGTCCAGCAGGTAGATCCCGCGCTCGTACAAAATAAGCGCTGCCGCCGCCGTAAACTCCTTGGAGCTTGAGAAGATGCGGTACACGGTGTCCGGGCCAATGCCGCGCACCGCCTCCACGTCGGCCAGCCCCTCATAGTGTTCAAACACCTGTTTGCCGTTCAGCGATACGGAAATGGCGTTTCCCGCGGGCCCCGTGCCCACAAAGCGTTTCATCAGTTCCTTCACCTGTGTAAAATCCATGATGCACCCTTCCTTTCTTTTCCCTGCCTGGCTGCGGTTTCGTAAGCGGAAGTCATATGGTATAATCCATATTAATTAAATCATACCGTGCGGGCTTTGCCAGAAACAAGTCCAGAATATCCGCGAGTGTTCAAAATTGAACATATTGTGCGATAGTGTCAAACACGAGGTGGGGTATGGCACAAGAAAAGCACCCGAAGAGCGTGCGCCATATAAAGGCGGCATTCCTGGCCCTTTTGGGCGAAAAGGATTTTGCCGATATCACTGTAAAGGATATCGCGCACCAGGCCGATATCTCTAGAGGCACCTTCTACCAGCATTTTTCAGACAAGTTTGAGCTGCTTGAAGCGGTGGAGCAGGAGCTTGTGGATATGTTTGTAGAGGCCATTTCCATGGTTCACAACCATGAAATGTATTGCTTTTATGAGGCGTATCGCAAGCAAACAGACCAAAAATGCCGCCTGATGCTGTACAGAAAAGGCTACAGCGCCCTGCTGGTAAATGTGTGCGGCCAGCAGCCATCCAGTATTCTGAACAAAGTGGTTGCCCAATTGGATGAGATGGAACGCAGCACGGCATCCAAAAAGGGGCAGGTTTGGGCGCAGTACAAAAATGTGAGCCTGGCCGCGCTATACATCAATATATTCTACCGTTGGCTGGGCAGCGATGCGGATTTGACAGACGCGCAATACAAAGAGGCGAGCGAAATGTTTTATAACCTGGACAGACTGTTTCACTCCTTCGATTTTTAGGCAGGCACCGCTTTGGGCCCGTTTGGCAAAACACCCGCAAAATGAAACAACACCCTCTGCAGAGGGTGCTGTTTCAAAAGAGGAAGGGAAAGAGGTTAGGTGATTGTCCGGCACAGAACAATACCGCCTCAGGAGGAAAACATGAGGGGTTGCCTGTTGGGGGATGGAGGCGTTCCCTCTGTGCATACAATAGCACGCCGGAATAATGGTTTTTGTAGAAAATGCTCGACGGGAAAATTTTCCGCTCGGTAATTATTTTCCTACTATAGAGCTCGGGGTTATTGCCTTGGCGCCTCCTCCACGCGGCGCCGCCAAAAATGTCGGGCCGCTATAATACAGCGCACTTTTATATACGTTAATTCGATATTTTTTAACTACCGCACCCATGTGCCCACCCATGGCATGCGGGCCACCAACTGGCCATATAACTATTTCTTATGGCTTGGCCTGTGGCGGTAATTTTTGAACCGCCGCAAAAAAACAACGGGGCCCGGGCAGAAAATTGCCGCCCGGGCCCTGTTTCAGTCAAAAAACGTCTTCTATTTTACAATTTTTTTACTAATTGCTCACCAATACGGTGCCGGGGTAATAGTGCGCCAGTATCTTGCTGTAGCCCCAGCCGCCCTTGGTGCTGTACAAGTAGGCGCCCCATTGGCTCATGCCCACACCATGGCCGTAGCCTTTGCTGGTGAATACCAGCGCGTCCTTGCCGCTGTCATATTCCACGGTGAACGACGCCGAGCGGATACCCACGAAATTCTGGTAGAAGTACTCCACCAAGGGGGTGCGTGGGTAGGCGCCGTCCGCCTGCTGGCCAATGGTCACATTGCCCTTGGCATAGCCGGCGCTGTTGTATGTTACCTGCACCCACTTGGCCGGGTCGCTTTGCAGCGAATACTTACCCGCGCCGTAGGTGTCGTCCATCATCTCGCGGAACTTGGCCGTGGTGATGGTTTTGGTGGTTTTAAAGTTGGACACCACGCCCTCTTTTTCGTACTGGCTGTTCACCGTAACCAGGTAGGGGTACTGCGTTTTCCAAAAGTCGCCCGAGGGGTTGGTTTTGCCGTTGCTGGACGCATAGTAGGACGCCAGCACCTGCCCGCCGTTGTAGGTGAGGTATTGCTCCGCCACCGCGTTCACCGAGCTGACCACCAGCGGGATGGGGTCGGCGTCGGGCACGGTGGGGGCCTTGTTGCCCACCGAATACTGGTAGCGCAGGTAGGTGTGGGTGGCCACGGCCTGGGCCTTGTAGGTCTCGGCGTCCTGAAAGCCGCCCACCTCGGCCATCACCACCCGGGCCAGAATATTGGCCGCGGTGTCGGTAACCACCTTGCCGCCCCGGGTCACCGTCAGCATGGTGGCGTCGGTGCTCAGCAGCCGGCCCTCAGCGTCAAAGGTATAGCCCGCGCCGTCTATCGTCTGCCGGCCGGTAAGCAAGTAGCCCTTGCTGCCCACATAGTAGCGCGCGCCGTCCACCGTAACCCAGCCTTTTTTAATCACGCCGCTTTTGGCGTAGTAATGCTTGCTGCCTACCTGGAAGAACCCGCTGCGCCTGGTGCCCTCCTCGGTGAGGTAGTATTTTTTGCTGCCCTCGGTTATCAGCCCGGCCTTGATAACGCCTTTGTCCCGCGCGTATACTTTTTTCCCGTCGCTGCGGGTAAACCAGCCTGTGGTGCGCGGCACGGTGCCGTCTTTCTTGGCATAATAGGTTTTGCCGCTTACTTTGAAGTATTCGTTTGTTTTGCGTTCGCCCTCGCTGTTCAGGTGGTAGGTTTTGCCATTCACCTGTAGCCAGCCGCTTTTGATAACGCCGCCTTCATGGATATAAATCTTCTTTTTGTCGCTGCGGGTAAACCAGCCCCGGCTGCGCACCACAATGCCGTTGCTTTTGGCAAAATACTTTTTGCCGCTTACCTTAAAATAGCCGGTGGCACGCACGCCTTCGGCGTCTACCCGGTAGCGCTTTCCGCCATAGTCCAGCCAGCCGCTTTTCACCACGCCGTCAGCCCGCACCAATATCTTCACGCCGTCGGCCCGGGTGACGGAGCTGGCCTTGGTGGCCACCACGCCGCTGCCATTCGCGTAATATTTCTTGCCGCTTACTTTAAAGTAGGCGTCGGTCTTGCGTGCGCCGTCAGCGTCCAGCCAGTAGCGCTTTTTGCTGCTGGTCAGCCAGCCTTTTTTCAGCACACCGTCCTTGTAGGCATAGCACTTCACGCCATCGGCCCGAACAAACCAGCCTTTTTTCCACACAATGGCCCCGTCGGCCGCCGCATAGCGCTGTTTGCCGTTTACCTCCAGCGTGGTGGCCGTTACAAAGGCGCCGTCTTCACCGGCCATGTAGCGCACGCCGTCCACCTTCAGCAGGCCGGTTTGCACCACGCCGTTGCCGTCGGCATAGTAACGCCGGCCTTCGGCCTCAAACAGGCCGGTCACCAGCAGGCCGTCGGCGCCCAGGTAGTGCTTTTGCCCGGTGGCCGGGTGGGTGAACCAGCCCACCGCATAACTGCCGGTGGCCAATTGCCAGGCTGTGCGGCCGGTGGCCGGGTCCAACACCCAGCCGGGCTCTACCGTGGCGGGGGCCGCTTCAGCTTCGGGCAGGGCCTGTGCCCCCGCTTCGGCTTCGCCGGGCGCCACATCGGAGACCGGCACCTCCGCCGTATCCGATGCCGGGGGCGCCGGCTCGGCGGCGCTGCTGTCTGCGGTGCTTTCAGGCGGCGCTGGCGGTGTGTCGTCCTCCAATGTGCTGTCGGCCGCCAAACCGCTGTCTGCCACGGGTGCGCTGTCGGCGCCGGGCGCTGCGCTGCTGTCGGCAGAACTGCCACTGTCGGCGGTGCTCTGCGGCGCCACACTATCGGGCCGTGCAGCATTCGCATCGTCATTATCAGCAGCATTATCACTTATTGATGTACTATCATCCTCATATCCTGTTGTTTCCGCCGCATATACCGCCGTAGCCCCGCCGCCAAAAAGCAGCAGCGCCACCAGCGCGCCGGCTGTGTATCGAACAATCCGCTCTTTCATGCCTTGTCCTTTCCCTGCCTGCGGACAGCGTTGTGGCCACCCTTTTTTAAGGCCAGCCGGGGCGGCACCCAGCATGCCACCCGCAATATGTCTTAGAACTTGTATTCAACCGATGAAATGTGTTAGATTTTCGAGCAAAAATTTCTCAGATCAAGAAGGAGGATTGAGCAATCCTTGGTGGATTGCGATTGACGACGACGCAGAACTGGGAAATTTTTGCC
>JAAYCI010000040.1 GCA_012729855.1 Oscillospiraceae bacterium
GGGAGGGCCCGAAGGGCCGAGGCTGGCTTCGCGCAGCGAAACAGCCGAGCCCGGAGCCGGGAAAACGCTGAACGAAGTGAAGCGGAGGCCCGGTGCGACGGGTAGACCGGGTTCGAGTCCCTGAAGGCGCACCAACATAAAGTCCCGGCATTCTTACGAGTGCCGGGCTTTTGCTTTTGCAGGTTTTCGCTCAGTCTATTCAGTCTATATCGATAAACATCAAACAAAGTTACGCCTGTACAGCCGTGACTTTATTTGACGCTTACTCCATTTGTGCCATTAAGTAGGTTTTTTACCATAGGTAATTGAACAGGCCTCCATATTTCATTTTTGCCAATTTTTGGAAAAGCATATAGAGAAGTAGCGAAGTGAGTATGATAAATATGTATCGGGCGGGATTTTGCAGGGAGCCGCAAAATAAACCAGAAATCGGAGCCCACAAATATCTGCCCATAAGCGTATGTGAACCAAAAAAACACTATATCTTCTCATATGTAAGTACAGTGCACGCGGCTTTAGTCTAATTGGCGCAATACATGGGAAAGGAAAAAGAAGGAAAAAGATTGTGGGGATAGTTGAAACTACGTGTAGTGCATCTTGCGGGAATTTCCCCAAGGAGAGGTCATTACCTATGGCGATATCGCCCCAAAATGGCGGCGCAGTTGGGGAAGCATGGTATGTCCGGCCAGGCGGTGGGCGGGGCTGTGGGGCAAAACCCCATCTCCATCATCCTTCCCTGCCATCGGGTGGTGGGTGCAAACGGCGGCCTGACAGAGGTATTGAGAATAAAATCAAGCTGCTGGAGTGGGAAGGTATGGAGACATCCCGCCTGTTTGTGCCGGCAAAAGGCGCAGAGCTTTGAAATGTGGTACTATATAGGGCAGGTGGAATGGATTACAGGGGAGAGGTTCAATTTTTCGGCAGGCAGCTGGTGGCATGATATTGCATGCGCCCATTGAAACCACAAGTTTCAACGGGCTTTCTTGCCGGTGTTCAATTCCTGCGCTTCATCGCGCTTCAAAATGTTCCAACCTCCATAGTTCAGCCCATAGACAGACTTGATTGACAAATAAACAACAAAGTACGACAAAATGTTGAATTTATTTGTCTATAATGGTATAATATAAAAATAGTAGAAGCCGTAATAGGCCATTGGTTGGTTTGGATTATCTCGCGCAAGCTGCCAAGGCGTTCCAGCACATGCCTGGCAGAACAACCAAACCAGCTATGGCGGTATGGTGTTATGCTGCAACATTTCAAGCAAGTATAAGAAAAAGCGCACGCTTCGTCACCCAACATGTGCTATGCCTTTTGGCAGACAAATGCATTCTATATGGTATAAATGGACATTTCCATATTTAATCAGTGAATATCGGGCACGCGATATTTCAGTGGGGGGGAGGCCTGACCATGCTAACGGCGAATTCAAACAGCCTCAGTACCAAGGCAATTGTGAACTTTACAGACGACTTGGAAAACACCGATAAGATCTCTGGGGATATTTTTTCTCAAGATCTTCTCTGCCTTTTGCAGTCCCATTTTGGGTTTGAATATGTGTCCATCACCATGTTGAACAACGGGCTTTTTTTTAATAGCTGTGCTCTTTTTGGCATAGATGATAGCACCAAGATGGGCATTTTACGCAATGATTACCGGACTTTCCACAAATATGACCGATTGTCGCAGTACCTGCACGAGCACCAGGGTTTTTTGGAGCGTATGGGCCGGTATACCATTCGTGCTGCAGAAGCAACGGAAATCAGCAGCTTTCTTCAGACGGACTACAAGCAGTTTTTAAACCGTTCCGGCTTTGGTGATATCATCATCATGGATTTCCAGATCAAGAACAAGACCTATCGCATCAATTTTTTCAAAGAGATGGAAGGCGGCGACTTTACAGAAAAAGACGTTGACTTTTTGAGCGATGTACAGCGCCTGATCAAGCTGAAGATCAAGAAAACAGAACAGAGAAAAACCGTGCATATCAACGACAAGATGAAGGGCGCGTTCCTGGATAGCCTGGGCACGGGATACCTGCTGTTTGACGCGCAGGGCAACCTGATGGAATATAACCAGCGTGCGATGATTTACACGGCATCCCTGTTCCCCAAAAGGAACCTGGCCGATATGTTTGCAGACATGACAGGCCTGATGACCGAAGCGGTACGGCAGGGCGAAACCGTGATGGTGCAGCAATATAAGGGCTATAAAATCCACATGTTGGCCACCTCCATTGTGGATGATAGCGGCAACGTGGATATGTACTATTTCTTTTTGCTCAGCAAACAAAACGAGCTGATTGTTTCAGGCGACAAACCCTCTTTTTCAGAGCTTCTCTCCAAAAGGGAGCTGGAAATATTGGATGAATACTGCCAGGGTAAAGAACTGAAGGCGATTGCCAACGACCTCTTCATATCGGAAAGCACCGTACGCCAGCATATCAAAAATATCTACCAGAAATTAAAGATCAATAACCAGCGGGCGCTGGTGCGCCTCTACATGCGCGATAAATTGGGCTGAACAGGCCTTGAACGACATCAAATTTTGGCCTGCGTTCTGCGGGCCTGGGTAAGGCCGAAGGAAAAACGGGCATTCTTGCTTTCGCAGAATGCCCGTTTTGTTTTGTAACGCAAGATGTACGCTCGCCTCCGCCTTTAATTGTTATCTTCTTCACAACGGCCCTACCTAAAAATAGGTAAAAAAATCATATTAAGTGGGTATATAAAATTGGGCAATGTTTACTTAATATTGGTATATGGGTCACCATGGGAAATATTATTTGAAGGGGGTAGAAAGAAACACCGGGCAGGACAATTTGAAAAAGAATGTAGAATGGAGGCGTGTTGATGTTCACAATCGATTTAAAAGACCGCACTGCAATTGTAACGGGCGCGGGCCGTGGCCTTGGCTTTGAAGTGGCGAAATCGCTGGCCGACTGCGGGGCGAACATCGTCATCGGGGACATTATTGCGGCCAACGCCGAAGCTTCGGCCAAGGAACTTGAAAAGATGCATGTCAAGGCATTCGGTTTCAAGTGCGATGTAACCGTGCAATCCGATATGGCAAACCTGTTTAAGGAAGCAAAAGCGAAAACCGGCCGTATTGATATTGTGGTAAATGCCGCCGGTATCACCGTCACCGAAAACATTGACACCATATCCGTTGACCAGATCAAATCCCTGATTGATATCAACGTGATGGGCACAGAGTACGGGTGCAAGCTGGCGCTGGATTATATGAAGGATCAGGGCTATGGCAAGGTGGTTAATTTCAGCTCCACAGCAGGCCGTATGGCCAACCGGGCGCTGCCGCACTACGCTATGACAAAGGCGGCCATCATTAACCTGACACAGTCCTACGCGGCGCACGCGGCGGCTTACGGCATCAACTACAACGCCGTTGCGCCCGGTATCATACGCACGGCCATGTGGGAGCAAATTCTGATTGCCCGTGCCGGCGACGACCTTGAAAAACGGGAAGAGCACTGGCTGGCGGCACTGAAAGCCAACATTCCCATGAACAAAGCCCAGGAAGCCATCGACATTGCCAACGCCGTGGTATTCCTTTGCTCTGACCAGGCACGATACATCACCGGCCAAACATTAAACGTTTGCGGCGGCATGCGCATGAACTAGGGCGTGTCCCTAAAGTGCCAATGCGGTTATATGTTATTCGCGGTTTGGGTGTATGTGGCCAGGCCCAAACCAAATAAGGCGTTATAGGAAAGGGGTATATTATATGGATTCGACTACTGCCGTAAAATCAACAACCGCAAAAAAAGTAAAAGTATCCATCATTGCGTTGCTGACATCCTTTTTTGTCATGAGCCTCCCATCCTCCAGCCTGTCGTTCTTCCTGCCCACCATCCGCGACGAACTGGGCCTGACCGTGGTTGAGACCACGGCTATGTCCGGCGCCACCACCATGGGCTGTATGATTGCCGTGTTTTTTGCAGGCGTGCTGATGGATAAAATCAACCTGCGTTACCTGATGTGTATCGCCAGCATTTTTGCCGGCATAGCCGTTTTTGGCCGGTCGGTTTTCACCTCTTATACGCCGCTGTATATTACGTTTGTTATGTTTGGCCTGGCGCTGTCCTTCACACAGGGCAACAACAAAGCCATGGGCCTGTGGTATGATAAAAAGCATCTGTTTATGATGAACTCGCTGCTGATTGGCATGGGGGCGCTGGCTTATATTGTGGGCCTGAACGCCTCCGGCCCCATTGCCGGCCTGTTGGGCGGCTGGAGAAACTTCTACCGTGTGCTGGGCGTGATGATGGTCGTCATCGGCGTCTGCTGGATTATCTTTGTGGAAACCCGCACCTCCCGCGACGCGCAGCTCAACCTGTCTGTTAAGGTAAGAGATGTGGAAAAAGACTCCATCTTCCAGAACCTGAAGTATGTGCTGAAGAGCCCCCGGGCGCTGTGCTGCTGCTTGTCCGAAGCGTGCTTCGGCGGCGTCATCCAGCTGCTGATTGCCCTGACGACCACCGCGCTGGTGACCTCTTGGGGCATTCCGGTGCAGGAGGCCGCGTTCTATTCCTCCACCGCCAATACCGGCTCGCTGTTCGGCTATATCATTCTGCCCCTGCTGATGGCCAAGTTCTGGAAGGGCGACCGCATCTGGCTGGTGGCCGGCAGCATGGTCATCTCCACCGCGCTGTGGATCATCGGCATCACCTCGGGCAACCCCACCACGCTGATTGTCTGCTACGCCATTGGCGGATTCCTGAACGGTTTTGGCTATGTGGGCCCGCGTACGTTCATGATGGAACTGCCCGAAGTGGGCGGCCTGCGCGCCGGCACGGCGCTGGGCGTGTTCAACTTCATTTACCGCCTGGCCTGCATGCTGCTCATCTCCCTGTCCGGGTTTATGGTAATCGCAGTGGGCGACTGGACCATGGCGCTGGGCCTGCTGTTCATCCTGGGGTTTGGCGGTGCACTGTTCCTGTTCATTTTGAAAGGGCTGAATGCACGCGAAGCCAAAAAAACTGGAGAAAGTTCAAAAATGTAGGTAAAAATGGCGAGGGTGCTGTTTACAGCACCCTCCCAAAATGGCATAATGTAAGGTACAAACTGGGAAAGGAGCTTCCAGCATGGTAGGAATTGATTTTACAGGAAAAATTGCCCTGGTTACCGGCGGCGGGGGCGGTATACCGGGCGGCGTGGCCAGGCGCTATGCCGACGCCGGCGCAAAAGTATACCTGACGGATGTGAGCCCGGAAAAGCTTGAAGCCGCGGCCGCCAAGATGCGCGCGGACGGGCTGGAGGTCATTACGGAAAAGATGGACGTGACCGACGAAGCCGAAGTGATAGGTGTGATTGACGGGATTGTGCAAAAAGAGGGTAGGCTGGATATCCTTTTGAACGGCGCGGGCATTCTGTACGCAAAACCCTATATGGAGACCACCCGCGAGGAGTTTGAGCGCACACTGGATATCAACCTGGTGGGCATGCACACCTGCACACAGGCGGCGCTCAAGCACATGATTCCCCGCCGGTACGGGAAAATTGTCAATATCTGCTCCGCTTCAACACGCATGGGCTCTCCCATCATTGCGCACTATTCTTCCTCCAAGTTCGGTACCATGGGCCTCACGCAGTCTGTGGCGCTGGCCGTGGCGGAGCACAGCATCAATGTGAACGGCATTTGCCCGGGGCTGGTGCGCACCGACATTTTCGATATTCTATATGCGGACCGCGCCAAAAAGGCGGGCAAAACCATGGATGAATATGCGGAAGTGGTGGCACAGGGCATTCCCATGAAGCGTTTGCAAAGCGCCGAGGATATCGGCAACGCAGCACTGTTTTTGGCATCCGACCTTGCGTTCAACATCTCGGGCCAGTGCCTGAATGTTTGTGGCGCAATGCGGATGAATTAAGGCAATAAAGAAGGAGGACAAACCGGTATGGAAATGAACAAAGACACAATGCTGGACTTGTACCGGCAGATGTGGCGGATGCGCAGCTTTGAGGAGCTGGCAGCCACAGAATTCAAGGCCGGGAAACTGCAGGGGTTCGTGCATGTCGGCGTAGGCGAGGAAGCGTCTACGGTTGGCGTTATCTGCCAGGCAAGGCTTACAGACTATACCACCGCCACCCACCGCGGCCACGGCGTTGTGCTGTTGAAAGGGGCGGAAGCAAAGCTTATGTACGCCGAGCTGGGCGGCCGTGCCACCGGCTTGTGCAAGGGCCGCGGCGGCTCCATGCACATGGCAGACCTGGAAAAGGGTATTCTGGGCACCAACGGTATTCTGGGCGCCGGCGCCCCCATCGCCATGGGCGTTGCGCTGGGCATCAAGTATAAGAAATTGGACGACGTGGTGTTCTGCTACTTCGGCGACGGCCAGTCGAACGAAGGCGGCATCCACGAAGCCATGAACATGGCGGGCGCATTGAAGCTGCCCATCATCTTTGTGTGCACCAACAACCAGTATGGCATGTGGACCCCGCTGACCAAGGCCTCCGCCAACGTGGACTTGGCCAAGCGCGCAGAGGGCTACGGTATTCCGGGCGCCGCGGTGGACGGCAACGACGTGCTGGCCGTTTGGGAGTCGGCCGGCGTGGCCATTGACCGTGCCCGCAAGGGCGAAGGCCCCAGCTTCCTGGAGCTGAAAACCTACCGCTATTACCCGCACTCCGTTGGCCTGCCCGACCCTTGGCGGCCGAAGGAAGAGATAGAAGAATGGCGCACCACCCGCGACCCCATTGACCGTTTTGGGAAGGTGCTGATGGCGCAAGATGTAAAGCAGGAGACGCTTGAAGCCATAGAAAAAGAAACGGTAGACGAGATGCAGGAAGCGTTTAACTGGGCAATGCAGCAGCCATTCCCCGATGTGACGCAGGCCTATCAGGATGTCTACACGAATCTGGCAGTGGAGGGAAGAACGGTATGAGAAACATGAATATGACGTTTGCACTGCGCGACACACTGCGCCAGGAAATGAAACGTGATGAACGGGTGTTCCTGGTGGGCGAAGACCTGCGCCAGGGCACATTCCGTGTTACGGTAGACCTGCATAAAGAGTTTGGCGAAGAGCGCGTGATCGACACCCCGATTTCGGAAAAAGCGGTTATGGGCGCGGCCATTGGGGCGGCAACCGTTGGCCTTATCCCTGTGCCGGAAATTATGTTTGCAGACTTTTTCACTTGCTGCTTTGACGAAATTATGAACCAGATGGCCAAAATGCGGTATATGTTTGGCGGCCAGTGCAGCCTGCCCATCACCCTGCGCATGCCCTGCGGCATCTCCCGCCAGGCGGCGGCCCAGCACTCGCAAAGCATCGAGGCTTTCCTGACACACATTCCCGGCTTGAAGGTGGTCTACTCCGGCACGGCGAAATATACCCCGGGTCTGCTTGTGTCGGCCATCCGCGACCCCGACCCTGTCATCTTCCTGGAGCACAAAAAGCTGTACCGTGATTCCGCCGATATTGGCGATGAAGACCAGATAGAGCCGGTACCGTTTGGCAAAGCCTGTGTCCGCCGCGAGGGCAAGGACATCACACTGGTGGCCACCGGCGCCTATGTGAACGACTGTGTGAAGATTGCCGATGCGATGGCCGAACAGGGGCTGGACATTGAAGTGATCGACCCGCTGACGCTGTTCCCGCTGGACACCGACACCATCTACAAATCGGTGGAGAAAACCGGCAAGCTGCTGGTGGTCACCGAAGAAAACCTGCGGGGCGCCTGGTCGGGCGAGCTGGTATCCATTGTGGCGCAGGATCGTTTCAGCGCGCTGAAAAAAGCCCCCATCCGTGTGGGCGCTCTGGACACGCCCATCGCCTTCAGCCCGCCGCTGGAAGAGTACATCGTCCCGCGTGAAAAGGATATCGTGCAGGCCATCATGGCACTGAAATGAGGTGAGCGCTTGGAACGGGAAGTGATTCCTGCGCCGAAAATCCGGAAAATAGTCGCGAAGCGGATGCTGGAAAGCTGGCAGAACTCGCCGCGTGTGTCTTTCACCATGCGTATAGACGCGGAAAAGATGATGGATCTGCGTAAAAAGCTGAACGCCGGCCTCAAGGAAGGCGAGGGCAAAATATCGTATAATACCATCATTATGAAAGCCTGCGCAATAGCCCTGATGGAGTTCCCCGATGTCAATTCCTGCTTTGACGGGGAGAACATCACCCGCAACCCCGACGCCAACATCGGCCTTGCCGTGGATACCGAAGCCGGCCTGATGGTGCCCAACATCAAACAGGTTCAAAACAAGACGCTGCGGCAAATCAGTGACGAAATGGATTCCGCCATCGAGCGGGCGCGCATTGGCAAGCTGAAGATCGACGACATGTCGGGCGGCACGTTCACCGTGACCAGCCTGGGCGGCATGGGCATTGAGCACGCCACGCCCATCATCAACCCGCCGGAGCTGGCCATTCTGGGCGTATATACGCTTACAGATACGCCGGTGGCCAAGGACGGGCAGGTTATCATACGCCCGCTGCTTACCCTGGTGCTGGTGGCCGACCACCGACTGATTGACGGCGCGCTGGCGGCACGTTTTTTCGGCCGCATTAAAGAAGTTCTGGAAACCTGCGAAGGTCTGGAATAAATAATCCCTGAACGAAGGAGAATACGAAAATGGCTCAAAAAGTAGCAATGCCCAAGCTCGGTTTGTCAATGGAAGACGGGAAAATCGTAAGCTGGCTGGTGGCGGAAGGCGACGTCGTCAAGAAAGGCGATATGATTTTTGAGGTGGAGACGGAGAAGCTTTCTCAGGAAGTGGAAAGTGACTATGCGGGCACCGTTTTGAAAATCCTTGTTCCCGAAGGCGAAACCGTGGATTGCGGCGTGGATATCCTGATTCTTGGCGAGCCGGGTGAGGATATTTCCGGACTGTAATAACAAAAACAAACGTTCCCCCTAGCTGGCGTTGCGCCGCATGCCGTAAATAAGCAGACATTGTGCTGGTTGCTGAAAGTTGGCAGCCGGCGCAACGCCGCCTTGGTAGTTTGTTATGTGGGGTACCCCTGCCCAACCCATGCTGCAGCAAGCAGGGCAGCGGGTACCCTTGTTTAAAGTTACCCTTTTACAGCGGTATACAGTATTGCGCACAAGGTAAAATATCAGCCTACCAACGGCGGCGCGGTTCCTCAAAATGCTGCCACATAAACAGGAGGGATGACAGATGGCAAGTCCGGTATATTTGATGCGCTTCCCCAGGAATTATGTGTTTGGTGAAAACGCCATTCTCGAATGCAAAAAGTATCTTGCACCACTTGGTAATAAAATATTGTTTACGGTTGGTTGCGGGCCCATAGCCGACCAGGTGATTGGCAAAATCAAGCAAAGCTTTGCAGAAGGGGAGGACGCCGACCAGTTCACACTGGAGTTTGTGGATGTGGAAGGGCAGGTACCTACCTTTAAAAACTTTGAAAAAGTAGCCGACAAGGCAAAGGCCATGGGCGCCGAAGTGGTGGTTGGCGTGGGCGGAGGCCGCGCGCTGGACTTTACGCGCGGGCAAGCCTACTACACCAACACCAAAATCGCCCTGTTCCCCACAGCGGCGGCCACCAACGCGGCCGGCACCCGGCTGGATGTGGTGTTTACCGACGATACCGGCAAAAAGGTTGAAACCATCCAGGCAGCGCCCAATGTGGCCGAGCTGCTGCTGGTAGACACGGCGTTGATCGTGCAGGCGCCGTCCAGAATTATTGCCGCGGGCATAGGCGATTGCATTGGTACCTACTATGAGAGCAACTTCACCGCCAAGCAGTTCAACTCGCGTGATGACGGCAGCAGCATGGGCTGGGCCGCGTTTGACGACGGAGAACGTATTTTCCGCACCAAAGGCGTGCAGGCCATTCGGGCTGCCGACGCGGGCTATGTGACAACCGCTTTCAATCAGGTTGTCGAGCATATCATCATCAACGGCATGCTGTCCGGCAATGTGCGCGGCGGCATGAACATCCCGCACGTCATCGCCGACGAAACACTGCTGTTCCTGGAGACAGAAAAGCGCGCGTTCATGCATGGCCAGCTGGTTGGTTATGGCGTTTTGCCGCTGTTCATCAAGGCAGACAAGCCGCTTGACGAGATTTACAGCTATGTGGATTTCTGCATGGAGATTGGCATCCCGGTGAACTTTGAGCAGTTGGGTATTCAGGATATGTCCGAGGAAGAGCTGTATAAGCGCTCTGTGGAATCCATGGACAGCCACATTCTGCACCTTACCCGGGCAACCATGGTGCCGGAGGACATTTGCATGAATATGCTGGTGGCCGACAAGCTTGTTACGGCTTATCTGGCCTCCAAGTGAGCGCCGCGTAGGGCAGTAGCTGCCAATTTCGGCAAAAAAAGCATGAAAAAATCCCGTTGAATTGCAAAATTCAACGGGATTTTATTGGCTCCCCAAGTTGGACTCGAACCAACGACCCTGCGGTTAACAGCCGCATGCTCTACCAACTGAGCTATTGAGGATAATATATTCGACGCCAGTGCCCAGCCCTATGAGAACGAACGGGGCCAAACATTGCCGACCACTATATTATATAATAGCCTGCACCAAAATACAAGAGCGAAATCCCTCTTTTTTTACTTTTCATGGCAAAGAAGAAAGCAGGCCCCTTCGCGCCGGGCGAAAGGGCCTGCAAAGCCGCATGGGGTGGGCGCCTGCAGCGCGGGGTTCAGGGGAAAAACTCCAGGTTTTTGCCCACCATGTTCACGTCGTAGCCCAGGAACAGGTAGGGGGTAATGGCCTCCACCTCGGCGCCGGTGTATTCGTGCACCAGCTGGGTGCCCAGCATCTCACCGGTGGTAACTTGGTAGTTGCCGCCAATGATCTCCTTGGGCGCCAGCTCGATCCACGGGTCGCTCTCCGACGCCTCGAAGTTCACTTCGATGTTGCAGTAGTCAAAGCTGTGAGAGATGTTGTCGTTGCGCTGGCGGAACATGCGGATGTTGTTGTAGGTCAACACCTCGGTGGGGGCTTTGTCCAGCCCCACGCACTCCATCTTGTAGTTCAGCAGGTAAGAGTAGGTGGTAAAGGGGTTCTCCAGCTCCGGCTTGGGCATCAGTGTGGCGTAGTCGGGGTGGTTGGGGGTGCCCACCATGGCCTTGATCTCAAAATACTTGATGCCGTTGCGCTCGATGGAGCCATAGATGGAATCCCCCTGGCGGCGCATGGTGATGTTGGACACCTTTTTGGGGTAGCCGTACATCTCGCGCCCCAGGTAGATGCCCATCTCGTTGGGGCCGTCCACGGGCATGGCCAGGCAAAAGCCCCCGGGCACGCCGTCCTTGGCGCAGGTCAGAAAGATGGCACCCTCCATGTAGGGGGCCAGGCCGGCGCCCGCAAAGGGAAACATGGCCACAAAGCCGGTTACACGCGGCACAAGTGGATCCAGCCCGGGCGGCAGCAGCTTGCGGTACACGGCGTCGTCAATGGTCCAGCTGAAAGACAACACTTTTTTGTGGGCGTAAATGGCCCGCGTGGTGCGGCTGGCGGCCACTTCCTCCGGCGTTTTTACAAAACTGATGTTCTGGCTCATGTCAACCCTCCCAATTTTTTGCTTCTGTAAAAACGCCCGCCACACAGCGCAAAACAAAAATGTCTCTCGTTGTGTTGGCGGGCGGTGATTACCGGTTGCTGATAATATTATACAGTAAAACTGCACTATAAGTCAAATAATTTGGTCAGAAATCAGGTGAGGGGAGGCGCGCGGTTTGGGCAAAGAACCTGTATTCAACTGGAGAAATGCCAAAAGCCGGGCGGGTTTTGTGGCAACTAGAGGCGCTTTCCCGCAGGAACACTTTGTGCCAGGGGAAAGCAACGAAGAAGTGGCGCGGATGATACCGAATCTGGGCATTTAAGAGCGCAGAAGACAGGTTCTAAGTTTTCTTTTTGTTGCGCAACAGCAGCGGCGCCAGGTACTGCCCGGTGAAGGACGCCGGGTTTTGGGCCACTTGCTCGGGGGTGCCGCTGGCCACCACCTCGCCGCCGGCGTTGCCGCCCTCGGGGCCCAGGTCTATCACATAGTCGCTGCGCTTGATCACATCCAGGTTGTGCTCGATGACGATGATGGTATTCCCGGCGTCGGCCAGTTTGTCCAGCACTTTTATCAGCTTGCGCACGTCCTCGGCGTGCAGGCCGGTGGTGGGCTCATCCAGAATATACACTGTCTGGCCGGTCTCCCGCTTGGCCAGCTCCAGCGCCAGCTTCACCCGCTGGGCCTCGCCGCCGCTTAGGGTGGTGGCGCTTTGCCCCAGCCGGATGTACCCCAGCCCCACGTCCACCAGCGTTTTGATTTTGCGGTGTATCTTGGGCTGGTTCTCGAAGAAGTGCGACGCCTCCTCGGCGGTCATCTCCAACACCTGGTGGATGTTCTTGTCCTTGTAGTGTACCTCCAGCGTCTCGCGGTTGTAGCGGGCGCCGTGGCACACCTCGCAGGGCACAAAAATGTCGGGCAGGAAGTGCATTTCTATCTTGAGGATGCCGTCGCCCTCGCAGGCCTCGCAGCGGCCGCCCTTTACATTAAAAGAGAAGCGCCCCGGGCCGTAGCCGCGTATCTTGGCCTCCTGTGTTTGGCTGAACAGGGTGCGGATGTCGGTGAAAACGCCGGTGTAGGTGGCCGGGTTACTGCGGGGGGTGCGGCCAATGGGGCTTTGGTCTATGCCAATGACCTTGTCCACCCATTCCTCGCCCAGCAGGGCCTCGTGCTTGCCGGCCTGCCGGCGGGCGCCGTTCAGGTCGGCGGCCAGCTTCTTGTAGAGAATCTCATTCACCAGGCTGCTTTTGCCGCTGCCGGAGATGCCGGTCACGGCCGTCATCACCCCCAGCGGGAACTTGACGGTCAGGTCTTTCAGGTTGTTCTGGCGCGCGCCCACAACCTCCAGGTAACGGCCATTGCCTTTACGGCGGGTTTTGGGTACTTCTATCATCTTTTTGCCCGAGAGGTATTGCCCGGTCAGGCTGCGTGGCTCAGCTTCAATGTCCTGCAGGGTGCCGGCCGCCACCAGCTCGCCGCCGTGCACACCCGCCCCGGGGCCTATGTCCACAATAAAGTCGGCGTTGCGGATGGTTTCCTCGTCGTGCTCCACCACAATCAGCGTGTTGCCGAGGTCGCGCAGGCGCTTCAATGTGGCAATCAGCTTGTCGTTGTCGCGCTGGTGCAGCCCGATGCTGGGCTCGTCCAGCACATACAGCACGCCGGTGAGCGCGCTGCCTATCTGGGTGGCTAACCGTATGCGCTGGCTCTCGCCGCCGGAAAGGCTGGCCGCGCCGCGCGCCAGGGTCAGGTAGCCCAGGCCCACGCTCTGCAAAAAGCCCATGCGTTCGGCTATCTCCTTCAGCACGCCGTCGGCAATCAGGTGCTCGCGCTCGGTCAGGTCAAGGTTCTGGAAGAAAGCCAGCTCCTCGGTGACAGACCCCAGCGTCAGCTCGCTGATGTTCTTGCCGCCCACCGTTACCGCTAGGCTGGCCGGCTTCAGCCGCAGGCCGTGGCACTCGGGGCACTCCACGCTGCTCATCACCTGAGCAATCTCTTCCTTCACCCACTCGCTGCTGGTCTCGCGGAAGCGGCGCTCCAGGTTGGGGATAACGCCCTCAAAGGTGGTGGTGTAGCTGCCGCTGCCAAACTCGTTCTCCCGCTGCATCTTCAGCTTTTCGCCCTTGGTGCCGTATAGAATAGCGTCCACGGCCTCCTTGCTCATATCCTTGATGGGTGTGTCCAGTGTAAAGCCGTAGCGCTTGGCAAGGCCCAGGTAGTACATCTCGCTCATAGAGCCCTCGGCGTAGTACCAGCCGCTGGCCTTGATGGCCTTCTCGCGGATGCTGAGGTTCTTGTTGGGCAGCACCAGTTGGGGGTCCACCTCCATAAAGGTGCCCAGGCCGGTGCACAGCTCGCACGCGCCAAAGGGGTTGTTGAAGCTGAACATGCGCGGGGTCAGCTCCTCGATGGAGGTGCCGTGCTCGGGGCAGGCATAGCTTTGGCTGAACTGCAGGTCGGTGCCGTCCTGCTCGCCCGCGCCGTCCACAATGTTCACCGTTACCAGCCCGCCGGAAAGGCCAATGGCCGTCTCGATGGAATCGGCCAGGCGGCTGCGGATGTCTTCGGTCAGGGAGAGGCGGTCGACCACCACATCCACGCTGTGCTTCTTGTTCTTCTCCAGCGGAATATCCTCTTCCAGGTCGTAGATGTCGCCGTCCACCCGCACGCGGGCATAGCCGCCGCGGCGGGCGGCCTCAAACTCCTTCTGCTGGGTGCCCTTGCGCAGGCGCACCACCGGCGCCAGCACCATAAAGCGGGTGCCCTCGGGCAGGTCCAGCACCTGGTCCACCATTTGGTCCACCGTTTGCTGGGTGATGGGCCGCCCGCAGATGGGGCAGTGGGGGATGCCGATGCGGGCATAGAGCAGGCGCAGGTAGTCGTAAATCTCGGTCACCGTGCCCACGGTGGAACGCGGGTTCTTGCTGGTGGTGCGCTGATCTATCGAGATGGCGGGGGAGAGGCCCTGGATGTCGTCCACATCGGGCTTTTCCATCTGCCCCAAAAACATGCGCGCATAGCTGGACAGGCTCTCCATGTACCGGCGCTGCCCGTCGGCGTAAATGGTATCAAACGCCAGGCTGCTCTTGCCACTGCCCGAAAGCCCCGTCATCACCACCAGCTTGTCGCGCGGTATCGTCAAATCTATATTCTTCAGGTTGTGCTCGCGCGCACCCTTTATCACAATTTTGTCGTTAGCCAAAATATTTCCCTCTTCTTATGTGTTTGATAGATGTGCCCTTAACCAGACCAACAGGTCAACCAGGCATTCGGGTTCGCTGCCGGGCGTTTCCCGGAGCGCGGCGGAGTAGAAAGAATCACCGCAGCCGTGGTGATTCCTTCGTTGCAGCCGCGCGCAGGGGGATGCCCGGTGCACAGCGGGCCCGGATGCCACGCAGCCAGCTAAAACTAACTTGTTTTCTGCTGCTCGCCATCCGCCACCGCATCGCCCGGCGGCACAATGGCCCGCTCCCGCCGCGGCCGGCGCCCCTGTTTGGCGCCCTTGCTGGTATCGGTCTCGTTGGTCACATAGTCGCCCCGGCGCAGCTTTTCTATGCGGTCGCGCAGGAAGGCCGCGTGCTCGAACTCCAGCAGCTTGGCCGCCGCTTTCATCTCGCGGGTGAGGCGCACAATGATCTGCTCCCGCTCGGCCTTGCTCAGCCGGCGGCCCTTCTTGCCGCCCTCGTCCACCTCTTTGGAGATCTCAATCAGCCCCGCCACCTCTTTCACGATGGTTTTGGGGGTGATGCCGTGCTCGGCGTTGTAGGCTTCCTGGATACCGCGGCGGCGGTCGGTCTCCAGCAGGGCGCGCTCCATGCTGGGGGTCACGCTGTCGGCGTACATGATCACCACGCCCTCGGCGTTGCGGGCCGCGCGGCCTATGGTTTGCACCAGGCTGGTCTCGCTGCGCAAAAAGCCCTCCTTGTCGGCGTCCAGTATGGCCACCAGGCTCACCTCGGGCAGGTCCAGCCCCTCGCGCAGCAGGTTGATGCCCACAATCACGTCAATGGCGCCGGTGCGCAAATCGCGTATCAGCTCCATCCGCTCAAAGGTATCTATCTCGTGGTGCATGTATTTTACCTTTACACCGTGGTCGTCCAGATAGTCGGTCAAATCCTCGGCCATCTTCTTGGTCAGGGTGGTTACCAGCACCCGCTCGCCCTTGGCGCTGCGGGTGTTTATCTCGCCAAGCAGGTCGTCTATCTGGCCCTCTACCGGCTTCACGATCACCTGCGGGTCCACCAGCCCTGTGGGGCGTATGACCTGCTGCACCACCTGCGCCGAGTGGGTGCGCTCGTATTCGGCCGGCGTGGCGCTCACGTAGATGACCTGGTTCACCTTGCTCCAGAATTCTGCTTCCTTCAGCGGGCGGTTGTCAAAGGCGGAGGGCAGGCGGAAGCCGAAGTCCACCAGGTTCTTTTTGCGGGCGTAATCGCCGCCGTACATGGCGCGCAGCTGGGGCAGCATCACATGGCTTTCGTCCACAAACAGCAGCCAGTCGTCGGGGAAATAGTCCAGCAGGGTGCTGGGAATGGACCCCGGCTCGCGCCCGCTCAGCACGCGGGAGTAGTTTTCAATGCCCTTGCAGGTGCCCACCTCGGTCAGCATCTCTATGTCGTAGTTGGTGCGCTGGGCAATGCGCTGGGCCTCTATCAGCTTGCCCTCCTCGGTAAACTTGCGCACCTGGGCGTCCATCTCGTCGCGGATGTCGGCCAGGCCCTGCTGCATCTTGTCGGGCGATACAATGTAGTGGCTGGCCGGGAAGATGGCCACGTGGTTCAGCGTGCGGGTGCGTTCGCCGGTCAGCGGGGTAATCTCGCTCAGCCGCTCGATCTCATCGCCAAAAAACTCCACCCGGAAGGCGGTCTCCTCGTGGTAGGCGGGGTGGATCTCCACAATGTCGCCCTTCACCCGGAACTTGTTGCGGATGAAGTTGACGTCGTTGCGCTCGTACTGCAGGTTTACCAGGCGGGTAAGCAGCTCGTTGCGCGCCAGCTTCATGCCGGGGCGCAGGCTGATGACGCTGCTGCGGTAGTCGATGGGGTTACCCAGCGAGTAGATGCAGCTCACGCTGGCCACGATGATGACATCCCGCCGCTCACTCAGCGCACTGGTGGCACTGTGGCGCAGCCGGTCAATCTCGTCGTTGATGTCGCTGTCCTTTTCAATGTAGGTGTCGGAGGAGGGGATGTAAGCCTCGGGCTGGTAGTAGTCGTAGTAGCTTACAAAGTATTCCACGGCGTTGCGCGGGAAGTACTCGCGGAACTCGGTGCACAGCTGGGCGGCCAGGGTTTTGTTGTGGGCCAGCACCAGCGTGGGGCGGTTCACCCGGGCTATCACATTGGCCATGGTGAAGGTTTTGCCGCTGCCGGTAACGCCCAGCAGCGTTTGGCCGGCATAGTGTTTGTTCAGCCCCTCGGCCAGCTGGTCAATGGCCTGGGGCTGGTCACCGGTGGGCTTGTAGGGCGATACCAGTTCGAACGTGTCCATGCTCATAGGCAGTGTCCTCATGCAAGTGGGTGGGTTTATCGGCCTGTCCTACCAGAGCCGGGCGCGCCGCAAACGGGCACGTAAAAGTGCACTCTTTATTATACCACATTTTAATGCCATTGCCACCATTTTCCTGTAAAACCCGGTAAGGCCGCATGCAACACCAGCCTGCCGCGCCGGCCGCCCCCATGGGCTTCCCATTTTGGCAAGGTGGGGGGAAAGCAGCCATAGTATTTGGCATAAAAACCATGGCGCAGCAAAGCCCGCAATTTGTACAAGAAAATATGACATTTTATGTGAATAAAAAAAGAACAATTCGTGGAATAAGTATTGCATTATTTATTGTTTGTGTTTATAATTGGACACGATAGCTATAGCTTCTACTTCTTTAGTATTATGTTGCCATTGTTGGGAACATCATAAAGAGAAGGAAGTTTTACGAAAAACCGTACTAATTTCGGGAGGTGTGTGCAGACGAAAGACAACTGGAACGGTATATCAACAGCACACCCAATAAGACTTGGAGGTGAAAAGATTTAATATAACGTTCTTGTAGAGAGAAATTGCTTTTGCGAACACAAGGATAGCACAATTTAAGAAAAAAGGGAGGTAATCATTTTGGGAACTGCAGCAGTTTCAAAAAAAAGCACCGGTAAAGTGCCGATGCTTATCATGTTGATGTTGATTTACATCGTCACGTACAGTTATGCGGCCACCTCGATATCGGCTTTGACACCCTATATTGCGTCAACCATTTCAGGTGTTCCGCTTGCGGATGTTGTGACATCGGGCACGCAAGCAGGGGTGACCGCGGCCATTAGCGCACTGCCGCTGGGTATCGCGTGCTTTACCTTTGTGGCCGGGGTTTTGATGGACAAACTCAGCACCAGAATTGTGATGTTTGCCGCAATCCTCTTCTGTGGTGTTGCTATTTTCCTGCGGGCTGCCAATTCCTTCGAGATGCTCTGGGCCTCCATGTTCCTGCTGGGCATTGGCCAGGCATTTGTTTTCCCCGCCTGCACAAAAGTTATTGCAAGCTGGTTTGATCGTAACGAAATTTACAAATTTCAGGGCGTTCTTATTTCTGCGGCGCCCATTGGCATGATTATGGGCTTTAACACCAGTGTGCCGATACAAAACCTGATTGGCTGGCAGAACATTTACCGCGTGCTTGCCGTTGCTGCCGTTATTATGGCTTTTGTTTGGCTGTTGATCGCGCGCGACAAAAAGGCCGAAGATGTGCCGCTGAATCAGGAGCTGGATATTGACGTAACGCAAAACTCTGTACTGGCCAACCTGAAGGCCTCTTTGGGCTCCTTCCAGGCGTGGTGCCTGTTCCTTGGCGAAGCGCTTTACAGCGGCATGATCCAAACCATGATCGGGCTGGGTTCGCCCATTCTTGGCTCGTTCCTGGGCGCCGATGTTGCGGCGGGCAAATTAACGGGTGAAGCGGCCAACAAACTGGGCGCGTTTGCCTCCTCCTGTGGCAACCTGGGCTCCTTGATTGGCTACTACTTCCTGCCGCCCATCGCGGAAAAAGTTGGCCTGCGCAAGATATTCATTTGGCCGTCCATGATTATCAATGCCCTTTGCCTGATCATTGCGTTTGCAAGCGGGAATATCTGGATTGCGCTGATTTTCTTCTTTGTGGGCTACTTCTTTAACGGATGGTCCATCCCCGGGCCGCGTTCCATGCTGGTGGAATCGCCGGGCATTGCGGGCATGCGTGCCGGCACGGCCTATGGCGTTATGCTCACTCTGGCCCGCCTGGCGGCTTTCGGCATGCCGCTGCTGTATAGCTTCATCAACAGCCTCATTGGCAATATGTACATCTCCATCATGGTCATTGCCGCTTTCGCCATTGTTTCCGCAGTGTTCATCATGCTGGCCAAGGAAACCGGTATGGGCCGCGAAGCTGCTAAAAAGCTGCAGGAAGAGAAAAAAGCACAGGCACAAGGCTAGAGAAAAGGAGGAGCTAGTATGGATAACCAGAACGTGGCAGGCCAGAAAAAAGACAAAACATTTGCCTATGTTTCTTTGGTATTTAGTATCTTGGCGCTTATTTTGCTGATACCTGCGGCGACGATAACGATGAACCCAACGATGGCCTTTGCGGTTCCCGGTTTCTTTATGGGGCTTGAGGCCCAAAGGGAAACCAAATCACCGGTTGCCAAATTGGGTGTGATTCTGTCACTGATTGCTTTTGTACTTGGTGTCTTCATGTTGATCATTGGGATTATGGTCATTTCGGGCGCAGAAGTTCCGGATGGGCTTATGATGTTTAGAGGCCTGTAAGCAAAACCCGGAAGGGCATAGCAATTACAAAACAGCTGCTCGGGAAGCTAAAAATAATCCGTGAATACAGGTTGCATTTTAGCTTCCCGAGTAGCATAATAAAGAAGATGAAAAACCCTTTTTTAAAACAAACATGTGGGGGATAAAAAAGATGGCCCGTGACATAGGCGATACAGAGAAAACTGTTAGTATGATGAACAGGGACGCGGACGATGTAAGGAAAATAGACGGAAAATTTACCACTGGCTGGAGGATAGCGCAAATTGCTTGTTTGGCGCTATTTCTTGCGATGTTTGCTGGGCTTATTTTGCCGAACATGTGGGTCGTCTATGGTTCTTGTTTTACCATGCTGATTATTGCGGGTTTCGCACGTTATATCCGCGGCAAACAGCGTAAACAGCAGCGCTTGGAAAAGGCGCAGAGCGAAGCCCAAGAGGAATAGCACGGATACAGGCAGCGCCTGCGACCCACCCCAGCAGTTTTGCCAGCTTGAACCGGCTTGTGTTTTGTTGTGCATTTTTGCACATGGCACAAACAGCTGTATGGCGGAAAGTCAACGAAAAATTAGCAAACAGCCTCTGTTTGAATCCTTGTAACCACGTTTGTTTTAAAGCTTGAAGCCACCCCATATGCGGTGGCTTTTTTGTGTATTGGAGCCATGGGTTTCACCAGTGGCGGCGCGCTTCCAAGCAGGCTTCGTACCAGAAGTGCGCACGGGGAAGATGCCTTATATCTTGATATTAAAAGCAAGGTACCCTTATAGTGCAACTGCTGCCACACAAAAGAACGGGAGTCCATCCAGAAAACCTGGATGGGCTCCCGTCAAAGTATTTATTGATATCGCAACGGTAGAGGCGTGCAGGTTAATCGCCAAGCAATCAACTATTCCGCAGCCGCCGGTGCTGCCTGCGCCGCTTCCTTCTTTTTGTCCCTTTTTTCCAGGAAGTAGGCAATGGTCATGGTGATGGGCGAAACCAGGTAGAACAGATAGACGATCTGGAGTGTGCCAACGGGATCGGTGTTTTCACCCACCATGGACATGGCGATGATGGTGCCAATCACGGTTTGGCCAATACGTTCGAGCGTGAAGTACATGCCCACAGCCGTGCCGGCGCGCGGGCCGGAGATCTGCTTCAGCTTCATCAGCAGTATTTTCGGGGCGGGGATAAAGGGGCCAAACAGCAGGCCGGTGATAAAGTAGACCACACAAATCACCGTCATGTTGTAAGAACCGATGCCAATGGGGAACAGGATGGCGCACAGTACACCCGCAATAATGGCAATCCAGCGGTAGTTGCGCTCGTAAGATTTAGCCAGGAAGCGGCCAATGAGCAACGGGGCAACGGTGTACATGATCATGGAGGAGAAGTTGTTGAAAGACGTGATATAGCCGGCATCTGCCATGGTAAGGCTCCACTCGGGCACCACCTGTACCACGGTGTAGAACTGTGTGGAACCGCCAAACACAATGCCCAGCGTGAAGAAGTTGCCAATCATAAACAGCCAGGCCTGTGGTACTTTTGCAATTTCCTTGATGTTTTTCCACAGGCCGATGTCTTCCTTGGTCGTGATGAGTTCGGAACCGAATTCCGCCTCCAGGTTGGTGCGGTTTTTGGCAAAGATAAAGAAGAAGAGCGCCAGTACCAGAACCAAAATGCCCTGCAGGATAAACAGCAGCTGCCAGCTTCCGCCCAGGAAGCCCAGAATGGGTACGATGAACAGGTTGGCCGTAATTTGGCCCAGGGGGTTTGAAGAGGATATGAAGCCGGCGGCCACCGCAAAGTATTTACCGCCGCCAAACCACATGGGAATCACCTTGTTGGCAATGGGCAGGGAAAGGGCCATCAGGATGCCAAACCCAAACATGACGAAGTAGTAGGGCCATACGCCGGTGACAACGCCGCGCAGTATCATTACGGCGCCCAGCAGAATCAGCAAGCCGCCCATCAGGCGCTTGAGGTTGAACCGGTCGGCCATGATGCCGCCAATCAACATAAACCAAACCATGCCGGTGGGGAACGCCGAGGACACAAAGGCACGGTCGGTGGCCGTCCAGCCCAGGTCGGTGGTAATGGTTTGCAGCAGCACATTGAATGCGGTAACGGCGAACCCGTTCGTTAAATAGATGTACAGACACATAAAGAAGAGCATTAGAAACTTCATCTTTGAGCCGTACGCCGGTTTTGGAGCAGAAATACTACCCATTACATTATTCCTCCTTTTTCCCGTCTCCTCTCCACTCATATTAAAAGTGGACAATATATTAATAATAATGGTTAAATGTTTCTAAACCATGAACAAGGCATACACTTTATCCATAAATTTGTAATGATTTATTAAATAATTTTAGATATATGGACTCAAGCGCTTTAAAAGCGGATTTGGCCTGATATTTGGCTGTTTTTCAAGTGTCCCTTTAAAAATTTCGCGCCAAATGCACGATTTTAGCGGTGATACCACCAAGGTGACAAGCCGGTCACCCAAAGGCGGCCGGGCTGTGGTAAAATGGGCGTAAAGATTTTGCACCCCTGTACAGGAGGCGGTTACAATGACCAGGGTTTTGCTGGTGGAGGACGACCGCGACATTGCGGCCGGTATTGTTTATTCGCTGGAGGTGGAGGGCTATACGGTAGACCATAGCGAGAACTGCGCCAGAGCCTACGAGGCGCTGGCTGCCCAGCGCTTTGACCTGCTGCTGATAGACCTGGGCCTGCCTGACGGCAGCGGCCACGATGTGATGCGCTTTGCCCGCAAGGACAGTGCCGTGCCGGTGATCTTCCTTACCGCGCGCGACGATGAGGCGAACATTGTGATGGGCCTGGACATGGGCGCCGATGACTATATTACCAAGCCCTTCCGCGTGCGGGAGCTGATGAGCCGCATTGCCAGCGTACTGCGCCGCAGCGGGCAGGCGGCGGTGGAGGAGCTGGCCTTTGGCCCGCTGGTCATCCGCCCCGGCCGGGCGCAGGTGCTCATCCACGGCGAAGAGGTGCTGCTCACCGCCATGGAGTACCGCCTGCTGCTCAACTTCGCCGCCCGGCCCGGGCAGCTTTTCAGCCGCAGCCAGCTGCTGGAAACCCTGTGGGATGTGGACGAAGCCTATGTGAACGACAACACGCTGTCGGTGTACATCAAGCGCCTGCGCGAAAAGCTGGCGCCGGCTGCCCCCGCGGTAGAGGTGGTAACCGTGCGCGGCCTGGGCTATCGGCTGAACACCGACGGCGATAAAAACAACTGAGGAGCTGAACTGCTTTGCGCAACCGCGAGATAGCTTTGTACCTGCTGGTTTCCGTCCTGATTTCCGCGGCGGTGGCCGTGCCCGGCTTTGTGCTGGGCGGGCTGTGCGCCGGGCTTTTATGCCTGCTGTTGGCGGCGCTGCTCATCGGCTGGGGGCTGGGCTTCACGCTGTGGCGCTACCGCAAAATCAAAACGCTGTCGGCGGCGTTGGCCGCCAGCGCCGCCGGCGGCACCGTGCTGGATTTGCGCACCAACCGCGAGGGCGAGCTGAGCATCCTGCAGAACGACCTGTATAAGGTAACCAGCGCCCTTGCCGGCCAGGCCGACCACCTGCGCCAGGACAAGCTGTATTTAACCAACGCGCTGTCCGATATCTCCCACCAGCTGAAAACCCCGCTGACCAGCCTGATGGTGAATAGCGACCTGTTGCAGGCCGGCAACCTGCCCGACGACAAACGCCGGGAGTTCCTGGCGCGCATCACCAGCCAGCTAGAGCGCCTGCGCTGGCTGGTGAACGCGCTGCTGCGTTTTTCCAGGCTGGACGCCGAGGTGGTGGCTTTCCGCCGCGAACCGGTGCCGCTGCACGGGCTGCTCTCCCGGGCGGTGGAGCCGCTGCTGCCCCTGGCCGAGCAGAAGGACATCGCCATCCGTATAGAATGCGAGCGGGGCCTTTCCTGGCAGGGCGATGCCGAGTGGACGGCCGAGGCCGTGGGGAACCTGGCCAAGAACTGTATCGAGCATACCCCGCCGGGCGGCACGGTAAGATTGGCCTGCGCAGACAACCCGCTGCACACCCAGATAGTGGTGGAGGACACCGGCCCCGGCTTCTCCGAAACCGACCTGCCCCGCCTGTTTGAGCGCTACTACCGCGGCGAGAACGCCGGCAGCGACGGCGTGGGCATTGGCCTTTCCATGGCCAAGGCCATTTTGCAGGCCCAGCGCGCCGACGTGGCGGCCGAGAACATCCCCGGCGGCGGGGCACGCTTTGTGGTGAAGCTATATAAAAGCAGTACGGTGTAAGTAAACTTGACAAAACTGTTACCTTGCCTGTCACCGCAGGGTCATCCTGCTGTGGTAAACTGGCCCCGGCGCCACAGGAAAGCGCCGGAAGGAGAGCGCATAGCATGGAAATACTTCGGGTGGAGAACTTGTCCAAATTCTACGGCACGGGCGAGGCGCAGGTAAATGCGCTGAACGGCGTGTCTTTTTCGGTGCGGCAGGGGGAGTTTGTCGCCATCATCGGGCCGTCGGGCTCGGGCAAATCCACGCTGCTGCACATGGTGGGCGGGGTAGACATCCCCTCGGCCGGCAAGGTGTACATCGACGGCACCGACATCTACAGCCTTAAAGAGGACGCGCTGGCCATCTTCCGCCGCCGGCAGATTGGCCTGGTGTACCAGTTTTACAACCTGCTGCCGGTGCTGAACGTGGAGGAGAACCTCAGCCTGCCCATGCTGCTGGACGGCCGCAAGGTGGATAAAACCCAGCTGGATGCCATGACGCGCGCGCTGGGCCTGGAGCAGCGCCTGAAGCACCTGCCCAGCCAGCTTTCGGGCGGGCAGCAGCAAAAGGTGGGCATTGGCCGCGCGCTGCTGCCCTCGCCGGCCATCGTGCTGGCCGACGAGCCCACCGGCAACCTCGATTCCAAATCGGGCGGGGAGATTATCAGCCTTTTACGCCAGCTGCACGACGAACGCCGCCAGACCCTCATCATCATCACCCACGACGAATCCATTGCGCTGACGGCCGACCGCATCATCGCGCTGGAGGACGGGCTCATTGTGAAAGATGAGGTGATCCGCCAATGACCGTCATTCAAAAGGTTACGCTGGCCACCCTGAAAAAGAACCGCCGGCGTACGGTTATCACCATACTGGGCACGGCAGTGGCGGTGGCCATGGTCACCGCGCTGGCCGTGCTCGCCGCTTCGTTTCATGACATGTTCTACCGCGCCATCGTGCGCGAAACCGGCGGCTGGCAAATCCGCATCAACGGGATAGACAAGGACGCCATGCCCACGGTGGAAGCGTATGACAACCTGAAATTTGCCGACTACAGCCTGAGCGAGGGCTTTGCCAAGCTGCCGGGACGCGAGGGCTACACCCGCAGCGCACTGGCTATGCTGAGCTATACCCAAAGCAGTTTTGAACGCCTGCCCGTTACCGTAAGCGAGGGCCGCCTGCCCGAAAAGCCGGGCGAGATCATCCTGAGCAACGACTTCCGCGAGACCGGCGGCATGAACTGGGCGATGGGCGATACCGTTACGCTGGACACCGGCCACTACACCTATGAATACGAGGAGGCAGGCGAAACCCACCGGCAGACGGTGCGCGAGAGCATGAGCAGCACCGACGGCCTGACGTGGGTGGACGAAGGCGAACGCAGCTTTACTGTGGTAGGCTATGGCAACCTGGGCCGCCTGGAGCAGGGCTGGCAGGGCGACTTCACCGCGCTGGGGGTATTCGACCCCGCCGCCACCGTGGCCGGCTGGGACTTCATGCGCGCCTACCTTGAAGTGCAGCGGGTGAGCGAGCAGGTGTTTGACGACGGCACCCGGCTGGCCACAGACATAAACGCAACCTATCAGACACTATACCCGGAGGGAGAAACGCCGGAAACAGGGCTTAGCTTTAACCACGAGCTGCTGGGCCTGCAGGGCGTGATGGCCAGCAACGTGGCGTTTTTCTCGCTGGCGGTGTTCATGGCCATCCTGCTGCTCATCGTGGTCATCGGCAGCATCAGCCTCATCAGCAACGCGTTCTCCATCTCGCTGGCCGAGCGGGTGCGCGCGCTGGGCATGCTGGCCGGCGTGGGCGCCACCAGGCGGCAAAAGCGCAGCAGCGTGTTCTTTGAAGCGCTCATCATTGGCGTGTTCGCCATCCCGGCGGGCATTCTGGGCGGCATTGCCGGCATTGGCATCACGCTGGCCGCGCTGGGCGGCGCCATGGGCGATTTCTTCTACTCCGACGTGGACATGCAAATGCTGGTGCCGCTGTGGGTGATCCTGTTCACTGTGGTGTTCAGCGCGCTTATTCTGCTGATAAGCGCCTGGCTGCCGGCGCGGCGGGCCAGCAAGGTGGCCCCCATAGAAGCCATGCGCGCCGGGGGCGAGCAGGGCAAAATAAAACGGGTGCGGGTAAGCCGCCTCACCCGGCGCATTTTTGGCTTTGAGGCCGAGCTGGGCATCAAGAACTCCAAGCGCAGCCGCCGGCGGTACTTTGCCATCCTCAGCAGTTTGATCATCAGCGTGGTATTATTTCTCACGGTGAGCACCGCCATGGATTTTATTCGCAGCAGCACTTCCCTGGTGTATGGCGATGAACTGGTGTACAACGTGCAGCTGCAACTGAACCATAACCGCAGCACAGAGGCGGGCTTGCCCGAGACCGCGCCCCTGGCCGCCGAACTGCGCGCACTGCCCCACGCCGGCGAGATGGATGGGTTTGTACAGTTTTGGGGTACGGCACAGCTGCCGCCTTCCGACATTACCGCCGAAGGCCTGCGGGAGCTGACACTGGACAGCAACGGCAATTACCATCTGGACGTTACCCTGTGGGCACTGGATGACGAGAGTTTTGCGCGCTACCTGCAAAAAGCCGGGCTGGGCGCGGCGGTGATGGAGAGCGACCGCATACCGGCCATTTTGCTGTCGCCGGTGAACACTGCCACCAGGGACAACGGCCGGGCCATGATAAGCGCCACCACGATGGGCCCAGGGTACAACCTGGCCATGCCGCTGAGCGGCTGGGCGAACGCCGAGAGCGGGCTGCCCTACGAGATACCGCTGGAAGTGGCAGCTGTAAGCAACGTGTTCCCGGAGGTGGTAAACAACCGCTTCAGCAATGCCCGCGCCCTGCCCATGGTGCTGCGGGAGAGCGACGTGCGGCAATACGCAGCTGCCCAGGGCGACGCACTGGAGATGCAGTACGTAACCCCCTACCAGCTATGGGCTAAAAGCCCCGACCCCGCCAAGCTGTACGACGAGGCCGACACCTTTGAGACGGGCGGCGATTTCATCATCAACGCCTACAACAAAGCCGCCGACGCCGAGCGCGACCGCATGGGCCTGGTGATTGTGGAGGTGTTTACCTACGGCTTCATCGTGCTCATCACGCTGGTGTGCGCGGCCAATATCTTCAACACCGTTTCCACCGGCATTGCCCTGCGCACACGGGAGTTTGCCATGCTGCGCAGCGCCGGGCTTACGTCCAAGGGCTTTAACAAGATGCTGGACTGCGAGACCCTGTTCTACGGCCTGAAGGCCCTTTTATGGGGCATCCCCCTTAGCATCCTGCTCAGCTTTTTGCTGTATGGCAGTGTGTCCACCGGTTTCAGCTTCGGGTTCTCGCTACAGTTGGTGGCGTACCTCATCGCCGTTGCGGGGGTGTTCCTGCTGGTGGGCCTCTCCATGCTGTATGCCCGCAGCAAGGTGAAAAACCTGAACATTGCCGAAACGCTGAAAAACGAGAACTGGTAAATGCACCAAACAGAGCCCCTTGCCTGGAAAAAAGGCAAGGGGCTCTGTGTTTGTGTTGTGGGCTTGAATATGCCTAGGCAAACAGCGCCTCGGCGTTGGCCATCAGGGTGTCCACGTCGCTGGCCGAGACAAGCAGGTAGGCTTCGTCGGCAAAGCTTACCAGGTAATGCTCGCTGCCGTAGGGGATGAAGGCCAGGGATATTTCGGTATAGGCGTCAGTGTTACGGTAGAAGGTGAACTCAATGGGGGACACGCCCTGGGTGGGGATTTCGTTGGCGCTGTCGCCGGGAATGTCGGCGTCTTCGGGGGCGGTGTTGTCGGGCATGCTGCTGTCTTCGGGTGTGGAGGTGCCCGAAGCCACAGCACTTGCCGATGTGTCATCCGCAGCAGGTTCGGTGCTTGCGTCTTCTGCGCCGGCTGCTTCGCTCTGGTTCGGGCTGCCCAGCGTGCCCGCGGCCGTCATGCTGTTCAGGCTGTTCAGCAAGCTTTGCACGGCGTCGGCGTCTAGTTCTTTGCCGTTGCTGGTGTAGCGGTTACCCTCGTCGCCGGCCTCAATGGTCACCACGTTGATGGCGTCGTCCAGCCGCAAATCGAACGCGGTCAGGGTGTCCCAGTTCAGCGGGCATACATCGTCGGGCCGTAAAGTCTCGTAGCTTGCCCCTATCAGGCCATCGGCCGTTTCGGGGGCAATGATGTACACCATGCTGGAGCCCTCGATCATCGCGTAGGGGTAGCCGTCGCCGCTGGTGCCGCCTATCAGCAGGGTGAAGGTGGCGGGGGTTACCTCCTCCCGGGTAATGGTGTTGCCGCTGGCATCGGTTTCGCCGGTGTCCACGGTGGCGCGGTTCTCATAGTTCAGCGTGATGGTGGCCCGCGGCGCGTCCATGCCATACGCGGCCAGGTCGGCCTCGGTGGCCTTGTAGGTCATGCAGCCAAGCCAGTCTACATCGGTAACCAGGCTATAGAGTGTGGACACCTTGTTGGCATCCAGGGGCTTCAGCGTGCCGTCCACATCTGTAAACCAGATGTACTTGTCGGTATAGCTGAAGGTGGCGCCGTCATCCCGGCGGTTCAGCTGCAGGGTGTGGTCATCGGTGGCAATGTCCACCTGCTGGATATAGGTAATGCCCGGCAGGGTCTCGTACTGTATCATGTCGTTCAGCGTGTAGGCAAAGGCTTTGGGCAGGTCTTCGCTCACCAGGTACAGCTTGGTGGTGTCGCCGTTCACCTGCATATAATAAGCTTCGGAAAAGTTGCTGTAGTCGCCAATGGTCATCACATAGGTTTCGCCGCCGGTGGTGGTGGCGGTAATGGTGAAGGCGGGGTCGTCCAGCCCGTATTCCGCCATGTCGTCCGGCTCTGTAAGGGTTTGCACCGCCTGCGCGGTGGCCAGGCTGGCGGCCATGGTGTAGGGGGTGTTTTGCTCCAGCGGGAAGCCGGGCTCGGCCGGGTAGGTCCAAACGCTGTCATTTTGCGCCACCGTCAGGTCGACATCGCTGAACTGCCAGCGCAGGGTGGCGATATCCGATGAGGCAAACGGCAGGATGGCCGTGCCGCTGGTGTCGCCCTCCGGCGTGGTTTCGGGCTCGGCGGTGAGGGCCGACACCAGGAAATACCCGCCGATGCCCACCACCAGGATGGCCGCCAGGATCAGCAGCTTGGTGCGCTGTTTCATCGGCGCCGCCTCCTCACCATAACAATAACGCCAATGGCGATGAGCACCACGGGCACCACCCCGATGAACACCACGCTGAGTGCCGTGATGGCCGAGGAGGGAATGGTGAGCTGTTCGGCTGTCAGGCTTTTGGCATGGATGGCAATGGCCTGGTCACGCTCGCACATCCACGCCATGGTGTTCACAAACAGGTCCTGGTTGCCGCCGGCCACCAGGGTGCTTATTTCGGGGTTCAGCAGCTCGGAGGCCGTATACCACACAACGTTGGTGGTGGTGTCGCCCACGGTCTCGGTCATCACCGTGCCCACGGCAAAGGGGCCAACAATGTCGCCTTCCTCCATCGCCTCGGTGGTCAGGTTGAAGCCGGCCACCTTGGAGTAGGACTGCTCGGTGGTTTTCAGTATCTCGGTCACCGTTAAGGTGTCGCGGGTGTCGCCGGTAACGGTAAGGCCCTGTGCAATGGGCATCAGCACATAAAAGCCCTCGTCTATAAGCGGCGTGGTAATGGCATGGGAGCTGATTTGCGGCAGCAGGTAGTAAGGCACGCCCCGCAGGTTGCGGTTGTTGTTGCCCTCAAACACAAAGCCGTCCTGTACCTCCACGCCGTAATAGGCCATCAGGCCCTGCAGGTTGGGCAAAAGCTCGCCGTTCAGGTAGTCGGTGATCACCAGCAGGTTGCCGCCGCCCATCAGGTATTCTTTCAGCAGGGCGGTTTCCTCGGTGGAGAGGTCGCGCTCGGGGGCGTAGATGAACAGCGCGTCGGCGTCCTCGGGCACGGCCGGGGTGCTCAGCAGGTTCAGGTTGGCAAAGGTGATGTTCTGCTTCTGCACGGCCTTGCGCATCTCGGTGGGCAGGGTCAGCTCGCCGTGCCCCTGCAGGATGTAAACCACCGGGAGGTCGTCGCTGGTCACATAGTCTATGGCGCTGGTAATGGCGCTTTCGGCCTCGTACTGGTAGGCGTAGCCGCCGGTGGCGCTGTCGTATACGCTGGTCACAATGTCGTTGTAGCTCACGTACTTGCTGCGCTCGCCGTTCACCACAATCAGGCTATTGTTGTACAGGGTGTCGGTGGTGTATTGGGTGGCGAAGTTGGGGTGTACCAGCGGGTCTTTTTTCTCGATGTGAATTTTGTCCGACAGCGCGGCGTAGCGGTCCAGCGACTGGGTGACGTAGTTGTCCTCCTGGCCGTTCTGCACCAGCCAGTAGAAGGTGATGTCGTCCTCAAGGCCGCCCACAATGGTTTCGGTTTGCTCGCCCAGCTCAAAAATCTGGCCGGGGGTCAGGTCCAGCTGGGTGGCGGTGGCGGGCAGCAGGCCCACCAGCATGTTTACCACCACCACAATGGCAATAACCACCACGCTAACAACAATGCTGTAGCCGCCCGCGCGGAAGGCGCGGTTTTTCACGGGTTTCTTGCCGCCGGTTTCGGGTGCGTTGTTGTTGGTCTCCGGCGCAGCGCCGGTTTCGGGGGTCTGGTTTTCTTTCTTGGCCATCAGCTCCACCTCCTTTTTTCCATGGATTGTACAGACAGGAACAGGAAGATGACGATGATGCTGATAAAGTAGACCAGGGCATTGATGTCAAAGATGCCGTCGATGAAGGTATCGAAGCGCACGAAGGGGGAAAGCTGCTGCACAAAGCTGAGGAACAGCCCCTCAAACCACTCGGGCCTAAGCACGTAGGCCAGAACCAAAACCACCTCGCCGGCCACGAACACCACCAGCGCCGCGAAGGTGCTTTTGGTTAGCAGCCGTACAATAACGGCCACCACCAGGATAAGCACCGCCAGCGCGATGAGGGACGAGAACGCGGTGGCCGGCACAAAGCTGGCCAGCGAGCCCATGAAGTAGAGCAGCAGCATGACCACAAAGCAGATACCCGCGGCCACGGCCTGGTTTTCGGTGATGGTGGAGATGAACATGCCAATGGCCGCCAGCGCGGCGCCCAGCATCAAAAAGGCAAACAGCGCGCTGTAGGCGCTGGGCAGGTACACATTGCCAAAGGCCATAAAAATAAGCGGGTAGATGCACATGATGACGCAGGGCAGCGCGATGACCGCCAGCATGGCCAGGTACTTGCCCATCACAATTTTGCCCATGCCCAGCGGCAGGGAATAGAGCAGCTGGTCGGTTTTCTGGCGGCGTTCCTCGGCCATTACCCGCATGGTGAGGATGGGGATGGTGACGAGGAAAACGAAGGTCATCATGGGCAGCACGTACTCAAAGTTGGCGTAGTTGCCGTTCAGGTTGTATATCATGGAGAAGATGCCGGCGAACAGCAATACAAAGGCGGCAAACACATAGCCGATGATGCCGGTATAGTAGGAGCGGTACTCCCGTTTAAATATCGCTTTCATGGGGCACCTCCTCTATGGTCTCGTCGCCAAAGCTTAAATCGGCCATCACCATGCCGCCCACCTCGGCCATCACGGGGGTATCATCGGGTGGGGCGTCGTCGGTATCCTTGGTGGTCAACTCCAGGAAGATCTCCTCCAGGCTGGCGCGGGAGAGCGCCATGCGCACAATGGGCTTGCGGATATCGCTGAAGGCGAAGAATACTTTTTCGGAGAGGTCGTCGCCGCCGCTGGATTCAATGGTTACCTGCTGGGCGCCCGGCATATCGGGCGCCGGCACACTGGCCAGGCTGGTGATGCCGTCCACCTTTTCCAGCGCGGCCTCCACCTCTTTCAGGCTGGCTTTCACCGTAAGCTGCAGCGTGGCGGTGCCGGCAAACAGCTTCTCCAGGTTTTCGGGGGTGTCGCTGGCCACCAGCTTGCCGTGGGATATAATCAGGATGGCGTCGCACACCGCCCGCACCTCGCTGAGGATATGGCTGCTGAGGATGACGGTGTGGTCCTTGCCCAGCTTTGTAATCAAATCGCGTATTTCAATAATCTGCAACGGGTCCAGCCCCACGGTGGGCTCGTCCAGTATGATGACCTGCGGCTCGCCCAGCAGGGCCTGTGCCAGCCCCACCCGCTGCCGGTAGCCCTTGGAAAGCTGCTTGATCAGCCGGTTTTGCACGTCCTCAATGCCGGTAACGCCGGTCACATATTCCAGCTGCTTGTCAATGTCGGGCTTGGCAACGCCCTTGGCCTTGGCCACAAATATCAGGTATTCCCGGGGCGTCATGTCGGGGTATAGCGGCGGCTGCTCGGGCAGGTAGCCAATCAGCTTTTTTGCCTTCTCCGCGTCGGCAAAAATGTCATACCCGTCAATGGTCACCTGCCCTTCGGTGGCAGACAGGCAGCCCGTCATGATGTTCATGGTGGTGGATTTTCCCGCCCCGTTTGGCCCCAGAAAGCCGTATATCTTCCCGCTCTCGATGGTGAAGTTGAGGTCGGAAACGGCTGTGTGGTTGCCATAGCGTTTGGTCAAATGGCTAATCTCAATCAAGTGCTTCCCTCCAAACCTGTTTTACCGATGTTTGTATGCCGTGTTTTCAGCCGGTCGCATCAGATAGATTTAAGCATATAAATGTATGGTAACTGTGAAAAGGTGAAAAAATAAAGCCCAGGGGCCGAGCGCCTGGAAACAGATGGCCCCAGCAGCTATTATACGGTATGAAGCAACTTGGAGGCAAGACAGAGTTTGCATAATCATGCCCCCGACAGCCTTGGGTGCGTCGGGGGCATGGTTGGGCTTGAAACAGGCGGTTATTGAGGTACTGGAACCGAAGACCAGGGCGTGTCCCTAACATCAGTCGTCGTCCGCTTCATCCATGTCCCAGTCCAGGATGGCGCCGGTGGCGGCGTCTATTTCGTAGTCGTATTCGGTGCCGCCGTATGTGAACTCCACATCATAAACCAGAACGCCGTCTTCCTTCTCCAGCTTGATTTCAAGCACCCGCATCTCGCCGGCCGGCACGCTGGAATGGCCGGCGGCAATGGCTTGGGCCTGCTCGGCACTGATGGTGCCGGTGGCAGCGGGCGGTGTGGCCGCCGGGTTTTCCGGGGCGGGCGCCGGTGTGCTTGAAGCGCTGGCCGGCGCTGTGCTGGAACTGCTTGCCGGCGCTGGCGGGTTGTCGGAGGCCGGCTGGGGGAGTGTGCTGGCCGGTGGTTCGGCCGGCTGGCTGGCGCCGCCACCCAGCTGGTAAATATAGTGGTCCAGTATGTTCCCGGTGTTGGTATCCACCAGGTAACGGTATTTGGAGTGGCTGTCCATGAATATCAGCTCATAAAGCCATACGCCCTGCTTTTGGTACCGCACAGCTTTTACAAAGCGGGCGTCCGCCTGCTGCAGGCCGGCATGCTGCAGCGCAATGGCCTTGGCCTCGTCCTCGGTGAGGGGGCCGGCCGCCACGCCGCTGTTGTCATTTGTCTGTGCCGGGTGTTCCACCGGCTCGGTTTCCTGCTTCAGCACGGCGGCGGTCTGCGCGTCTATCTCATACTCGTATTCGGCGGCGGTGGTGGCAAACTCCACCTCATACACCATCCGGCCGTCCTCGTAGTCCAGCTCTGTTTGGATGCTTACCAGGTTGCTGCGCACCACGCCGGCATAGGCCAGGGCCACGGCCTCCGCCTTTTCCTCGCCAATGTAGGCCGTGCTGCTGGCCTGCCCGCTATAGGCCACGCCCTCCAGCGCGGTTTGCTTGGAGCTGAGCAGCAGGGAGATGTCATTGATGGATAGCGCGGCCATGGCGGCAAAGTCCAGCTGCGGGTTTTGGCTTACCAGAAGGTCCACCAGGGCGGCCTTGCCCAGCGAGATGCCGTATTGCCCGGCCAGCTGGCGCAGGCGGTCGTCGTCGGCCAGTGTTTGGCTAAGCACGGCGCCGTCCACGGCGTTGCTGTTCAGGATGCTGCCCACCTCGTTGGCCAGCCGTTCCTGCAGCGCCGCGCCCTTTTGGGCGTTATTGTTTTCCACCGAGATCAAAATGGTGTTCTTGTTGGCGCTGATATACCCGTGCTTGAGCATGGAGCCGATCAGCGCGTTCACGGCCACGTCCAAATCGACGTTCTCCAGGTTCATGCCATCCAGGATATCATCGGCCTCGGCGTTCAGCGCGGTGGCGGCCAGCACCTTTTCGGCGCGTGTTACCTGCAGCTCAATGCTGGGGTTCACGTCAAAGCTGACAATGGCGTCCAGCCCGTTTACATAGCTGAAACCACTGTACAGCCCCAACAGCAGCACCAGCACCGCCGCGGCGGAAACCACCCAGCGCAACGCGCGCCGGCGCTTTTGGGGGGGCGCAGCGTCAAGCGGGAATGTGAGGGTGTTGGGCTGGGCCGGTGCAGCTTCCACGCCGACGGTATCCCCGGCCCCTACCCGGCGAAGGACGTTTGGCAGCACGTCGGGCGTTTGGGCGGCCACGGCGCGGGCCAGGCTTTCCTGTAGTTCATGTTTGCTGAGGGCCATATTCACGCCTCCTCCTTCAGGTAGTTTTGCAGCTTGGGCAGCGCCCGCCGGTATTTGGAAAGCACGGTGCCCAGCGGCAGCTCCAGCAGCGCGGCAATCTCCCGGTGCTTCAGGCCCGTCAGGCTGTGCAGCATCACAATCTGCCGCTCGTCGTCGCCCAAAATGCCCAGCGCGGCCTGCAGCACCAGCCTGTCCAGGGTGTTTTGCTCAAAGCCGGCGGTGGGGGGCGGCGCGGGGCTGTCCTCCAGCGGGGTGTCGGTGCCGGATTTTTTGCGCAGCCTCATGCGGGCCAGGTTGCGCACAATGGTGAGGATCCAGGCCATGGGCTTGCCCATGGGGCGATAGCTGGCGGCGTTGCTGTACACGGCCACATAGGTGTCCTGCATCACGTCCTCGGCGCTTTGCGGCTGCCGCAAAATGGACAGCGCAAAGCCATACACCGCAGCGTTTGTGCAGGCATATAGCTTTTCAAGTGCCGCCATATCGCCCTGTGCCATTTGGGCAAGGCAGTGCTCGCAAAGCGCATCGGTTTGTTGTGTTTGTGCATGGTTTTGGCTGGTGGACATCATAAGCATGAACAGCATCCTATCACCCTGATGTATTATTAATGTTTGGCCGGCGGGTTTTATTGCCCGCCTTTTGCATTGTAGCATATAAACGGGGAAAAGTGGCAGAATGGGCAAAGCTGACAAATTATTAACGTTCAATTCTGGCGTTATTACCAAAGATTGCCCCAAAAAGCGGAAATCACTTACAAAAGGCTTACATTTTAAGTATAATTGATATATACTTAAATTTTTTGTAAACAAGGGCACAGACGGAAAGCGAGGACGACATGTATTCTGTGGATGATTTGGTGGTTTATGGCAGCATGGGCGTATGCACGGTAACCGACATCTGCGTGCCGGATTTGCCGGGCATGGAAAACCAGTGCTATATTTTGAAGCCGCATTTTGTGGCCAATTCCAAGGTATACGCACCGGTGGAGGGCAACCCGGTGAAGATGCGGCTGATGATTACAGCCAAGCAGGCCAAAACGTTGATAGACAGCATGCCGGATATTGAGGTGTTTCCCACCGACAACAAGGAACGGCAGGAGATGTACAACACCTATAAAAGCGTGGTGAAATCGGCCGATTGCTTTTTGCTGGCCCGGCTGATAAAAACCCTGTACGAAAAGAAGCTGCGCACACTGGAGCAGAAAAAGACAGTACCCAGTGTGGAGAAGGAATTGTTCGACATTGCCGAAAAGAACCTGTTTGGCGAGCTGGCGGCCGCTTTGGATATGCCTATTGAAGAGGTGGAGGGCTATATCAGCGACCGGCTGGGAGACAGCACGCCGCTGATGCGCAGCAATGCGTCATAAAAATGCTGCAGCCACATGAAACAGCTAAACCCCGCCGCTTGGCGGGGTTTTCTGTTGTTGCCAATTTTATTCAGATGATTTACAATGATATCTTAAGCGGGCGCTGCCGGGCGGTGGCGGCCCACCAATAATTTGAACCAAGAGGGATGCCTTTGACCGACATGTTTTCGATACGCGACAAGAACGCGTTGCTTATTAAAGACGGCACGGAGACGCGCTTTGCCGGCAACCAGGAGTGGTACTCCACCGAGCGCAAGCGCCTGAGCGGCTGCGGCCCCACCACCTGCTCGGCCATGATGTGGTACCTGGCGCAAACACACGCCGGGTGCGCGCCGCTGAGCCCGTTTGACGGCAGCGACCGCCAGGGCTTTACCCGCCTGATGGAGGACGTGTGGCACTACACCACGCCCGGGCGCATGGGCCTGAACTCCACCGAGCGCTTTGCCACAGGCGCCGAGCGCTATGGCGCCGAATGCGGTGTGCCGCTGAAGGCCCACGTGCTGGACGTGCCCGAGTACCTGTGCCAGCGGCCATCCTACGAGCAGGTGCAAAACCTCTTGGAGTGGGCGTTTGTGCGTGACCTGCCGGTGGCGTTTCTGAACTTTTCCAACGGCGCGCTGCACAACCTGGACAACTGGCACTGGGTACTGCTGGTGGCGCTGAAGGGCGGCAGCGCGCAGATGTATGACCAAGGGGAGGACCATATGATCCGCCTGGAAAAATGGCTGCGCACCACCACGCTGGGCGGCGGCTTTGTGGTGCTGCAACCGGCGGCAGAGGAACGGCAGGCGCCGGCAACGGCATAACAGGCAACCAGATAGAAAAACACACCTTGGCTTTGAGGTGTGTTTTTGCGTGTGGGGCCAAACGCCTTTATGCCAAAAGGTATGGTGGATGCAGCCTGTCAGGCATCCAGCGCCACATTTGCCAAAATCTCCTGGTAGCGCCGGGTGGCCAGTGCGCTGGGCCGGCCTTTTTGGCAGAAGCCAAGCCTGGCCAGCTTGGGCACCACCCGCTCCACCATCATCTGGCCGTTCACCGTTTTGGCTTGCAGCGCGGCCAACGCTTCCAAAAAGCGGGCATCCCGCCGGGCGCGTGCGTAAAAAGACAGGGTGTAAACATAGACGAACAGATTGTACCCGCGGAAGGGGTACTCCACCTGCATGAACAGCGTGCCAATGCCATAGTGGCAGGGGCCAATTGGCTTTTTGATGGTCCAGTGCCGCAACAGGAACGCCACGGCGTTGTCCAGCGCCGGCGTTTGGTTCAGGTGGTGGCTGTGGCGGAAAGCGCCCAGCGCCGTGAGGGTGGGCAGCGGGTTGGCGTATTCGGTTTCCGGCCCGCGGCCAAAGCTGAACTTGTTGCAGCGCCAGCCGCCGTCTTTGTATTGGGTGTCCAGCAGGTGGCAGAAGGTTTTCTGCAAGCGGGGATCTCCGGCATAGCCCAGCAGGCACAGCACCTCGGCGGCAATAACGGTGTGGCAGGGGTATATGGCGCCCTGCGGGGCCAGCTTGAAGCGGCCGTCCGGCTGCCAGGTGCTGAAGATAAGCTCGGTGGCGGCCTGCAGCACCGGGTCGTCCGGTTCCATGCCCAGCTCCAGCAGGTACTGCACGCACTCCAGTGTGCTGAACGGCGCGCCTTTAATCAGGCGCTTGTCGGCGGTGGCCCATAGGTCGCCGCCGTTGTCCTGCCGGTGGGAGAGGATGGCCTCTGCATCGGGCAGGTATTGTGCGCCAATGGCCATATCAGCCTCCCGCCTGGGCGCCGCGGAAAGACAGCTCTGCTTCCAGCAGCTGCCGGATGGCCGGGTTGGAAGCGTCGTCCAAAAAGAACATGAAGCAGTTGTAGCGGCATTTCTGGTGGTTTTCGCCGTCCAGAATGAACTCGTACCCCTTGGGGCAGTGGGGGTTGCACAGCTCGGGGTTTACCAGCCGGCGGCACAACGGCGCCTTGGCCACCTTGCTTTTCATGGCGGCGGGCAGGCTTTCCAGCCGCTCCATGTATTTCAGGATATTGTCCGCGTACAGGCGGATGACCAGGCCTTTTTTGCGGAAAACAAAATTGGCCAGCACCCGGCCGCTGCCGGTGTGCTTGTAGCTTACCACATAGCCGTTCTTGGCCGGTTCAATGCCCACCGTACAGCCGGCGCTGCGCATCAGGCTGTCCAGCGTCATCACAAAGGGGACGGTGGCGGGGTCTACAACGGCGATGAAATCCTCAAACGGGATGGTGGTTTTTTCTTTGGCCATGGGGGCCTCCTTGCTGGAATGGGATACTACCAGTGTAACGGCCCCTGCTTGGAACTGTCAAGCAAAGCCACCGCCAAACCCGGGCAGCCCGCCTTGTAAAGACCTGCCGCGCCCGCTATAATAAAGCTGTGCGTAAAATGAACGATGAGGAGTGGTGGGGAGTGGCCGAGGCAAACACCCTGTTTTTTGAATATGGCGCGGTGGAGACCGACTACCTGAAAAACGCCTGCCCCAAAATGGCCCAGGCCATAGAGACCATTGGCCACCTGCGCCGGGAGGTAACGCCCAACCTGTACACCTCGCTTATCAGCTCCATTGTGGCGCAGCAGATCTCCTCCAAAGCGCTGGACACGGTGTGGGGGCGCTTCGAGCAGCGGTTTGACCCAATGACGCCCCAGCGGATGGCCAAGGTGCCGGTGGAGGAACTGCAGGCCTGTGGTATTTCCATGCGCAAGGCCAGTTACATTGCGGGCATCACGCAGCAGGTGGCCGACGGCAGCCTGAACCTGGAAGCCCTGCACGCCCTGCCCGACGACGAGGTGTGCCGCCAACTGAGCGCCCTGCGGGGCATTGGCGTGTGGACGGCCGAGATGCTGATGACCTTTTCCATGCAGCGCCCCGACGTGATGAGCTATGGCGATTTGGCCATTTTGCGTGGCCTGCGCATGCTGCACCGCCACCGGGCCATCACGCCCAAGCTATTTGCCAAATACAAGCGCCGCTATTCGCCCTATGGCTCGGTGGCCAGCCTGTATTTGTGGGCCATTGCGTCGGGCGAGTACGAGGGCTATACCGACCCAGCCCAGAAGAAGGCCGCCGCCAAACGGTGAAACACCTGTGATGCAACACCATAAGCCCCTCTGCCAAACCAAGTTGGCAGAGGGGCCCTGTTTTGTTGCCCATAATGCGGAGCCGGGCGCCCGGCACTGTTCTGCGTTCTTGAAACCTGTTCCATGCGGTTTTAGGAAGCGCAGCCATTTTGGGAATTTTACGCCAGTTTCTGGTAGCGTGCGTACACCGCTTTTGGCAAAGCGCGCACTTTGTGCGCGGCGTGTGCAGTGTTTTCGAGTTGGTTTACAATGTAGGCCCGCTCCAGCCGCGTGCCCAGCCGGCTGACAATCTCGTTGGGGATGCTGCCGGCCGCTTTGGCAAAGGCAGTCACCGATATCTCCGCGCCGCCCGAGGGGCCAATGATGGTGGCGATGTCGCCCGCCGCTGCTGCCGGGATATCGCTGACATCCACCATGGCCTGGTCCATGCAGATGTTGCCCACAATGGGCGCGCGCTGCCCGTGCAGCAGCACCTGCCCGCCGCCGCAGGAGAGGCTGCGCGCCAGCCCGTCGGCATAGCCCATAGTAAGCACGGCGATGCGCATGTTCCTTTGGGCCACGCAGCTGCTGCCATAGCCCACACGCTCGCCCTGCCGCACCTCTTTTATCAGGGCCACGCCGGCTTTCACCTGGAAGATGGGCCGTAAATCGGGCGCCGGGCCAAAGCAGCAGGCTTCGTCCACAATGCCGTAAATGGCCAGCCCCGGGCGGGCGAAATCGGCGGCGAGCTCGGGGTAGTTGAGGATGCCGTAGCTGCACTGGATGTGGGTTTGGGGCAGGGGAATGCCCCGCTGCCCAAGCCCTTCAAGCACAGCTTTGAAGTTGGCCACCTGATGGCGGGTGTAGGCCACGTCCTCCGGGCGGCGGCTGTCGCAGCTGGAAAGCTGCGTGAAGATGCCCTGCACCCGCAGGTTTTTTAGCGTGAAAAGCTGTATGAGGGCATCGGGATGGTCGCTGCGCTCGCCCAGGCGGCCCATGCCGGTGTCCACCTTGATGTGCACCGGCAAGGGAATGCCCTTTGCGGCCAGAGCCACCCCGTGGGCGGCGTCCACCACCGTTTGGGCCAGATGGTGGCGCTTTATCAGGGGGGCGTCGTCGGGGTGGGTGTAGCCCAAAATGAGGATATTGCCCTTCACCCCCTGCTTGCGCAGCGCAATGCCCTCCGCCAGCGAGGCCACGCAGAAATCCCGCACGCCAAAGCGGTACAATGCTTTGGCCACCGGCACGGCCCCAAAGCCGTAGGCGTTGCCCTTGATGGCCGGCATCAGCCGGCAGCCGCCGGGCACCAGGCTTTGCAGCAGGTGGGTGTTGTGCTCCAGCGCCGCCATGTCTATCTCCATCCAGGCGCGCTTGGGGGCGGCCTGCCGTTTTTTGCCCGGCAAAAGGCGGCCCTTCAGCCATACCAGCACAATGGCTATTGCAAAGGATATAATACAGACGGCCAGGTAGTGCACAACGCTGTTGTTCACCAGCAAGGTATCCAGCCCCAGCGGTGTTGCCACGCCCCGCAACAGCACAATGACCCACGGGTGGATGACATAGACCACCAGCGAGATATCCCGCAGGGCTTTGCTGGAGGCCCCGCGGAAGGACGCCAGCCAGACCATGAGGAAGAAAATACACACGGGCAGCAGTATATACATACTGTCGTGCCGCTGGGTGCCCGCGGCAAACAGCACCAGGCCCTCGGCAACCATCATCACCAGCGCCGCGCCAAACCCAATAAAAGCGGTTTTGCGGGGCAGTGCCTGCCGCCGGACGGCCCAGGCGCCCACCAGCAGGAAGATGGGTGCGTAGAACAGGCCGTTGCGGGTGAAATCGCTTACCGTGTAAATGCCCTGGTAGGCGGCGTTCACCCAGGGAACCTGGCCGACGAAGCCGAAGTAACTGTCGCCAAACAGGCCGATGATATACAGCGCCGCGGCAATGATGGTGGCGCCTTTCAGGCCGACATACCGCAGCAGCAGCCACACCAGCACAGCGCCCAGAATGGCCGCCGGCAGGTACCACAGGTGGTACATCGTGCCGTCCACCAGCACCATTTTCAGTACGTCGCCAACCGACCGCAGGCCGTCCCAGTGCCCGGCGTATATATTGACAGGGATGTATAGCAGGATAGCAAGCCCGTATACAATGGCCGTTTTGCGCACAAAGCGCCCCACCGGCGCGGGCGAGGCTTTGGGGCTTTCGGCATAGGGCGCCAGCAGAAAGAAGCCGCTGACGGCCAGGAAGAAGGGTACGCCGATGCGTGCGATGACCCGGGTGAAAATGAAATCGGGCAGCACGCCCAGCGAAACCAGCGGCCAGGTGTGCACGGCCACCACCAGCAGCGCGGCCACAATGCGGAAGCGGTCGATGCCGCTGTACCCCTGCTTTGTGTTCATGCCGCACCTCCCCACAAGGCCACGATGAAGCCGTCCACATTGTTGCCGGAAACGGTATAGGGCGCGCCCGGCAGCGCAATCTCCGTAAAGTGCCCCTGTGCCGGCACATAGCCAACGGCAAAGGCCCGCTTGCCGGCCACAAGCTGGTAGGGCTGCCGGTGCAAGGGGAAGGCCTTTACCCACTGTACATACTCCTCCAGCGTAAAACCCAGCTGTGAGATGATGAGCGAGTGGGGGAAGCCCACATACCGAAAATGCCAGGGCTCGTGCCCGATGCCGGTGAGCCACTCCTTGCCCGCCGGGTAGCGCTGGATAAACCCGTGGTGCACGGCCACCTCGCGGAAGCGCTGGCAAACACCGTGGTAGGGAAAGCGCGGGGTGATGAAGTCGATATCGTCGCCTTGCTCACCCACGTCCAGCGCCAGGCCGGTCTGGTGCTCGCTGCAGCCAGGCAGGGCTACATAGGTGTGGGTGTAGGCCTCGCCGTGCGCGCGCAGGGCATCGGTGAACAGGCGCGCTTGCTCGTCCTGGCTGCGGTAGCCGCTCACCGGCTGTATGTGGGCCGCGGCGCCGGTGGCCTGCATCACCGCCTGGTACAAAAGCGCGGCCTGCCGCTCCAGCCGGATGCCCGGCGCCACCTGCGCCAGCTGGATGATGGGCAGGGGAACCTGCACAGGGTGGTCCTTATTCACCAGCACCAGCGGGCCGCGGTAGATGGCCTCACGTTCCAGCATCACCGTGATGTTCCGTGTCTGCTTCATGGCGCCACCGCCAGTGTAACCAGCCGGTCCACCACGGCGGTGAAATCCAGCCCCACGGCCTGCATCATGGTGGGGTAGCGGCTGTGGGGGGTAAAGCCGGGCACGGTGTTCACCTCGTTGAACACCACCCGCCCCTCGGGCGTGACAAACATGTCGACGCGGGCGAAGCCCTTGCAGCCCAGCAGCCGGTAGATATTGGCCGCTATCTGTTTGATTTCATCCGTTTTTTCAGCCGGCAGGCGGGCCGGCACGTGGATTTTTGAGGTGACCAGGTTGTACTTTTCAGTATAGTCAAAAAAACCGCCAGCCAGTTCGATCTCATCCAGCGCGCCGATGGTCAAGTCCTTATTGCCCAGCACGGCGCAGCCCACCTCAAAGCCGTCGATGGCCTCCTCCAGCAGGAGGTGGTCGTCGTACAGGAAGGCTTTCTGTACGGCGCCGGCCAGGCCGGTGGCATTGGCCACGCGGGAGACGCCAAAGGACGAGCCCGCCCGCACCGGCTTGACGAAAAGCGGGAAGCCCAGTGCTTTTGCGGCGGCTTCAATCTCTGTAAAATCGGTGCTGCCGCCAAAGGTGGCCGACTGCGGCACCGCGATGCCCGCGGCCTGCAACAGCTTGTGGGCGACGTTTTTGTCCATGCAGGCGGCCGACGCCAGCGTGCCGCAGCCCACAATGGGGATGCCGGCCAGCTCCAGCAGGCCCTGCACGGTGCCGTCCTCCCCAAAGGTGCCGTGCATCACGGGGAAGGCGGCGTCCAGCCTGGTGAAAACGGTTACGCCGGTGCCAAACTCCACTAGGCCGGCGTGCTGCCGGCAGGGCGAGATGAACGCCGGTGTGCAATGGTGGGGGTTGCACCAGGTGTCGTCCAAAATGCGGGCGGCGTCGCCCCGGTAGCGGAACCAGTGCCCCTGCTGTGTGATGCCCACCAGCACCGGCACATAGCGCGCGGTGTCCAGGTGGGTGATGACCGCGTGCGCCGACTGCAGCGACACCGGGTATTCGGCCGATACGCCGCCGAATAGAATGGCAATGCTTTTCTTTTCCATAGTTTTCTCCCTGCCTGAGTGAAGGTTTCTTTGGTTTACTAACACAAGCATAGCAAGCCAAAGCCGGCAGGGTTTTACTATGCGATGCCGGATTTCTTAAGAAAACCTTATGGCCCGGTTAAGATTCCACACGCCGGGTTTGGCATATCGGATTTGGCCAAAAAGTTCAAGAAAACGGGCGGGCAGGCTGCTATGCTAAAGGCAGGGGAGACAAAACAATGTGCGATGAAGCTTTGAGGGCCGCCGAAGCCATGCGGCAGTATATTGTGCGGCACCTGGCCGAGGATTTGACCCCGGCGCAGGTGACTAATGCCACAGGCTACAGCCTGCGGCATGGCGGCCGCCTGTTTGGGCAGGCCACCGGCAAAAGCCTGGGGGAGTATATCCGCCTGCTGCGGCTTTCGGCGGCGGCGCAAACGCTGGCCCAAAACGGCAAAAGCCCCGTGCTGGAGGTGGCGCTGGACCATTACTACCAGTCGCACGAGGGCTTTACCAAGGCGTTCTCCTCGGCGTTTGGCATCACCCCCACGGCCTACCGCAAGGGCGGCCGGCCCATCCAGTACTTCATCCCGTACCCCGTCTCCCTGCCCGACAGCATGTTTAGAAGAAAGGACACTGCCATGAACCCTGTTGTTACAGCGACGATAGTACAAAAACCCGCCCGCAAGCTGGTGATGCTGCACTCCAAAACCGGTACCGATTACTGGAGCTTTTGCCAGGAGCAGGGCTGCGACTGGGAGGGCCTCTTGCTCAGCATCCCGGCGCGGCTGGACCTGCCGGCTTTCATCAGCCTGCCGCCGGGGATGACCCCGCCCGGCTGCGCGGAGGGGGCCGTGGCCGTGGAGGTACCGGCCGATTACACCGGCGGCGTACCCGACGGCTACGTGCTGGCAGACCTGCCTGCCGGCGAGATGCTGTACTTCCAAAGCCCGCCCTATGCGGATGAGGAATGCTTCCCCGAGGCCATCAAGCTGGTATTTGACGCTTATGAAAGCTACAGCCCCGACACCTACGGTTTCGTCTTTGATACCCAAACCCTGCCGGTGTTTAACTTTGGGGCTTTTGCCGACAAAGGCGCCCGTATTGCCATACTGGTGAAAAAGAAATAAACCAGCGCAAAAAAGCACCCAGCGCCTGCGAATTTGCAGATGCTGGGTGCTTTTTTTGGTATACGTGGGCTTGGCCGGTTCAATATCAGCCAAAAGTATTAGAAGGAAGCGGGGCGCATCACCCATTTGGGCGATACACAAAGCCGGCACAATTGGTTAATATTTTAACAGAGGGGTTTGTTAAATGAAATACAAAGGGCTTCATTCGCTGGCCAGCTTGTGCAAAAGCGACGTACGGTTGCCAACGTGCAGCTTTTTGTAGATGTTCAAAATGTGGGTTTTCACCGTGTGTACGCTGATGTAGATCTCCTCCGAGATTTGGGCGTTGGTGTAGCCCTTGGAGATGAGCCGCACAATCTCCGCTTCGCGGTTGGTAAGCACGGCCAGCAGCTGCTGGTTGGCCCCGGAAAACAGGTCGGCCTTGCTGTTGCGGAAGATGAATACGATGTAGAGCGACTCGATTTTGCTGAGGTTCTTGTTGGGCGACACGAAGGAGCTGGAGTAGAACTCGAACAGGTTGCCATCGGCCGACAGGGTGGCGGGCTCGGTCTTTTTAAGGAAGATGGGGCTGCCAATGTCGCGGATAACCTGCTGGATGTGGGGATACCGGCCGGCGGCATCAATACCCTTTTTCACCTTGGCGCCCGCGCCGCTGCCCAAGATGGCATCGGCAAACATTTCGGCGGCACTGTTGGCTTTGATAACCTGCAGCTTGTCGTTGATCATCACCACGCCCAGGTCAAGCCGGTCGTAGCAGGCCTCGAACATGGTGCTGGCCATATAGCGCTGGCTGTTGCCAATGGCAATGGCATAGTGCTGGGTGATAAACCTGGCCAGCGTCTCAAACAGCGCGAAGTCATCCTCGGTGAAGTTGCCTTCCTCCGGCGTGTGGTAAACCGATATGACCCCCAGCTTGGTGTCCTGGTAGTTCAGGTGGATGACCGCCTGGTAGGCCAGATTGAACTTCATCAGTTGGCGGGCGTATTCCAGTTGACAGTACTGCTCATAGGGCATGATATCTTCAATGTAAACCACCGTTTTGTTTTTCAGCCGCTGGGGCAGGTTTTTATAGCGGAATATATCATCCTCAAAGCAGTGCAGGTTGTAGTTGCGCATGGAAGCATCGCTCAGGTTAAGCGAGACATAATCGTTCAGCCAGCTGTCCATCTGCAGCTTCCTGAAAGCAATGTTGCGGGTGTTGATGGGGATGAACGTGAGGATATGGTGGCTGAAGTATTTGGAGATGAGCTGCAATACATGTTGGGGGAAGTTCAAATAACCGTCGGGCAGTTCATAGACAAAATCCAGCATGGCGGCAGTATCGGCAGGGTTTAGCTTGGCCACTTCAGAACCTCCTCCGGTGGGGAATAATAGGGGCATATCGTCTTGGCGGCTTTTGGGGCCGGCAGGCGCGGAAGGAATAAAGCCTGCAAGGCAGGCAACACAGTCAATACTAAAGCAAAAGAGGGAAGAAACCATGGACTACAAGCAAATGTATCGGGACAAAACGGTAAGCGTGGAGGAAGCGCTTTCCAAAATCAAGAACGGCGACGTGATTTTCTCGGCGCTGGCGGCGCAGGAGCCGGTGAAGCTGCTGTCGAACCTGCACACCATTGCAGACCGCATTGACAATGTGACCATTGACAACGCGATAGGGCTGAACAAGTTCCCCTTTTTGAACGACGAACAGTATGCCGACAAGTTCACGATAGACGGGCTGTTCTTTATGGCCCCTGCCCGCGACAGCCACGCCAAACGCCTTTTGAGCACCGTGCCCGGGCACTTGCACAACCAGGCCCTCCGCTGGCGCGAATACCACAAGCCCAATGTTTTCCTGGGTGCGGTTTCGGCCATGGACGAACACGGCTACATGCGTTTTTCGCTTAGCAACGTGGCCGAGAAGGATGCCGCGGAAGAGTGCGAGCTGGTGATTGTGGAGGTAAACCCCAACCTGCCGCTGGTGTACGGCGATACCGAGATCCATATCTCCGAGATAGACTACCTGGTGGAAGCCCCCATGCCGGTGTTTACGCTGGAGCCTGGAACCCCCAGCCCCGAGGAAATGACCATCGGCCAGTATGTGAGCGAACTGGTGGAGGATGGCTCCACCATCCAGCTGGGCATTGGCGGCATCCCGGACGCCGCGGCCATGGCCTTTATGAACAAGCGCGATTTGGGCGTGCACACCGAGCTGCTGACCAACTCCATTGTAGACCTGGTGGAGGCCGGTGTCATCACCAACCGGAAAAAGACCTACTTCAAGGGCAAAATGGTGGCCACCTTCGCGCTGGGCAGCCAGCGGCTGTATGACATGATGCACAACAACCCGGCGGTCTGCATCATGCGGGGGCCCTATGTAAATAACCCCTTCAACATTGCCAAGAACGACAAGATGATCTCCATCAACAGCGCTGTGGAGGTGGACCTGACCGGCCAGATCGCGTCGGAGGCCATAGGCACCCGCACCTACAGCGGCAGCGGCGGCCAGAACGACACCGCCGAGGGCGCCATCCATTCCAAGGGCGGCAAGTCCATCATCGCGCTGCGCAGCACCGCCAAGAACGGCACCATTTCCACCATCAAGCCCGTGTTGTCGCTGGGGGCTGTGGTTACCATGAGCCGCAACAACATCGACTATATCGTGACCGAGTTCGGCATTGCGCCCATGCGCGGCCGCAGTGTGGTGGAACGCATTGAAAACCTGATTGCCATTGCCCACCCCGACTTCCGCGCCGAGCTGCGGAAGGGTGTGGAGGCGTACAAAATTTGGTAAGCCGGATATGTTCTACATTTCATTATAGCACACCCGGGCCGCGCTGTAAAAGCGCTTGGCGGCCATACGCCCAACAAAACCAATCCCATGTCCGTCCTTTTGTGTTGGCAACCACAATGGACACTCTATCGGAAAAACACACGCCTGCTTTAAAAGAGGCGTGTGTTTTTCGTTTTGTAAAGCGTAGACGCCTTACTTCAAATTGCGGTAGTAAAAGACAGCCAGCTGGGTGCGGTCGCGCAGGTCCAGCTTGTCCAGAATGGTGCTGATATAGTTGCGCACCGTGCCCTCGCTGAGAAAAACGGCCTCGGCGATCTCGCGGTTGGAAAGCCCCTCGGCCACCAGGCCAATGATGCGCATCTCCCGCTCGCCCAGGCCCAGGGGCTCGGGGGCGGCCTTTTTGCCGGGGTCGTCCATCAGCTGGGGCAGGCGGGCCACCACCTCGCCCCCCAGCACCCGCTGGCCGGCGTGGGCGGCGTGCAGCGCCGGGATGATCTTGTCAAAATCCTGCTTGAGGATGTACCCCATGGCCCCCATGCGCAGTGCCCGCAGGATATAGTCGTCATCCGAGAAGGTGGTGAGGAAGAGGAGCTTTGCCTCGGGGTCGCGGCTTAAAATAGCCTCGGCGGCGTCCAGCCCGCTCACACTGCCCATGCGGATATCCAAAAGGGCAAGGTCGGGCCGGTGCTTGAAGTAAAGATCGATAGCTTCCGCCCCGCCGGCGGCCGTGCCCAGCACCTGCAGGCTGTCGTCGGCCTGCAAAATGGTTTGAAGCGCCGCCGTTACCAGCGGGTCGTCATCGGCCAGAATCAGCGTCATGCGGTTTTTCTCCTTCCGCTTTGGGGATGGTGATATGGATGCTGAAGCCATTTTGCCGCCGCACGGTGAAGCGCCCGCCCAGCGCCGCGGTGCGCAAGCGCATGTTCTCCAGCCCCATGCCGGTGGCGGCGGCGGGCTTTTGGGGCAGGCCCGTGCCGTTGTCGGCAATGGCCAGCTGGTAGAAGCGTGGGTGCTCCTGCAGGCTTATCTGAATGCGGGTGGCATTGGAATGCCTGGCGATGTTGGCCAGCGCCTCGTGGGTGACGGCGGCAAAGCAGGCTTTTACCGGGGCGGGGGCGTCGTGGCCCATGTCGTAGTTGAGGTTGGTGTCATAGGCGGAAAAATCCCGCAGGCTGCGGGCCACGGTTTCGTACAGGTCCACCGCGTCGTCCCGTAGGTCGTGCACGCTTTCCCGCACGCTGTTCATGGCCAGGGTCAGCGTGTCTTTCAGCTGCGTAAGCCCCTCGGCCACGGTGGGGTCGCTGTTCACGGTCATCACCGCGCCCACCTGCATCATGCTGCGCGCCAGCATGTGGCCCACGTTATCATGTATCTCCCGCGCAATGCGCCCACGCTCTGACAAGGTGGCCAGCTTCACATTGGCATCCTGCGCCTGCTGCAGGGCTTCGTTCTTCTGCGCCAGTGCCAGGTTGGCCTCGCGGGCACTGTCCCGCACCAGGCGGGCCTCCTGCTCCAGGGCATCCACCCGGCGCTGCAGCGCCCACAGCAGCACCGCCAGCCCCACCGTGAAGGCCAGGATGGCAATGTCCACCCCGGTATAGATTCGCATGGCGGCCAGCAGCCCGGCGGTGCACACCGCCAGCAGCGGCCACAGCCGTTTGGCCAAAATGTCGTACAGCAGCAGCGGCCAGAAGAAGGCGAACGGCGGAAATATAATGCCCAGCACCAGCCAGGCGGCACACACCAGCGCGGTGGCCCACCACTGGCGGAAATAGGCGCACAGGCAAACCGCGATGAGGGCGGCCAGCAGGGCTGCAATGGCGGTGGCGTTTACCCCGTGCAGCAAAAGCAGGGCCAGCCCCGGCAGGTAGAGCGCCAGCTTGCTCAGCCATTTCACCGCCTGCCACCGCCTTTCCCGCCACGGGCGTACCCATAGCGCATCATCTTTTACCAGTATAGCGCAGGCTGTGGCAAAAAGTCTATCCGGTGCACAAAACAGTGACAGATGTCATGCCGGTTGCTGACGGTGTACACTGCTGTGCCGCCGGGTTTTGCATTATACTAACAGCAGAGAGCAACCCAAGCCACAGGAGGAACCCCCATGGAAACCATTGTTTCGGTACAAAACCTGGTGAAGCGCTACAAAGACCTGATTGCGCTGGACCATTTCAGCCTGGAAATACAGGAGGGCGAGGTGCTGGGCCTGCTGGGCCCCAACGGCAGCGGCAAAACCACGGCCATCAACTGCATGCTGGCGCTGCTTACCATAGACAAGGGCGATATTACGCTGTTTGGCCAGAAGATGACGCCCACCAGCTATGCCATCAAGCAGCAGATTGGCATGGTGCCGCAGCAGGTGGCGGTGTTTGGCGAGCTGACCGTGCAGGAGAACATCGACTACTTTTGCGGGCTGTACATAGCCGAGAAGGCCAAGCGCAGGCAGCTGGTGGAGGAAGCCATCGCCTTTGTGGGGCTGGAGGATTTTCGCAAGTTTTTGCCCCGCAAGCTTTCCGGCGGGCTTCTGCGCCGGCTGAACATCGCCTGCGGGGTGGCCCACAAGCCCCGGCTCATCATTCTGGACGAGCCCACCGTGGCGGTAGACCCACAAAGCCGCGCCCACATCCTGGCCGGCATCCAGCAGCTGAACCGCCAGGGCGCCACGGTCATCTATACCTCTCATTACATGGAAGAGGTGGAGCAGATCTGCACCCGCATTGTCATCATGGATGCCGGGCGCAGCCTGGCTGAGGGCACCAGCGAGAGCCTGAAGCAGATGATCAAGGTGGGGGAGACCGTGCGCATTGAGCTGGCTGGGATAAGCGGCGAAGACATGGAGGTGCTGAAGGGCATCCCCCGTGTGTACGAGGTGACTTTTGAAGACGGCCAGCTGACGGTGCGCAGCCGCCCCGGCGGGCAAAACCTGCTGCGGGTGCTGGACATCCTGCAGCAAAAGGAGATTCCGTTCAGCCGGGTGTATTCCGACCAGCCCACCCTGAACGATGTGTTCCTGGAGATAACCGGCCGCCAGCTGCGGGACGGGGGTGAGGCTGAATGACACGCCTTTATGCTTACCGCCTGCTGGTGATTTTGCGGGACAGAGGTGTTTTGTTCTGGAGTATTGGGTTCCCCATATTGCTGGCCACCTTCTTTTTCCTGGGCTTTGGCAACCTGACCAGCCGCACCGAGCGGTTTGAGCCCATTCCGGTGGCCGTGGTGGACAGCGGCGACGACGCCACTTTCGCCACGGTGCTGGAGCAGCTTGGCACCGGAGACGACGCGGTGCTAAAGCTGGAATACCTGCCCCGGCAGCAGGCCCGCCAGGCGCTGGAAGCGGGGAAAGTGGACGGTGTGATAGAGATTGCCGGCGAGCTTTCGCTACTGTTTAAAGAAGAGGGGGTGCGGCAAAGTATCCTGAAAGGCATACTGGACCGGTATGTGCAGGTGCAGGCCACCCTGGAACACATTGCCGCCCAGAACCCGGAAAGCCTGCCCGAGGCAATGGCAACCCTGATGGATACGGACAGCATTGTAAAACGGGTATCTTTGTCGGGCGGCAGCCTGGATTACAGCCTGCAGTACTTTTACGCCCTGATAGCGATGACCTGCCTGTATGGTGGCTTTTCGGGGCTTACCAGCGTGATGATGGTGCAGGCCACACAATCGCCCCTGGGCGCACGGCGCAGCATTACCCCCACCCGCAAGTGGGTGCAAACCAGCAGCGACTTTTTGGCCAGCCTGACGCTGACCTTTGCCGAGGTATGTTTGCTGCTGCTGTACATGCGGTTTGTGCTGGGCCTGCACCTGGGCAGTAACGCAGGGGGCATATTGCTGCTGTGCCTGGCCGGCTGCGCCTGCGGGGTGATGCTGGGTATGCTGCTGGGGGCACTGCCCCGCATTGGGGAGGGTGGTAAGATTGGCCTGCTGATAGCAGTGAGCCTGACGTTGTCTTTTTTAGGCGGGCTGATGTACACCGAGATGCGCCACATTGTGGAGCGCACCGTGCCGTTTTTAAACCGCATCAACCCGGTAAGCCTGATTGTGGATGGGTTCTATGTGCTGGATACCTACGGGGTGGGCCCGCGGTTCTGGTTTGACTTTCTGCTGCTATTGGGCATTGCCCTGGTGATGGGTGTGGTGAGCGTGGTGACCCTGCGGAGGAGGCAATATGCAAGTATTTAAAACCTTTTTCGCCGTTGTGCGAAAGAATATTGGGCTCATGTGCATGTATACCGGCATTTTTGTCGGCATTGCCATAACCATGGCCAATGTGGTGCCGGCGGAAGGCGGCGCCAGCTTTCAGGAGACCAAAACATCTGTTACCGTGATAGACCGGGACAACAGCGCACTGTCTGCGGCGATTACCAACTACCTGTATGGCCGCCAGACGGCCGTGCCGCTGGAAGATGACCAGAGCGTGCTGCAGGACGCGCTGTACCGCCGGGTAACCAGTTACATCCTGTTTATCCCGGCGGGGTACGAGCAGGCCTTTTTGGGGCAGGCATCACCAGAAATGGAGACTGCGCAGGTGCCGGATTCCTACTCGGGGGCCTATGTGGACAACCAGGTGGAAAGCTATGTGAAAACCGTGCGCGCCTATACACAGGCCGGCTTTGGGCTGGAAGCAGCCTTGGAGGCCGCACAGGCGGACAACGCCCGGGCGGTGCCGGTGGCACTGACACAGACGGTGGTACAAAGCCGGGCGGGGGTGTACTATTTCTTCCAGTTTTTATGCTATGGCATGGCCATGGTAATGATATTTGGCCTGGCGCCAGTGCTGCTGGCGTTCAGCCAAAAGGGCCTGGCGGCGCGTATGAATGCCTCGGCATTGCCGCTGCGTAAGCGCAATGGGCAAATTGGGCTGGGCGCGCTGGTGCTGGCACTGCTGTGCTTTGTGATTTATATGTTGATGGCCGCCATAATATACCGTGACGCCATGCTGGCCACCGGCGCGCTGATATGCATGCTGAACGCCTTTGTCTTCCTCATTTTTTCCACAGCGCTGGGGCTGTTGATAGGCATGGTGAGCAAAAACAGCAACATGGTAACGGCCATTGCCAATGTGGTGGTGCTGGCCATGTGTTTTCTTGGCGGGGTGTATGTACCAAAAGAGGTGCTGGGGGCCGGTGTGCAAACGGCAGGCAAGTTTTTGCCCACCACCTGGTACATGCAGGTGGTGGATACCGCCACCACCACCACCGAGTTCACCCAGCAGGCCATGAACACCATCTGGCAGGGCATGGGTATGCAGCTTATTTTCGCCGCGGCGCTTGTATCGGTGGCACTGGTGGTTTCCAAGTACCGCCAGCGCACCGCTTGAAACGCACATGCCTTGGGCGCTTTGCCCGGCCCCGGTGCCCCACCGCCGGGGCCGTTTTTTGGCTTGACATTTGCCGCGGCATACGATAAATTATATTGGTAGCCTTTATGCGCGTGCTGCGCACGGGTATGGGCGCGTAGCTCAGCTGGGAGAGCGCTGCGTTCGCAACGCAGAGGTCGAGGGTTCGATCCCCTTCGTGTCCACCAGAAAAACAAATCCGAACACGGTCTTCCCGGGCCGGAGATTCGGATTTGTTTTTTATTTGGCTAAAAGCTGGTAGTTGCTTGTGAGTATCATATATAATGATACTATCTCTAAAGCACGGTTTGCAGGCCGGCATTCGATTCATAAATCATTTGGGGTGTGAAAATGGTACAGAACAGAAAAAATGGGGGAGGCCAGCCCTACAACCCTGCGCCATATGGCATATACCCCCCACCGCCGGGAGGGTGGGGATATCCACTGCCTCCCAGGGGAGGCAAAAAAGGCATTCGCACGGTTTTGCTTTTGCTGTTCATTCTTTCATTTTTCACGCTTTACCTGGCATTGGCGCTGGCTGCAACAAGCACCAGCAATACCAATACAATGGTGGAAAACATGTGGATGTTTTTCCTGCCATTGCCCATTCCCCTCGCATCGCTGATACTGGGGATCATATATAAGAGAAAAGGGTATAAAGCAACAAAAAATATTGTTGTGGGAATTATTTTCACCGTTTTACTTGTTCTATATGGCTCATTTAGCTTTGTTTTCAGCGACATGTATTCACATGATTTCTCGTATGTAGATCGGATATCAACAAAAATCGGTTTTGATTTACCAGACAAGGGGGACATAGCCACACAAGATTGGACAACGGGGGTACAAACGGCGCCAAACCCTGATACTGTGCGATACCTTGCTTCCAGCGACATTACATTTGCGGATAAAGCAGAAATTTCTGCGTTCAATGCTGAAATTTTGAAAAGTGAACAATGGTTGACTACTGTGAATACAACACTTATTGGTTTGGTGCCTTCCCTGTATTCCTATTTGCCAGCCTCTACCCAATACGACACTTTTATGATTTATAACACCGACTTAAAAACCTACAATACCATGCCGGAACGTTCGGGCACCTACAAGTATATTTTTATCGCATATAATAGTGTGGAGGGCACCATGAAAGTGGGGGAATACTCTCTTGCTGTACATGTCTGAATAGTTATCCCGGAATATATGTGACGCGCTATGCACCGTTATATCAAACACAGACGTCTGGCTGGGTTATCCAATCAGGCGTCTGTGTTATTTTGGCAATGCTGCCTCAGCGCACATAAAGCGCCTCGCCATACAGCGGCTGCCCGCGCAGGAACAGGTACTGTCAAGATTTATGCGCAAAATAGGAAACGAGGCCAAAAGGTTGCTGTTCAGCTAACGGCAGCATCCAGGTCTGCGGTCAGATTTTCGAGATGCTTCATGTTCATGTACTTCTTGTTGCCCC